>JANNHT010000066.1:0-27302 GCA_031404555.1 Gammaproteobacteria bacterium
GGTTGATCAGCGCGCCGGTCGGCACGAGCCTGCCCTCAACCACGTTGAGCGGCGCGTTGGTAAGCGCCGCCGGCAGCGCGATGCTGGTGCCGAGCGCAGTGCCGATCGTGTCGAGCAGGCCGGTGAAGTAGCCAGACCAGCCGACCGCGACCGTCGCCGCCGCGAACGTGTACTCGAGGACCAGCATCCAGCCGATGAACCAGGCGACGACTTCGCCGAGGGTGGCGTACGAATAGGAGTAGGCGCTGCCCGAGACCGGCAACATGGCCGCAAACTCCGCGTAACAGAGGCCCGCGAATGCGCAGGCGACACCGGCCATCACAAAACTGAGGATGATCGCGGGACCCGCGTAGGTCGCGGCCGCATTGCCGGTCATCACGAAGATGCCGGCGCCGATCACCGCGCCGATGCCGAGCATCACGAGGTGCTTCGCCGTGAGCACGCGCTTGAGAGTCGGTTCGCCCGCCGCTGCGGCGTCGGAATCCATCACGGACGAGACGGGCTTGGTGCGGAACAGGCTCATGCGGCGATCCCCCTGCAAAACCGTAGCGGACTCTAACCCAGCCCCCTGTCGATTGCGAGCAGGGCCCCGGGTTTCATTTGCGAAGCTCGTCGTCGAGCAGCGGAGCGAATAGTTCCGCGAGTGCGGCGAACACGTGCGGAGTGCCGGCGATGATGTTGCCGCCGTCCTGATACGGCTCGCCTGCGAGCGTGCCGACGCGGCCGCCGGATTCCGTGATCAGCAGCTGCCCGGCGGCGGTATCCCAGGGCGACAGGCCGACCTCCCAGAATCCATCGAGACGCCCCGCGGCGACATAGGCGAGATCGAGTGATGCGGCGCCGGGGCGGCGCACGCCCGCGGTGCGGTCCATCACCAGTTCCAGCATCGCGAGATAGGGTTTCAGCCAGCGCTTGTTCTCGCGAAACGGAAAGCCGGTGCCGATCAGCGCGCCCTCGAGGCCGAGGCGCTGCGAGACGCGCAGCCGCCGGCCGTCGAGCTGCGCACCGTCACCGCGCGCCGCGGTGAAGATTTCGCCCCGCAGCGGGTCGAGCACGACCGCAGCCTCGCCGCGGCCACGGTGGCGGCAGCAGATCGACACCGCGAATTGAGGAAACGCGTGCAGGAAGTTGGTCGTGCCGTCGAGCGGGTCGATCACCCAGGTGTACTCGTCACCGGCGTGGCTGCCGCTTTCCTCCGCGAGGATTCCGTGGTCCGGATAGGCCTTGCGGATCGCGGTGATCGCCGCCTGCTCGGCCGCGCGATCCACCTCGCTGACGAAATCGTTGCGGCTCTTCTCGGTGACGGTCACGCCGCCCACCCGATCGAGGTTGCGGACGATCATCTCGCCGGCGCGCCGGGCCGCGCCGACCGCGATATTGACCAAAGGGTGCATGAACCGCTCCCGAACCGTCGCCTGTAGAATGGCGGCCATTCTCCGGGAATCGCGATGTCCGCCGCAATCCGATTCGTACTCGTCGACACCACCCATCCGGGCAACATCGGTGCGAGCGCGCGCGCGCTGAAGAATATGGGTCTTTCGTCGCTCGTGCTGGTGCGGCCCCCGTCGCCTCCCGGCGCGGAGGCCCTCGCCAGAGCCTCCGGCGCCGAGGATGTGCTGCGGGGTGCGCGGATCGAGGAGAGCATCGAGGCAGCGATCGCCGACTGCGGGCTCGTGATCGGCGCCAGCGCGCGCGCGCGCAACGCGAATTTCCGCGTGCTGGAGGTGCGGGAGGCGGCCGCCGAAATCGTGGCAGCCGCGCGGACCCGCCCGGTTGCCGTGCTGTTCGGCGGCGAACGAAACGGGCTGTCGAACGAGGAACTCGCCCGGTGCCATGCGCTCCTGCGCATTCCGGTGGACACCGCCTACAAGTCGCTGAACCTCGGCCAGGCCGTGCAGATCGTCGCCTACGAGATCCTGATGGCGACCCGCGGCGATACGGGCGCCGCGAACGACGCGCCGGCCCCGCCCGCGACGGCGAAGGAGATGGCCGCGCTCGCCGCGCATCTCGAATCGGTGATGACGCAGGTCGGCTTCATGCACGAGGGCAATGCCGGCCAGCTCGGGCCGCGCGTGCAGCGCCTCGTTTCGCGCGCCGCGCCGGATGACGGCGAGGTGCGCATCCTGCGCGGGCTGCTCGCGGCAATCGAGCGGCGCACGCGGCCGGTGGAATGACGGTGACAGCCGCCCGCGAGCCGATTTACCTCGACCATGCGGCGACCGCGCCGCTCGATCCGGCGGTCGCCGACGTGATCGCCGATTGCCTGCGCGATCCCGCGCTCCAGGCCAATGCGGCCTCGGCGCATGCGGAAGGCCGCGGCGCCGCCAGCCGGATCGCCGCCGCGCGCGCCTCGGTCGCGGCGCTCATCGGCGCGCCGCCCGAATCGATCGTCTTCACGTCGGGTGCGACCGAGAGCGTGAATCTCGCGATCCTCGGCACGCTGCGCGCCGCGCCGAAGGGCATGCGCCATGTCGTGACGTCCCGTGTCGAGCATCGCGCCGCAGTCGATGCCTGCCGCCAGCTCGAGCGCGAGGGCTGCCGCGTGGCCTGGCTCAAGCCCGGCCGCGATGGGGCGATCGGCGAAGCTGACGTCGCCGCGGCGCTGGCGCCCGATACCGCGCTCGTCTCGCTGATGCATGCCAACAATGAGACCGGCGCGCTGACCGACATCGACGCGATCGCCGCGCTCTGCAACGGTCGCGGCGTGCCGCTGCACGTGGATGCCGCCCAGAGCGCGGGGCGGCTGCCGATCGACGTCGCAGCGAGCGGGGTCGCGCTGATGAGTTTCTGTGCGCATAAGCTGTCCGGCCCCAAGGGTATCGGCGCGCTGTACCTGCGCCGACGGCCGCGGCCGGCGTTGCAGCCGCTCCAGTTCGGCGGTGGCCACGAGGCGGGCCTGCGCGCCGGCACGCTCGCGACACCGCTGATCGCCGGTTTCGGCGCTGCCTGCGACCTCGTGCGGAAGGCGCTCGCGACGGAACCGGTGCGGATTCGCGCGCTGCGCGAACGGCTCTGGCAGTCTCTGCAGCCTGCGGCGCCGCTCTGGCGAAACGGCGCGGTCGAATCCTCGGCACCGGGCATCCTGAATGTCGGATTCGCCGGCATCGAGGGCGAGAGTCTGCTGCTCGCGATCGACGGGCAGGTCGCTGTCTCGAGCGGCTCGGCCTGCAGCTCCGCGACGGCGGAACCGTCCTACGTGCTGCGCGCGCTCGGGCTCTCCGATCACGCGATCCAGGCCTCTCTCCGGATCAGCCTCGGGCGCGGCACGACCGCGGCCGAGGTCGACCGCGCTGCACAGATCCTGGTCGAGGCGGTTCGCCGGTTGCGCGCTGTCCTGCCAGCGGGCGCGCTCGAGCGCATCGCATGAGTCAGCCGGTGCCGGCCTATTCGCCGCGGGTCATGGCCCTGTTCCGGGACCTGGCGGGTGGCGGTCCCCTGCCGGCGGGCGAGGGCCAGCCCATCGCCGGGGAGGCGATGGCACTCGAGCGCGGCGCCTGGGTCCGATTTGAGGCGCGCATCGTCAACGGGCGGGTCGTCGCCGGCGGATTCCGGGCCTGGGGGTGTCCGCACCTGCTCGCGGCCACGGCCCTGGCGGCGGAGCGGCTGCGCGGGTCGGCGATCACCTCGCCGCCCGTCTGCGACGCGCGGGCGCTCGCGGGAGAACTCGACGCTCCGGCCGAAAAACTCGGCCGCTTGCTGCTCGTCGAGGACGCCTGGAGCGAACTGTGGGCGGCGGCGCGTGCGCTACAATAGACATCCAGATGGCCATCACCCTCACGCCCGCGGCAGCTGATCGAGTCCGCCATTTCATGTCTGAACGCGGCCACGGCATCGGCCTTCGGCTCGGCGTGCGCAAGACTGGCTGTTCCGGTTTTGCCTACGTCGTCAACTACGCGGACGACCAGCAGCCGGGCGACCGCATATTCGACAGCCAGGGCGTCAAGGTCCTGGTCGACCCCGACAGCCTCGCGCTGATCGACGGCACCGAGGTCGATTTCGTGCGCCACGGGCTCAACGAAGCCTTCCGCTTCCGCAATCCCAACGTGCGCGGCGAATGCGGCTGCGGCGAGAGCTTCAGCGTCTGATTTTCCCTTGTGGGACGGGCACTTCCGAGCACGCGGCGATTGCCGGGGGTGGCGCGCGGGCGGTAGAATGCGCGGTCCGGAATCACCCTTTCTGAACGCGAGGAACCCATGGCGGTAGAGCGCACCTTGTCCATCGTGAAGCCCGACGGCGTCGGCCGAAACCTGATCGGCGACGTGTATCGCCGGTTTGAGGCTGCGGGGCTTCGGATCATCGGCGCGCGCATGCTGCACCTGACCCGGGGCCAGGCCGAGGGTTTCTATGCCGTGCACCGCGAACGCCCGTTCTTCCGCGATCTCTGCGCCTACATGACCTCGGGCCCGGTGATGGTGCAGGTGCTGGAAGGCGAGTCCGCCGTGTCGCGTCATCGTGACGTCATGGGCGCGACCGACCCGAAGAAGGCGGCGCCCGGCACGATCCGCGCGGATCTCGCGACCAGCATCGAGGAGAACGTGGTGCACGGCTCCGACAGCGCCGAGAACGCGGCGCGCGAGATTGCCTACTTCTTTGCCGAGACGGCGCTCTGCGCCCGAACGCGCTGAGCACAAACCGATGACCGGGGCAGCGGAACGCACCAACCTGCTCGGGATGCCGCGCCCCGAGCTCGAGGCGTTCATCGCCGGTTTCGGCGCCAAGCCGTTCCGCGCGCGCCAGCTCCTGAAATGGATCTACCGGCGCGGCGAAGCCGACTTCGCGCGCATGACCGATCTCGCGAAGGACTTCCGCGCCGAGCTCGCCGAGCGCGCCGAGGTGCGTGTGCCTGCGATCGTCGCCGACCGCACCTCCGCCGACGGCACGCGCAAGTGGCTGCTCCGCATGCCGGGCGCCGCGGGCAACACGCAGGTCATCGAGACTGTGTTCATCCCGGAACAGGGTCGCGGCACGCTCTGCATCTCGAGCCAGATCGGCTGTGCGCTCGACTGCTCCTTCTGTGCGACGGGCGCGCAGGGTTTCAACCGCAACCTGACCGCCGCGGAGATCATCGGCCAGGTCTGGCTCGCCAACCGCGAGATGGGTTTCGACCCGGACGGCGAGCGCATCATTTCGAACGTCGTGCTGATGGGCATGGGCGAGCCGCTCGCGAACTACCGGAACGTGCTGCCCGCGATGCAGCTCATGCTCGATGACTTCGGCTACGACCTGTCGCGCCGGCGTGTGACGCTCTCGACCTCGGGCCTGGTGCCGCAGTTGCTCCGGCTCGCCGAGGACTGCAACGTCGCGCTCGCCGTGTCGCTGCACGCGCCGAACGACCGCCTGCGCGACGAACTCGTGCCGATCAACCGCAAGCACCCGATCGCGGAACTGCTGGCGGCCTGCTGGCACTACCTCGACCGGCAAAATGGGCGCAGCGTCACCTTTGAGTACACGATGCTGGATGGCGTCAACGACCAGCCCGTTCACGCGCGGGAACTCGCGAAGCTGCTCCGCGGTCATGATGCAAAGGTCAACCTGATCCCGTTCAATACATTCCCCGGAACGAAATACCGCCGCTCGCCCGTCGAGGCGATCCGCCGGTTTCGCGACCTGCTGTTGCAGGGAGGCCTGATGGCGACGATACGCAAGACCCGTGGCGACGACATCGATGCCGCCTGCGGGCAGCTGCGCGGACAGGTGCTGGACCGCACGCAGGTGCGGCTCGGCAGCAAGCTGGTCCGGCTCGCGGTGCGCGGATGAGCGCCCGGTGGATATCGTTCGCTGCGGCGCTCCTGGTAGCGACCGTGGCCCAGGCCCAGTCGACGGCGCCGCCGCCCGATCCGATCCTGGAAGCCGGCAAGATCAATGCCCGGCTCGCGATCGAGTACATGAAGCGCGACCAGCTGCTGGTCGCAATCGAGAAGATCGAGAAGGCGCTGCTGCAGAACCCGAAGGAACTGACGGTGCAGCTCGCGGCGGGCGTCGTCTATGAGCGTCTGCTCGACACGAAGCGGGCCGAGAAACATTTCCGGTTGGCGCTGCGCGCCGATGCCGACAGCCCGGAAGCCCAGAATTCCCTCGGCGCCTTCCTGTGCCGCCACAAGGAGCACGCAAAGGGCGAGGCGATGTTCCTGAAGGCGGCCGCGAATCCGGTCTACAGCACGCCGGAAGTCGCGCTCACGAACGCCGGCGTCTGCGCGCGCAGCGCCGGCGCACCCGAGCGGGCCGAGAAGTACCTTCGCCAGGCGCTCGCCGTACGCACTGTCTATCCGGAAACCTTCGTTCAGCTCGCCGGCGTTGCGCACGACCGCGGCAATCACCTGCAGGCGCGCGCTTTCATCGAGCGCTTCCTGGCCACGGCACCGGCGACCGCCGACGTCCTGCTGCTCGGCCACCAGATCGAGAAGGCGCTGAAGGATGATGCGGCGGCGGCCGTCTTCAGCGCGCGGCTTCGCAAGGAGTTCCCGGGATCCGTGCAACTGCGGGTGCTCGACGACATCGAGAGCCGGGACGGCGGATGAATGCGCGCGCGAGCGGCCCATCGCCGGGCGCGCGCCTGCGCACCGCCCGCGAGGCGCGTGGCCTGTCGATCGAGGATATCGCCGAGCGGCTGCGGCTCAATGCCGCGCTCGTGCTCGCGCTCGAGGAGGACCGCCTCGCCCTGCTGGGTGCGCCGGTGTTCGCTCGCGGCCACCTGCGAAACTACGCGGTGCTGGTCGGCGTGCCGGAAGCGGAGATCCTGGCCGCCAGCGTGGGTGAGACGATCCCAGAGCCGAGCTTCCTGCCGGCGCTCGACCTGAAGCCGCGGATCCGCAGCCACGCGAGCTGGGGCTGGCCGGTCGCCGCGATCGCGTTCGCAATCCTGCTGGTCGCGGTGTTCTGGTGGTGGACGTCGGCGGGAAGCGGATAGTCATGGGCACGAAATTCCAGGCCGTCCGCGGCATGAACGACCTGCTCGCGGACCAGATGCCGTACTGGCAGCGGATCGATCAGTGCGCGCGCGAGCTCTTCGCCGACTACGGCTACCAGGAAGTGCGCGTGCCGCTCGTCGAGCACGCCGAGCTCTTCCAGCGCTCGATCGGCGAGCACACCGACATCGTCGAGAAAGAGATGTACCGCTTCGAGGACCGGGGCGGGGACTGGCTCGCGCTTCGTCCCGAGGCGACTGCCGGGCTGGTGCGGGCCGCGATCGAGCACGGCCTGCTGCACAACCAGAAGCAGCGCCTGTGGACCTCCGGCGCGATGTTCCGGCACGAACGGCCGCAGCAGGGGCGCTATCGCCAGTTCCACCAGATCGACTGCGAGGCCTTCGGCTACGCCGGCCCCGACATCGACGTTGAAATGATCCAGCTGTCGGCGCGGCTGTGGAAGAAGCTCGGGCTCGGCGGCGTGCGCCTGCGCGTCAACTCGCTCGGCACGCCCGAGTCACGGCGGCGCTTTCGTGAGTTGCTGGTCGGCTATTTCGGCTCGCACCGCGCCGCGCTCGATGCCGACAGCCTGCGCCGCCTCGAGTCGAATCCGCTCAGGATCCTCGATTCAAAGAATCCGGCCCTCGCGGACGTGATCGCGGGAGCGCCCGCGCTGACCGACCACCTGGATGACGGATCGCGCGAGCACTTCGCGCACTTTCGTGAGTTGCTCGCCGAGTGCGGGATCGCGCACGAGGTCGATCCGCGGCTCGTGCGGGGGCTCGACTACTACACGCGCACCGTCTTCGAATGGACCACGGACGCGCTCGGCGCGCAGGATGCCGTCTGCTCCGGCGGCCGCTATGATGGCCTGGTCGAGCAGCTGGGCGGGGAATCGATCCCGGCCATCGGCTGGGCGCTCGGCATCGAACGAATCGCGAGCCTGATGCAATCGGCGGGTGTCCCGGCGCCGGGCGCGACGCCGGCCGTGTACCTGGTGCTCGCGGGTCCGCAGGCCGAGCGGGCGGGCATCGCGCTGGCAGACCGGTTGCGGGACGCACTGCCGGGCGCCGGCGTGCAGGTCAACCTCGGCGGCGGCAGCGTGAAGGCGCAGATGAAACGCGCCGACAAGAGCGGCGCGCCGCTCGCAGTCATCGTCGGCGATGACGAGGCCGCGCGCCGGGTCGCGGCGATCAAGACGCTGCGCGTCGATTCGCCGCAGCAGGAATGTAGCTGGGACGAACTGCCGGCGCGGATCGGCGGGTGGCTTCTGCAGAACGAAAGGACGGGGCACTAGGATGGTCGACGAGTATCTGTCGGAACGCGAGCAGGCCGAACAGCTTCGGCACTGGTTCCGCGCCAACTGGATCTGGATGTTCACGGGCGTCGCGCTCGCGGTCGGCGGCTGGTACGGCTGGCAGTGGTGGCAGGCGCGCGAAGCGACCCGCTCGCTCGAGGCCGAGACCCAATTCACCGGGATGCTGTCGGCGCTCACGGCGAACAATGCCGAGGAAGGCCGGCGCATCGGCGCGGAAATCACCGCCGGGTACGCGGACACGCCGTACGCAGACCAGGCCGCCCTGCTGCTCGCCCGAATGGACGTCGAGGGCGGCGAACTGGCCCAGGCAGAGACCCGGCTCGCCACGGTCGCGAACGGCTCCGACGATCCGGACCTGCGCCTGGTCGCGCGCCTGCGGCTCGCGCGCGTGCAGCTCGCTCTGGGGCGCCATGACGACGCGCTCGCGACGCTCGAGGCGGCGCGCCAGCCAGCCGTGGATGCGCGCATCGAGGACCTTCGCGGTGACGTGCTGCTCGCGCGCGGCGACCGCGCCGCGGCGCTTGAGGCCTATCGCAAAGCGCAGGCCGCCGTGGCGGAACCGTCGATGGACGGCGCGCAGGTCGATGCGGAACTACTCGGCCTCAAGGTCGACGAACTCTCTGCGGCGGCTCCCGCCGCCCAGGCGACGGAGTAGGGCATGCAGACGTACCGGATCATCGGCTGGATCCTGATCGCAATCCTCGTCGCGGCCTGCGACAAGGAGAAGGACGTCCTGCCACCCGCGGAACTCGTCAAGTTCGACGCGACCATCCGCACCGACCAGGTGTGGAGCTCGGATGTCGGTGGCGGCGACGGGGACGTGCTGCGCCTCGGCCTGCAGCCGGTGCTGGCCGACGGCCGCGTCTATGTCGCCGGCCATGACGGCGACCTCAAGGCGCTGGAACTCGACAGCGGCCGCGAACTCTGGCGGGCTGAAACCGGACTCAGGCTGAGCGGCGGCCCTGCGGTCGGCAGCGGCCTGGTCGTGACGGGCACCTCGGAGGGCGACGTGGTGGCGCTCGATGCGCAAACCGGCGCGGAGGTCTGGCGTGCCAGGACCGGCGGCGAGGTGCTGGCGGCGCCCGTCATCACGACCGAAGTCGTGGTGGTCCGGACAGTCGATGGGCGGCTGCGCGGACTGCGGCGCGATAACGGGACGGAGATCTGGAGTTACGAGCAGCAGGTGCCGCGATTGACGCTGCGCGGCAACGGCGCACCGGTCGTCGCCGGGGACATGGTCGTCGCCGGCTTCGACAACGGCCGCGTCGTCGCGCTCGCGCTCGCGAGCGGCGACCTGCTCTGGAACACGACCGTTGCGCCGTCGAAAGGCAAGACCGAAATCGAGCGGCTGGTGGACATCGATTCGCCGGTTCGCGTGGTTGGGCCGGACGTGTTCGTCGTCGGCTACCAGGGCCGGATCGCGATGCTGGCGCTCGACAGCGGGCAGATCTGGTGGAGCCGCGAGCTGTCGAGCTACCGCGGCCTCGCAGTCGACGACGACGCCCTGTACGCGACGACGGCCGATAGCGCGGTCGTGGCACTGCGGCGCCGCGACGGAACGGAGATCTGGCGCCAGGAGCAGTTCCTGCGCCGTTCGCTGACGGGGCCCTCGCTTTCCGGCGGAACGCTTGTCGTCGGCGATTTCGACGGCTACCTGCACTGGCTCGATCCGGCGACCGGCAAGCTGCTCGCGCGCGCGAAGTCCGGCGGCGGGCGCATCAGCAATGCACCGGTCCCGGCGGGAGCGTTCCTGCTGATCCAGACCGATGCCGGCGACGTTCAGGCCTGGCGTGCCGACGCGCTCGGCGCGGGCTGAGTCCACCCGGATCCGCATGCCATGCTGCCGGTCCTCGCCCTGGTCGGCCGGCCCAACGTCGGCAAGTCGACGCTCTTCAATGCCCTGACCGGAACGCAGGACGCGCTGGTCGCGGACCTGCCCGGGCTCACGCGCGATCGCAAGTACGGTTACGGCGTGGTCGAGCCGCACCGCTTCATCGTCGTGGACACCGGCGGGCTGGTCGAGTCGCCGCGCGGCGTGCTGCAGCTGATGGCGCAGCAGACCCAGCGCGCGATCGACGAGGCGGACCGGGTCCTCTTCCTCGTGGACAGCAGGGAGGGCCTCGACGATACGGATCGCTTCGTGGCCGATGTGCTGCGCAGGAGCGGCAAGCCGGTCACCGTGGTCGTCAACAAAAGCGAGGGGCGGGACTTCGAGATCGCGGTCGCCGAGTTCCACGAGCTCGGACTCGGCGAACCATTCGCGATCTCGGCCGCGCATCGCCAGAACATCGGTGACCTGGTCGAGCAGGTGCTCGCGGACTTCCCGCCGGCGCCGGTGCCTGCAGAAGAGCCGACCGGGCCGGCGCAGGCGATCCGCGTCTGCGTGGTCGGTCGGCCGAACGTCGGCAAGTCGACGCTCATCAACCGGCTGCTCGGCGAGGAGCGCCTGATCGCGTTCAACGAACCCGGCACGACGCGGGACACGGTCGAAGTGCCCTTCGAGCGCGACGGCCAGCGCTACCTGATGTTCGATACGGCGGGTGTCCGGCGCCGGTCCAAGGTCGAGGAAGGTCTTGAAAAATGGAGTGTAATCAAGACTTTACAGGCGATTGACGCGGCCCACGTCGTGATCGGCGTGCTGGACGCCCAGGAACAGGTCGCGGAACAGGATGCGACGCTCCTGGGACTCGTCGCCGAACGGGGCCGGGCCCTCGTGCTCGCGATCAACAAGTGGGACCACGTGTCGACCGAGCAGCGCGATGCGATCAAGAGCCAGCTCGCCCAGCGCCTGCGCTTCCTCGAGTTCGCGCCACAACATTTCATCTCGGCGCTGCACGGCAGTGGCGTCGGCGAGATGATGGACTCCGTCCGCTCGGCCTATGCCGCCGCGATGCGCGACATGCCGACGCCCGAGCTCACGCGCGTGCTGGAGGCGGCGATGCGCCAGCACCAGCCGCCGCTGGTGCGCGGCCGGCGAATCCGATTGCGGTATGCCCATCAGGGCGGGCGCAATCCGCCCATCATCGTGGTGCACGGCGCACAAGCCGAGCGCACGCCACAGGACTACCGCCGCTACCTGGTGAACTGCTATCGCGAGGCATTCCGCCTGGACGGGACGCCGGTGCGCGTGGATTTCAGGAGCGAAAAGAATCCGTTTGAGGGCAGGCGCAATGCGCTCACGCCGCGCCAGCGGCGTACCAGCGAGCGCGACCGCAGCCGCGGCAACTGAGTCAGTCGTCGCGGCCGGTCACGCGGGCGCGGAGCCGCCCGCGAGCGAGACGTGCCTCGATCTCCGTTCCGGGTTCCGCCTGCCGGGCGTCCGTCACCAGCCCGCCGTCGGTGGCACGCGTCACGATCGCGTAGCCGCGGGCGAGCGTCGCGAGCGGGCTCGTCGCCTCGAGACCGCGCACGGCGACCTGCAGGCGCCCGCTGGCAAGCGCGAGCCGGTGCCGGAGCGCAGGCCGGATGCGGGCTTCGACCGCGACATGGGTGAGCCGCGCCGTCGCGAGCATCCACGTACGCCGCGTGGCGGCCAGGGCGCGCAGCTGCAGTTCGTCGAGCCGCTGGGCGCGCTGGGCGAGCGCCTGGGCGGGGTGCAGGGCGCGCAGGCGCAGGACACTGCGCGACAGCGCCTCGCGGCGATGGCGTGAGCCGCGCGAGGCGGCCGCAGCCAGCCGCCGTCCTGCGGCAGCGAAGGCAGCGAGCCACTGCGATGCGTCCGGCACCGCGAGTTCCGCCGCGGCGGAGGGCGTCGGCGCGCGCAGATCCGCGACGAAATCGGCGATCGTGAAATCGACTTCATGCCCGATGCCCGCGATCAGCGGCAGCCGGAGCGCCGCGATGGCGCGCGCCAGCGCTTCATCATTGAAGGCCCAGAGGTCCTCGAGCGAGCCGCCGCCGCGCACCAGCAGGAGGACGTCCACCTCGGCGCGCCGGTCGGCCTGCGCGAGCATGGCGGCGATCTCGCGCGCGGCCCCCGCGCCCTGCACCGGCACCGGGTAGATCACGACCGGCATCGCCGGGTAGCGCCGACGGATGACCTGGAGCACGTCGCGAAGCGCCGCACCGGTCGCCGATGTCACGACGCCGATCCTGCGCGGGAAGCGGGGCGGCGCCGTCTTGCGGCCGGCGTCGAACAGGCCCTCGGCGGCGAGCCGGAGCTTCAGGGCCTCGAACTGGCGCCGGAGTTCGCCTTCGCCGGCCTCTTCCATGTGGTCCACGACCAGCTGGAAGTCGCCGCGCGCCTCGTAGAGCCCGACATGAGCCCGCAGGAGCACCTGGAGGCCGTCCCGCGGCGAGGCGCGGGACGCGAGGTTTCGCTGCCGGAACATCGCGCAGCGCACCTGGGCGTCGCTGTCCTTCAGCGTGAAGTACCAGTGTCCGGACGCCGGCCGCGAGACATTGGACAGCTCGCCGGTGATCCACAGGGACGGCAGGCCGGTTTCGAGCAGCCCGCGCGCTTCGCGATTGAGGCGGCTGACCGTGTAGATGTCGCGGTTGCTCTCCATTGCGCCATGCTATGCGAGCCGCGCGACGCACGCGCCCCTGTCATACCGCCCTGCGGCGTCGTACAATGCGCCGCTTCATTCGGACCGCCCCGGGAAATCCGCCCATGCGCATCGTCCAGGAAGCACTCACCTTCGACGACGTCCTGCTCGTCCCCGCTTACTCGGACGTGCTGCCGCGCGAGGTGGACCTGTCGACGCGCCTGACCCGCAGCATCCTGCTCAACCTGCCGTTCCTGTCCTCGGCGATGGATACCGTCACCGAGGCGCGCCTCGCAATCACGATCGCGCAGGAAGGCGGCATCGGCATCATCCACAAGAACATGACCGCCGCCGACCAGGCGCGCGAGGTCGGCCGTGTCAAGAAACACGAAAGTGGCGTCATCAAGGACCCGATCACGGTGCGCCCGGACGCGACGATCCGCGACGTGATTGCGCTGACCCGGGCCAAGGGTATCTCCGGCCTGCCGGTCACGGCGGACGGCAACCAGCTGGTCGGCATCATCACGCACCGCGATATCCGCTTCGAGGACCAGCTCGACCTGCCGGTGTCAAAGGTCATGACGCCCCGCGAGAAGCTCGTGACGGTGCGCGAGAACACGCCGCGCGAGGAAGTCCTGCAGCTGCTGCACCGCCACCGCATCGAGAAGGTGCCGATCGTCGACGAGAACGGGCGGCTGCGCGGCATGATCACGGTCAAGGACATCCAGAAGGCCCGCGATTTCCCGCGCGCCTGCAAGGATGAGCACGGGCGCCTGCGCGCCGGCGCCGCGGTTGGCACGGCGGCAGACACGCTCGATCGCGTGGCGCAGCTGGTGGACGCGGGCGTCGACGTCGTGGTCGTCGACACCTCGCACGGGCACTCCAAGGGCGTGCTCGCGACCATCGTGAAGATCAAGCAGGCGCATCCGCAGCTGCAGGTGGTCGGCGGCAACATCGTCACGGCCGAGGCGGCGAAGGCCCTCGTGGATGCCGGCGTGGACGCGGTCAAGGTCGGCATCGGCCCGGGCTCGATCTGCACGACGCGCATCATCGCGGGCGTCGGCGTGCCGCAGATCACCGCGGTCGCGACGGTCGCCGAGGCGCTCGCAAAGACCGACGTGCCGCTGATCTCGGACGGCGGCATCCGCTATTCCGGCGACGTCGCCAAGGCGATCGCGGCCGGCGCGCACTCGGTCATGATCGGCGGCCTGTTCGCGGGTACCGAGGAATCGCCGGGCGAGGTCGAGCTCTACCAGGGCGCCTCCTACAAATCGTATCGCGGCATGGGTTCGCTCGGCGCGATGGCGCAGCGCCACGGCTCGAGCGACCGCTATTTCCAGGACACGGTCGAGGAACTCGAGAAGCTGGTGCCGGAAGGCGTCGAGGGCCGCGTGCCCTACAAGGGCAGCCTGGTCGCGATCCTGCACCAGCTCGCCGGCGGCATGCGCGCGGCGATGGGCTACACCGGCTGTGCGGACATCGAACAGATGCGCACGCGCCCGGTGTTCGTGCGCATCACCGGCGCAGGCGTGCGCGAGAGCCACGTGCACGACGTCAGCATCACGAAAGAAGCGCCGAACTACCGGATCCGTTGATGGCAGCCCGACTCGAGGCCACCCAGGCCGACATCCACGCCCACCGGATCCTGATCCTCGATTTCGGCGCCCAGTACACCCAGCTGATCGCGCGCCGCGTGCGCGAGATCGGCGTCTACTGCGAAATCCTGCCCTGGGACGCGGACGACGACGCCGTGCGGCGCTTCGGCGCGCACGGCGTGATCCTGTCGGGCGGCCCGGAGTCGGTCACCGACGCGAGCCCGCCGCGGGCGCCGGCAGCGGTGTTCTCGCTCGGCGTGCCGGTGCTCGGTATCTGCTACGGCATGCAGACCATGGCCGCGCAGCTCGGCGGGCGCGTGGCGCCGTCCACGCACCGCGAGTTCGGCTACGCGAGGGTTCGCCGCACGGCGCCGTCGCGGCTCCTCGACGGCATCGCGGACCCCGATGCGACCGATGATTCGCTGCTCGACGTCTGGATGAGCCACGGCGATCGCGTCGAGTCGCTGCCGCCGGGATTCCTCGCCATCGCATCGACGGCGAATGCGCCGCTGGCGGCGATGGCGAATGAGGCCGATCGCTTCTACGGCGTGCAGTTCCACCCGGAAGTCACGCACACGCGCGCGGGACGGGCGATCCTCGAGCGCTTCGTCCGGGACATCTGCGGCTGCGATACGCTCTGGGACGCCGGCAATATCGTCGCCGACGCTGTCCTGCGCATCCGCGAACAGGTCGGCGGCGACGCGGTGCTGCTCGGGCTGTCGGGCGGCGTGGATTCCTCGGTGGTCGCGGCGCTCCTGCACCGCGCGATCGGCCGCCAGCTCACCTGCGTCTTCGTCGATCACGGATTGCTGCGCCTCGGCGAGGGCGACCAGGTCATGGAGACGTTCGCGAAGCATCTCGGCATCCGCGTGATCCGCGTGGACGCCGCCGACCGGTTCTTCGCGGCGCTCGGCGACGAGGCGGATCCGGAGCTCAAGCGCAAGATCATCGGGCGGCTCTTCATCGAGGTGTTCGAGGACGAATCGAAAAAGATCGCGGGCGTGAAGTGGCTCGCCCAGGGCACGATCTACCCGGACGTCATCGAGTCGGCGGGCGGCAAGACCGGCAAGGCGCAGGTGATCAAGTCGCACCACAACGTGGGCGGGTTGCCGGAGCGCATGCAACTCAAGCTCCTCGAGCCGCTGCGTGAGCTCTTCAAGGACGAAGTCCGCCGCATCGGCCTGGAACTCGGGCTGCCGCGGGAGATGGTGTTCCGCCATCCGTTTCCGGGACCCGGACTCGGCGTGCGCATCCTCGGCCGCGTGAGCCGCGAAGCCGCCGACCTGCTCCGCCGCGCCGATCACATCTTCATCGAGGAGCTGCGCTCGCACGGGCTCTACGACCAGGTGAGCCAGGCCATGGCGATCTTCCTGCCGGTGCGCTCGGTGGCCGTCATGGGCGACGGGCGCCGCTATGACTGGGTCATCGCGCTCCGGGCGGTGGAGACGATCGACTTCATGACCGCGCACTGGTCGCGGCTGCCCTACGATTTCCTCGATGTCGTCTCGCGCCGCATCGTCAACGAAGTGCAGGGCGTGTCACGCGTCGTTTACGACATCTCCGGCAAGCCGCCCGCGACGATCGAGTGGGAGTAGCTGCGCCGGTGCGGCGTCGTCAGCCCTCCCGCGCCAGCACCATCTGCACGTTCCCGAGCAGCCGCTCGGCGAAGCCCGCCTCGCAGTAGCAGAAGTAGTATTCCCACATACGGATGAAGCTCTCGGGGTAGCCGAGGGCGCGCACCTGGTCCAGGTGGGCAAAGAAATTATCCCGCCAGCGAGCGAGCGTTGTCGCGTAATGCAGTCCGATGTCCTCGAGGTGCACGATGCGCAGGTCGCTCGAGTCCGCCATTGCCTGCGCGATCGGACTGACCGCGGGGATGAAGGCGCCGGGGAAGATGTAGCGTTTGATGAAGTCCACTTCGTCGCGCGTGCGCAAGTAGTGACGGTCGGCGATCGTGATCGCCTGCAGCAGCATGCGACCGCCCGGCCGCAGTCGCTCTGCACAGGTGCGGAAGTATTCGCCGAGATACTGGTGGCCGACCGCCTCGATCATCTCGATGGAGACAAGCTTGTCATACTGGCCGTCGAGATCTCGATAATCGTCCTGCAACAGCGTCACGCGGTCCAGAAGACCCGCCGCGCGAACGCGCCGCGAGGCCAGTTCGTGCTGGCTCGGTGAGATCGTCGTGGTCGTCACGCGGCAGCCGTAACGGCCCGCGGCGTGGAGCGCGAAGCCGCCCCAACCAGTGCCGATCTCGAGCACATGATCGCCGGGCCCGAGCGCCAGTTTGCGGCAGATCCGGTCGAGCTTGGCCGTCGATGCCTCGGCGAGCGTCATCTCCGGCCGTTCGAAGTACGCGCAGGAGTACATCATCGTCTCATCGAGAAACAGCCGGAACAGCTCATTGCCGAGGTCGTAGTGCGCGGAGATATTTCGGCGACTGCCGACGCGCGTGTTGCGGTGCAGCCAGTGGGCGAGACGGCGGAGCGGCGCGGCCATCCGCGCCAGCCCGGTTTCCATGGCGTCGAGCGCATGGCGGTTCCGGAGCATCAGCCGCATCAGCGCCGTGAGATCGTCGCTCCGCCAGTGCCCCAGCATGTAGGACTCGCCGGCGCCGATGGTGCCGCCGAATGCAAGCTCGCTGTAGAAAGCCGGGTCCTGAACCGTGATGGATGCATCGATGCCGCCGGCAGCCTTGCCGAAAGCCTGGCATTCCCCGAGCTCATGGATGCGAAGCCGCCCTTGCTCCAGCGTGGCGAGGCGCGCATGGACCAGCTGTCGCGCGAGCGAGCTGAGCGGGGCCGAACGCTGTGGGCTGGCTGACTGTTCGATCAACGTGGTGTCGTTCAAGTCGCTTTCTCCGCGCGGTGTCCTGCAGGATGGGGATGGAATGGGACCCGCTTGGCCGCCAGGCGCAGCGCCTGCCAGTAGATCCGTCCGAGCACTTGCAGCGACGCGAAAGGATGGCGGGCGAGGGCGACCGCGAGATTCGGGCCGGTCATTTCGCGCCTGCGCAGCGTGAGCGTCGCGTCGAACAGCTTGTTGCCGGCGCGCCGGTTCTCCATGTGGACCGCGAGGCGTTCGCCTGGCGGCGAGAAGCGCCAGTCATAGGCGATGTCCATCGGCATGAACGGCGAGACGTGGAATTCCTTGGCGAGCTGAAACCGCATGGGCACGCCCGGCACGGCACTGTCCGGCGCGCGCAGCACGTACACATGACGCTCATTCCACGGCGTGTTGGTGATCTCGGCGACGATGAACTCAACCCGCCGTCCAGGGGCGTCGTAGCAGTAGTAGAAGCTCACGGGATTGAAGCAGTGACCAAAAGTGCGAAGCTGCGCGAGCAGACGCACGGGACCGGCCGGCCTGATGCCCGTTTCGCGTCGCACACGTTCACGTACGACCTCGTCGAGTGGCAGCTGTGATTCCTCGAGGGAGTCCGCGCGGCGGAACCAGGCGGGCGCGGACCTTCGGGTGGACCAGAACCAGCGGCCACGGAATACCGAATCGAGCTCCGCGAGATCGAGCCACGCCAGGCACAGGCGGTAGTCGAATGCATGCGGCGTCGGCGCAAAGCGCCGATGCCTAAGCCGACCGGTGTAAAGCGCGCTGTGCATGATCCTCCTCGAAATGGTTGACCGCCTCGAATGCGCTCGCGACGCCGTCTTCGTGAAATCCGTTCCGCCACCACGCGCCGCAGAAATACGTTCCGCGCGCGCCGTTCAGCTCGCGCTGGCGCGACTGTGCGGCGACGGCGGCCGGCGTGAAGAGCGGATGGTGGTAGGTCATGCGACGGATGACACGCGAGGGGTCGATGGCATCGCCATGATTGAGCGTGACCAGGATTGGCGTCGGCGCGTCCAGTCCCTGGAGGATGTTCATGTTGTAGGTGAGAGCCACGGCCCCGCGCCCCGCGGGCAGCAGGTGATAGTTCCAGGCGGCCCAGGCGAGCCGCCGTTTCGGCAACATTCGAGAGTCCGTATGGAGCACGGCTTCATTGCGCTGATAGCGGATCGCGGACAGGACTTCGCGCTCGGCGCCGCTCGGGTCTGATAGCACCGCGAGTGCCTGGTCGCTGTGGCAGGCGAGGAACACGGCGTCGTAACGCTCGGCTTCCTGGGCGCGCGCTTTGACGATGACGCTGCCCGGAAGGCGGCGAATCCATTCCACCGGCGACTGTAGGCGAATGCGGTCGCGAAACGGCGCGATCAGTCGCTCGACGTAGCGCGCGGATCCGCCCTGGATCACACGCCATTCCGGACGGTCATTCAGCGCCAGCAGGCCGTGGTTGTGCAGGAACCGCAGGAAGAACCGCGCCGGGAAAGCCAGCATCGCGTCCGGATCGGTGGACCAGATGGCGGCGCCCATCGGCACGATGTAGTGCTCGATGAATGCGCGGCCGTAACGCCCCTGTGCCAGCCACTCGCCGAGGGGAGTCTCGCCGCCTGATTCCTTCAGGAGCGCGGACGCCCGGCGATTGAAGCGCAGGATGTCGCGGATCATCGCGAGGAACGCCGGCCGCAGCAGGTTGCGACGCTGGGTAAAGAGGGCATTGAGCGTCGCCCCGTTGTATTCGAAGTCGTCGGCGTCGCTTCGCACTGAAAAGCTCATGACGCTCGGTTGCGTGGTAGCGCCCAGCTCATCCAGCAGAGCGGTGAACAGCGGGTAGTTCCGCTCGTTGTAGACGATGAAGCCGGTGTCCACTTCGTAGTGCCGGCCGGCCTGTTCGACGCTGTGCGTATGGACATGACCACCAACCCGGTGGTCCGCCTCAAAGACGGTCACCAAATGCGCTGCATGCAGACGGTGCGCGACACAGTTGCCGGCGATGCCGCTACCGACGATGGCGATCTTCATGGTTCGTCCCGCTGCGCCACGGCACGGTGCGATTCGCGCACGGCGAGCGGCACGGTGCGCAGGTCCCAGACGATGCCGAGCGCCGCCAGAAGTCGCAATGCGTACCAGGTGAGATCGAACTCCCACCAATAGAAACCCTGGCGGGCCGCGACCGGGTAGCGATGGTGGTTGTTGTGCCAGCCCTCGCCGAACGTCAGCAACGCGAGCCACAAGTTGTTGCGCGAGTCGTCGCGCGTGGCATAGCGGCGCGTGCCGACGTGGTGGGCGAGGGAGTTGATCGTGAAGGTCGCGTGGTACAGCGCGACCGTCGAGATACAGAAGCCCCAGACAAACAATTGCCAGCCGCTGGTGCCGAGCCCGGGCGCCGTGTCTTCAAGCCAGCTGCCCAGCCCATAGAGCGCTGCGCCGAGCAGCGCCGGCACTGCGACGTCGAAGCGGTCGAGCCAGCGCAGTTCTGGAAAGCGCTCGAGGTCCGGCACCCGTTGCAGGCGCGTGGCGAAGTTCTCAGGCGCAAGAAACCAGCCCGTGTGGCTCCACAGGAATCCGTGCACGCGCGGCGAGTGGCAGTCGTCCGGCCGGTCGGATTGCGCGTGGTGGTGGCGATGGTGGGCCGCCCACCACAGCGGACCCCGCTGCACGGCACTCGCGCCGAGCAAGGCGAAGACGAACTGCGCAGCGCGCGAAGTCTGAAATGCGCGGTGCGAGAAATAGCGGTGGTAGAACGCGGTGATCGCGAACATGCGAACCGCAAATAGCGCGGCCGCGATGCCGATGGAGAAGGCGCTGGTCCCGGCCCAGAACGCGCCGAAGCAACCGGCATGCATCAGCAGAAATGGCAGCACGCGCGGCCAGTCGATACGGCGCGCCGGCACCGTCGCTGCGGCCGCCCGGGCCGCCGCACCGCTGTCCACCCAGCGGCGCAGCGCGGTCGGCATCGATGCCGGCTTCATGGCGGACCGACGCTTGCGGCCGGTGCGTCGTCCCAGCGCTGTGGGACCTTGCGGATCTGCGCGACGTCGTAGCCCTGCTGCTCGGCGAACTGCAGCAACCGTCCATAGTCCTCCTCGGAGATCTGCGGCGTGCGCGCCATGATCCAGACGTAGTCCCTCTGCTCGCGGCCGATGACGGTCAGCGTGTAGTCGGCATCGAGATACGCGATCCGGTAGTCGGCCTTCACCGGCCAGACGAACCGCATTCCCCAGACGGCATTCGAGGTTCCCTCGCGGACGAAGCCGCGCGGCGTGTAGCGTTTCTCCTTGCCGTCAAAGGCGCCGGCGCGGAAAGTGAACGTGGTCTCGATCGTGCCGTCCTCTGCGAGGCGGTAGGACTCGACGGCGTTGTATGCATCGCGTTCGATGAACGTCGGGATGCTCGCGATGACGTACCAGTCGCCCATGAAGCGGGCGAGGTCGACGGGCCCGGCCAGCGCAAGCGGCGGGTGTTCCTCATTGCGGCAGGCCGCGAGCAGCAGCATTCCGGCAAGCAACAGGGTGTGTTTTCGCATGGTGGCTTCCTGCCTCAGATCAGTTCGTAGCGCAGGCGGCGCTCGCCATCGGTTTGCGCCTCGAGCGCAATCCAGCGCTCGCCCGCGTACCAGACATCGATCAGGACTCCGCGCCCGCTGATGCGATGGCGGGTCGCCGCGACCGGCCGTCCACGCACCGGGACCGTCTCCGGTCCCAGTGCCGTGATGAGTACGGGAACAAGTTCGCCGTTCTGGCCGTTCAGTAGCGCCCGGGCATTCAGTATCTGCGGGTTCCAGTAGGCGAAGCTCATGACGCAGCCGTCGTGGAACTCGCTTCCGGCCCTGTGTTCGACGTTGAGCCCGCCGTCCCGGCGGGCCGCGCTGACGGTCTGGCGCTTGCCGTTGGTTTCGGTGCGCGACTCCAGCGATTGCAGGCAATCGCCGTCCCAGCGCTCGACCGCCTGGTGGACATAGCTCCAGGCGCTGATGAACAGGAACCGCACGTCGAAGCGCGCGTCGCTCTGCAGTTGCACGACGCCGCCGGTCTCCCGCAGCGTGAACTCGTGGCGCCCGATCTCGCGGCCATCGAGCAGCACGCGGAAGTTCCAGGCGCTGGATTCCGCGTGTGAAGCGGACGGTCCCGCGAGGAGCAGGATGACGGCGAATAACTGGCGCATCAGGATCCCCGGGGCGGTCCCGGAAAGAACGCATTCGTGCGGGCCACGTAGTCGCGATAGCCCGGCCGGCGTTGGACGATGTCTTTTTCCAGCAGGGTGACACCTGAGACCCGAAGCAGCAGCACCGACATCAGGAGCGGCGAGAACACCGTCCACCAGGCGCCGGCGGCGAGCGCGATGAGCCAGAAGCCCCACCACACACAGAACTCGCCGAAATAGTTGGGATGCCGCGTGTAACGCCAGAGTCCCCGTGTCATCACGGCCCCGGCATTGGCAGGATCAGCCTTGAAGCGCGCGAGCCCCGCATCCGCAATCGTCTCGAAAGCGATGCCGAACGCGGCGAGCGCGGCCCCGGCGACGTCGAGCGCACCGAGGGAGCTGTCGATACTGATCGCGGCGGCGACTGGCGCCGCGATCAGCCAGGCCAGCATGGCCTGCAGGCCGAATACGAGAAACAGGCTTTTCCACGCGAAGCCCGGCTCATTGCGTGCGCGGATCGCGCGATAGCGGCGATCCTCGGGCGCGTTCCAGTTGCGTGCCGCAAGGTAGATCGCAAGGCGCAGTGCCCAGATCGTGACGAGCGCGAGCATGAGCCAGGCGCGCGCCCCGGACGCCGCGTCAGCGAGCGCCATGACGATGGCGCCCAGCAGGAAGAACAGGGACCAGAAGATGTCGACCAGGCCGACGTTGCGGCGGCGCGTCGCGATGATCCATGCGACCAGCGCCAGGCCGATCATGGCGGGCAGGGCGGAGAGCCACGGCATCACGATGTTCATGTCGCGGCGTATCCATCAAACCGGCGCGCCGCCATGACGAGCGCCGGCGCGAGGATCGCCCAGCCAAGCCCGATGGCGGTCAATGCGCGGCCGGTTTCGACAAACTCCATCGCGCCGAGCCCGGCGCCCGCCCAGTACGCCGCCGGGCCGCCGATGGCACCGAGCAATGCCGCGAGCGGAAGATAGGATCGGAGCGCCCGCAGCGAGACATTGAGCGTGGTCGCGAAGTTTGCCCACAGCGCGACCATCCAGTAGGGCGCGATGCCCTCGAGCAGCAGGCCCGTCGTGTAGCGCACCCAGCCGGTTTTCAACAACAGCGTTTCGAACACCGCGCCGACGAGGAGTGCGGTCGCGATCAGGGCCAGTTCCCGCGCCGGACGGATTGCGCGTGCCAGGTGCCAGGCGACGATCGCCACCGCAGCCGCGGCACCGAGCCATGGCAGGTCATGGGCGGCGCCGAGCACGCAGGCGAACCAGCCCGCCTGGAACAGCAGCATGTTGATGACGACGTTCATGCGCTACCGCGGGCCTCGCGTTCAAACAGGTAGTGGCTCACCCACCATTCCTGTCCGTCGCGAAAGCCGAACAACTCGGCGCAGGCCATGAAGAAGATCCGCCAGCGCTGCAGCCACTGCGTGGCATCCGTCCCGCCATAAACCGCCGCCAGCACTGGCAGCACCTCGGCGCGACGGGCGTCCAGATTGGCGAGCCAGGAATTGGCCGTCTTTTCGTAATGCTGGCCGTCCCAGCGCCAGCGCCGCAGCAGGCGAAGCGGGCCCTGGCAGCGCAGCGCGAGCTCGTCGCTTGGCATCATGCCGCCCGAGAAGAAATGGCGGCTCATCCAGTCGGCCGGACCCTCGCTTTCAAATGCATACGGCGTGCTGCGATGGCAGAAGACGTGCATCAGGAATCGGCCGCCGGGCAACAGCCAGTCATGCACCGCAGCGAACAGCCGGCGCCAGTTCCGCATGTGCTCGAACATTTCGACGGAGACAATGCGGTCGAAGCGCCCGTCCGGCTGGAATTCGTTCATGTCTGCCGTCTGCACGGAAACATTGGCCAGGCCGCGCCTTGTGGCTTCGCCTTCGATCCACTTGCGTTGCGAATGCGAGTTCGACACCGCCGTGATGCGGCTTTTCGGGTAGTGCTCCGCCATCCAGAGCGTGAGCGATCCCCAGCCGCAACCCAGTTCGAGTATCGACTGCCCGTCGGCGAGCCCGGCGTGCTCGCAGGTTGCCGCGAGCGCAGCCGCCTCGGCGGTGGCGAGATCGCTCGTGCCGGCGGGCCACCAAGCTGCGCTGTACTTGCGGCTGGGGCCGAGCACGAGCGCGAAGAATTCGGGCGGCACTTCGTAGTGCTGTTCGTTGGCACGCTCCGGAAGGAGCGCGATCGCGGCGCGGTCCATCGAGTCCAGGAACCGTTCGGTGATCGCCGCGGATTGCTCAGCGTCCCCTGCCGCGATCTGGCGGAGTCGCAGTTCGCAGAGCCGGCGGATGCCACCGCGGATCACCGCATCGGGAACGAGTCCCTGTTCGACCCAGTCGATGGCGAGCCGGGCGACGGCGCTCATGGCTGCGCGTCCGCGCGTGCGAGCGCAAGGACGATCAGCCGGATGCCGTCTTCCAATTCGACACCGAGCGGCGTGGCGCCCGCCGCTGAGATGGCCTGTCGGTGGCGGAGTGCCGTGAGTCCGCCGACAAAGACCGGCACGCGCGCGCGCCGCACGAGTTCAGGCAGAGAATCCTCGAGCATTCCTGGCGCCGGATCGACGGAGGAGGAGATTACGACGGCATCACAAGTTGCGCGCTGCTGGGCGATCGCGACATCCTCGAGCGGCGTGTCTGCACCGAGCAGCACCGGGCGCAATCCCTGAGCCTGCGCTTCCAGCGCAAACAGCAGCAATCCGATCTCGTGCTGTTCGCCCGGCGCGCAGGCGGCGAGTACTCGCGGCCCTTTGGCATGACGCGTGCGATGTTGCAGGCGCGCGCCGAGCTTGCTGCGCAGGTGCATGGCAAAGAAATGTTCCTCGGCAATCGCGCCGGGGATGTCCTGCCAGCGCTCACCGAGCTGCACGAGGAGCGGCAGCAACAGCTGGCGCGTGATCTGGTCGATGGGGCGGATCGAGAGGGCCTCGTCGTAGATCCGGTCGAGTTCGGGCTCGTCGAATCGCGCGATGGCCGCTGCCATGCGGTCGAGGTAGTCGCGCCAGGGATTGAACGCCCCGGTCTGCTCCCGGGCTGCGGCATCGGCGTCGAGCAGGTCGCGCACGCGGCCGATCCGGATGCCGCGCTCGACGAGCGCCAGTACGCGCCGGATGCGCTCGACGTCCTGGTGCGTGTAGAGCCGGTGGCCTTTCGGCGTGCGCAGAGGCCGGACCAGGTCGTAACGCCGTTCCCAGGCGCGCAGCGTCCGCGCATTCACGCCGGTGAGGGTGGATATCGTGCGGATCGGCAGCACTCCCCCTGCGGGGGGTGCCGCTGACTTGCGAATCGGTTTCTGCATAGTGATGCAAATAGTATGCAAAGAATCAAAGTAAGGCAAATATGGTTAGTAATAGTTATTCAATAGTGTTGCATAAGAATCCGATACCGCCGCGGACCGGGTCCGGGCAGGCATCGCCCGGCTATGGCAAGGTGAGGGCATCATGAAAGTCCCGCCGGTGCTCCGCGGATGACCGAGAGCCGCGACGAAGCGTGGATGCGCCGAGCGCTCGAGCTCGCTGCGCGCGCGCAGGCGGAGGGCGAAGTCCCGGTCGGCGCTCTCGTGGTGCGCGACGAAAAGGTCCTCGGCGAGGGCTGGAACCAGCCGGTGGTGCTGCGCGACCCGACCGCGCACGCCGAGGTCCTCGCGATGCGCAGCGCCGCGCAGGCGGTCGGCGACTACCGGCTCGCCGGAACGACGCTCTACGTGACGCTCGAGCCCTGCCCGATGTGCGCTGCGGCCATCGCCCACGCGCGCATCGCTCGGCTCGTGTTCGGCGCCTGGGATCCGCGGCAGGGCGCGGCGGGAAGCGCATTCAACCTGGTAACCGCGCCCGCGATGAACCATCGCGTCGACAGCTTCGGCGGCGTGCTGTCCGACGAGTGTGGCGCGTTGCTAAAGCGCTTTTTCGCCGCCCGCCGCTGACGGCTCGTCCGACGACATCCAGAGCAGGAGCTCTGCGTAGGTCTGGACATTGCGCACGAATCCGACCGGCTCCCAGCCACGCGCATAGCCGCGGCGCGTGTGCTTGAACCATCGCTCCTTCGCGAGCAAGGGCAGGGTCTCGCGCACGTCGGGCCACGAATCCGGGTCCTTGCCGCGCTCCTGCGCCAGTACGCGCGCATCCTCGAGATGCCCGAATCCGACGTTGTAGGCGGCGAGCGCAAACCAGGTGCGGTCGGGTTCGCCGATGCGCTTCGGTATCGTTTCCCGGATGAGCCGCAGGTAGCGCGCGCCGCCCAGGATGCTGTCACGCGGGTCGTCGCGATTGGTCACGCCGACGCGTTGCGCGGTCTCGGCGGTCAGCATCATGAGGCCGCGCACGCCGGTCGGCGACACCGCGGCCTCATTCCAGCGCGATTCCTGGTAGCCGATCGCCGCTAGGAGCCGCCAGTCGATGCCGGTTTCAGCGGCGGCTTCGAGGAACCAGGGCTGGTACAGCGGCAGGCGCTGACGCACGCCCTCGACGAAGTTCGCCGCATCCACGCGATCGAAACGCACCAGCGAGCGGCGGTACCGCTCGAGGATCTCGTCCAGCTGCCCGATCGCGCCGATCTCGGCGAAGTAACGGTCGACTTCCGGCAGCAGGTCGCCACTCTGCGGTGCGAGCGCCCAGGCGATCGCTTCCGATTCGGCGAGCTTGAAGGCCGGTCGCAGGTCCGGATAGAAATGCCGGCCGAGCGAAAACTCGGTCGAATCGGCGACCGTGACGTCGGCCTTGCCCTCGGCCACCAACGCGAGCAGGTCGAGCGAATCGCTGTCGTCGACCACGGTCCAGGACAGCGCCGGCCAGTCGGCGGCGAGCCGCTCGAGCGCCGCAGCGTGGGTTGAATCGCGGCTGACGACGATGCGCCGCTTCACCAGGTCGGCAGGCGAGCGGGGCAGGGGGTCCGACACGCGATAGACAATGTGCTGGTCAATGCGCTGGAACACCGGACCGAACAGTGCGAGTGCCTGCCGCTCCTCGGTCGCGACGATGCCGGCCGCCGCCAGGTGGGCGCGATGGCGGAGCACTTCCTCGAGCGCGGCGGCAGCGGTCGGCGCGAACCGGAACTGCAGCCGGACGCCGAGCCGGCGCGCGAATCCCGCGGCCAGCTCGTACTCCGGGCCCTCGGGCCCGGCGGCGCCCTCGTAATACGCGAGCGGGCTGTTGCGCGTGACGACCGTCAGCAAGCCGTGCAGGCGGACCTGTTCATAGGTGCCCGGCATCCGGGAACAGGTGCCGAGCACGAGCGACATGACGATAATGGCCGGCACGCCAAAACGGCTGCGAATGTCCCTTCGCCGTGCGGCGGCCTGCGCGGACTCGGGCTGCATTGTTGTAGAATACCGTCTCCGGTCCGAAGCCGCGGATGGCCCGTCCGGAATCTCATACGGAGAGGTACCGAAGCGGTCACAACGGCGCGCACTCGAAATGCGATGGGGGCATTACCGCCCCACGTGGGTTCGAATCCCACCCTCTCCGCCATTCGCCCAGCCCAGCCATTGGCTTGGATCTGCCGATTGAAGCGTAGGCTAAACCGCGCTCAGCGGGGAATCGCCATGCACTCCATTTCTTTTAGGCGTTGGCCTAGCTTGTTACTGGAAATCTCAAGCGTGGGGACTGCAAAAGCCGTCGAACTGGTTCAGCACATCAACCAGACGTCGTAGGTTGCCAGCGGCGGCGCCCCCGGTTGCGAGCGGTTGTTGCTGGGATTGGAGTTGGATAAGAGGCGACGCCAGTCATACCGGACTTGACCCCGGGCTTCGCCTGGCTTCAGCCGCTGGCTGGTGCCGCCGGATCACGCCTAGAGCAATTCGCAGCAATTCGGATTGGCACGTATCATCTGTGCAGCCAACTTTATGGCCGCATTTTTCTGTTCGACGGTCAGTTCAAGTCCAAGTCGCTGCAGCTCATCGGCAATGTGTTTGTGAAGACGACCGCGGACTGTCTGCGGCGGATAGTGTCGCGCAAAAAACTTCGCAATTTCATTTAACGCAAACTGATTTGCATACGACTGCACTAGGTCGTCCACTCTTGC
>JANNHT010000067.1:0-18962 GCA_031404555.1 Gammaproteobacteria bacterium
GCCAACGACCCGATGCAGGCGGATCGCCTGCTTCTCCGGGCGAGCATCGTGAACCGCGCGCCTTATGCCCAGCCAATGCCGCTCCTGCGGCTCGCATTGCAGGACCGCTTTGGCGCAACGCTCGGGATCCGGGACATCGCCCCGGCCGACTACCTGCCGGGCGCGGGCCAGGGGCGGCTGCTGGAGCCCGGCCAGCGCGCGGACGCCGAAATCCGCATCGTGGACCCGGGCAAGGAAGCAGTCGGCTTCGAGATGGACGTCTGCCTGCCGGTGGACGGCGGGGTCCTGTGCGCGAGCCAGGCGGCGGCCAGCGTGCCATGAAGATCGGGCCCTACGAACTCGCGGCGCCGCTGGCGCTCGCGCCGATGGCGGGCGTGACCGACCAGCCGTTCCGCCAGCTCTGCCGGCGCATGGGGGCCGGGCTCGCTGCGACGGAGATGGTGACCTCGGATGTCCGGCTCTGGAATACGTCCAAGTCGCGTCTGCGGCTCGATCATCGCGGCGAACCGGACCCGCGGACCGTGCAGATCGCGGGTTACGACCCGGCGATGATGGCGGAGGCCGCAAGCCAGAACGTGGATCGCGGCGCGCAGATCATCGACATCAATTTCGGCTGCCCCGCCAAGAAAGTCTGCAACCGCGCTGCGGGTTCGGCGCTGATGCGCGATGAATCGCTCGTGCGCGAGATTCTCGCGGCCGTCGTCGCCGCCGCGGGCGTGCCGGTCACGCTGAAAATGCGCACCGGCTGGGACCGCGAGAACCGGAACGCGGTCTCCATCGCGAGAATTGCCGAAGGCGAAGGGATTGCGGCGCTCGCGGTGCACGGGCGCACGCGCGCGGATTTTTTCACGGGCGATGCGGAATACGAAACGGCCGCCGCCGTCAAGCGTGCGGTGACGATTCCCGTATTCGTGAATGGCGACATCGATTGTGCCGCCAAGGCCTTGAACGCGCTGGAACAAAGCGGCGCGGATGGCGTGATGATCGGCCGTGCGGCGCAAGGGAGGCCGTGGATTTTCCGGGAACTGCGCGCCGCGCTCGCCGGAAATCCGTTCACCCCGCCTGTGCTCGCGGAAGTCCGTGTTATCATGCTTTCGCACCTCGAGGCCCTTTACTCGTTCTACGGCGAGTCGCAAGGAGTCCGCGTGGCGCGCAAACATCTCGGCTGGTATTGCCGCCTTCATCCGGAAGTCGGGCACTTGCCAATCGAGTTGTTGAAGACGGAACTCGCGACTGAGCAGCTATCGCTCACCGACGGGTTTCTGTCAGGCCTGATCGGGCAGTTGGCCCGCGCAGCCTGAGCACACGCGGGACAAGCGGGGCAAGTGTGGCAATGACGGCGAAATCCAGGGCGCATATTCCCTTGCGCGATCACACCGAACAGGCGCTCGGCACCTATTTCGACAGCCTGAACGGACACCGCCCCGGCCGCCTCTACGATCTCGTCATGCGCGAAGTCGAATTGCCGCTGTTCCAGGCGGTGATGGACTACGCGGACGGCAACCAGAGCCGCGCAGCGACCATCCTCGGCATCAATCGCGGCACCCTGCGCAAGAAACTGCGCGAATACGGGTTGTCCTCCTGAGCGGATGACGCAGCAGAACGCCCGGCGGGCGCTGCTCTCCGTCTCCGACAAGACCGGTATCGTCGAACTCGCTCGCGCCCTGCGCGGGCTCAGCTTCGAGCTGCTTTCGACCGGCGGCACGGCGCGCGCGCTCGCCGATGCGGGCCTGCCCGTGACTGAGGTCGCCGACGAAACCGGCTTCCCGGAGATCATGGATGGCCGGGTCAAGACGCTGCACCCGAAGATCCACGGCGCACTCCTCGGCCGCGCGGGCACCGACGACGCGGTGATGCAGGAGCACGGCATCCGCCCGATCGACCTCGTGGTCGTGAACCTCTACCCGTTCTCGGCGACTGTCGCGCGCCCCGGCTGCCGCTATGAGGACGGGGTCGAGAACATCGACATCGGCGGACCGGCGATGCTGCGCGCCGCTGCGAAGAACCATACAAGGGTCACGGTCCTCGTGGACCCCGCGGATTATCCGGAAGTGCTCGAGGCGCTCCGCGCTGGCCCGGTGCCGGAAGTGCTTCGCCGCCGGCTTGCCGCAAAGACCTACGCGCACACCGCGCTCTACGATTCCGCGGTCGCCGGGTGGCTTCGCGAGCAGTCGTCGCAGCACGGCTGGCCCGACTCGTTCGTGACCGGACTCCGCAAGCTCCAGGAATTGCGCTACGGCGAGAACCCGCACCAGAGCGCCGCGTTCTACGCCGAGCCGCACTCGGCAATGCCCTCGATCGCGTCGGCGAAGCAACTCCAGGGCAAGGAGCTGTCGTACAACAACATCGCAGACGCCGACACCGCGCTCGAATGCGTGCGGCAGTTCGGCGAGATCGCCTGCGTCATCGTGAAGCACGCGAATCCCTGCGGCGTTGCGATCGCAACCAATATCAAGGACGCCTACGTCCGCGCGTACGAGCCCGACCCGACCTCCGCTTTCGGCGGCATCATCGCTTTCAACAACGCGGTGGACGGACCGACCGCAGCGGAGATCGTCGAACGCCAGTTTGTCGAGGTCGTCGTCGCGCCGGGCTACGCGCTAGAGGCGCTCGCCGCCTTCGCGACCAAAGGCAATGTCCGCGTGCTCGAGACCGGGTCGCTTTCCGCCGCACAGCCATTCACCGTCGAATTCAAGTCCGTCGGCGGCGGCCTGCTCGCCCAGTCGCGCGACGATGGAGTGGTCGAAGCGTCTTCGCTCAATCAGGTCTCGCGCCGTGCGCCGACCGCGGCCGAGACGGCCGACCTGTTGTTCGCCTGGCGCGTCTGCAAGTACGTGAAATCGAATGCGATCGTGTTCGCCCGCGAGGGCCGCACGATCGGCATCGGTGCGGGCCAGACGAGCCGCGTCGTCTCCACCCGCATCGCCGCGATGAAGGCGGCCGACGCGAAGCTCGACGTCACGGGTTGCGTCATGGCCTCCGACGCATTCTTTCCGTTCCGCGACGGCCTCGATGCCGCGCTCGAGCTCGGCGTGCGCGCCGTGATCCAGCCGGGCGGGTCGATGCGGGATGCCGAAGTCATCGCCGCGGCGGATGAACGCGACGTCGCGATGGTCTTCACCGGTATGCGGCATTTCCGCCATTGAGCGCGCCGTGAAAATGCTCGTCATCGGCGGCGGCGGACGCGAACACGCACTCGCCTGGAAGGTCGCGCAGTCGCCGCGTGTCAAGGAAGTCCTCGTCGCGCCCGGCAATGCCGGCACCGCGACCGAGGCGAAGTGCCGGAACGTCGCGGTCGCGGCCATGGACATCGCGGGCCTCGTCGCGCTGGCACGCCGGGAAGGCATTGCGCTCACGATCGTCGGTCCGGAGGGCCCGCTGGTCGCAGGCGTGGTGGATGCTTTCCAGGAGGCGGGACTGCCCTGCTTCGGCCCGAACCGGCTCGCGGCGCGGCTCGAGGGCAGCAAGCGATTCAGCAAGGAATTCCTGGAGCGGCATCGAATCCCGACCGCGCGCTATGCCGCGTTCACGCGCGAGACCTTCGACGCAGCCAGGATCCGCGCGCAGAAGCCGCCAATCGTCGTCAAGGCGGACGGCCTCGCCGCAGGCAAGGGCGTGATCATCGCGGCCACCGCCGATGAGGCGGTGCGCGCTGCCGAGAACATGTTCGCCGGCGCCTTCGGCGACGCGGGCCAGGTCGTCGTCGTCGAGGAGTTCCTCGAGGGCGAAGAAGTGAGTTTCATCGTCATTGCCGCTGGCGGCCATGCCCTGCCGTTTGCAACTTCGCAGGATCACAAGCGATTGCTGGACGGCGACGCGGGCCCGAACACCGGCGGCATGGGCGCGTATTCGCCGGCGCCGATCGTGACGCCCGCGCTGCACGACCGAATCATGCGCGAGGTGATCGCGCCGACGCTGCGCGGGCTGGCCGCCGACGGCATGGCCTACACCGGCTTCCTGTACGCAGGCCTCATGATCGCGCCGGACGGAACGCCGAACGTGCTCGAGTTCAACTGCCGCTTCGGCGATCCGGAAACGCAGCCGATCATGGCGCGGCTCACGAGTGACCTGACGCTGCTCTGCGAGGCGGCGCTCGCCGGACGCCTCTCTGCGGTCGATGCCGCATGGGATCCGCGCGCCGCGCTCGGCGTGGTGCTCGCGGCCGGCGGCTACCCCGACGATCCGCGCAAGGGCGATGCGATCGCGGGCCTCGACCAGGCGGCGAAGCTCCCCGGCAAGGTGTTCCACGCGAGCACAAAGATGGATGACGGCCGCGTGCTGACGGCGGGCGGGCGCGTGCTCTGCGCCGTCGGACTCGGCGACGGCGTGGCCGCGGCGGCCGAGCAGGCCTATGCGCTCGTCGACCGGCTGTGCTGGCCCGGCATGCAGTTTCGGCGCGACATCGGCTGGCGCGCGATCGCGCGCCGGTGAGCGTCGCTATACTCCCGCCATGAGCCGGATCGAGCTACGCCGACCGCATGCGCTGACCGCCAAGGCCGCGCGCGCGCGCGTGGATCGCATGGCGGCCGCCCTCAGCAAGAAATTTGACGCGGAATGCGAATGGAAGGGTGACGCGCTCTCGATCGAGCACCCGAACGTCAGCGGCACGGTCACCGTCGGGAAGAAGGAGATCGTGCTCGAGGCCGAACTCGGTTTCCTGCTCGCGATGTTCCGCGACCGGGTGGACTCGGAACTCGCCGGCATCCTTGACAAGGAATTCCCGGACGACGAGGCCTAGCCGGGCGGTCGAACCAGGACCGGCCAGTTGAGCGTGGACTCGACCGCGCGCCCGTTCCGGCGCGCCGCGATAAAGCTGATGCTCCGCAGGATGCAGATGCCGGCATCCTCCATCGCCTTGTCGGTGCTTTCGCCGATCAGCTCCACCTTGCGCACGCGTCCGCCCTCGGTGATCGTGATGCGGTAGTGGATCTGCGCGCTGTCGGTCCGACCCTCGGGATAGCAGCGCCGGTAGGCATCGACGATGATTGCTTCCTTCGACCGGACCGTCGGCGCAATGATCTCCGCGTCGAGGTGCTTGTTGGTCGTGAGCTGGAATTCGAGCGGCACGATGACCCAGGCATCGACCGTCTTCGCTCGCCAGGACGCCGGGAAGAACTCCACGCGGTCGGCGACGCATTTCGCGGCCTCCGTCATCCAGGGCAGCGTGCCGCCGGGCAGCATGTGTTCCTTGACCCGCCCGTCCCCGCCGACCCGCATCATCACGTCGACGGTCCCTTCATAGACGTCGTTCAGCGCCCAGGGCGCGTGGCAATAGTCGATGGCGTTTCGCAGCGGATACTTGAACGACGGCACCGACGGAAACGGGACCGTCATCTTGAACGTGCCGGGAACCGCGAGGTCGTTTTCAAGCGCGGGCTGGTAGCGCAGCGACACGCCCACGCACTGCGCGGCGGCTGCCAGCCGCTCCTCCGTGCCCGGTGGGGTGACGACGCCGGTCGCTCGGCCGGCCGCATCGACCGTCACGGTGACGTCCACGCTGCCGGTCAGCGTGCCGTTCCGGCCGTGAATCCCGTAGCAGCGCAGCACCGCTTCTTCCGGGTCCACTGCGGGACGTGGCGGCTCTTCTGCGTGCGCGAAGCGCACCATCACACTCGCAGCGAACACCGCGATAGCTGTGGCCCCTGGCTGCATATGCTGCGAACATTTACTCCACGCCGAGGTCACAGGCAATAGGCGTCAAGGAAGAATTCGCCGTGAAACAAATCAGAAACACACTGCAGCTCATTCTGGCTGCCGTCGCGGTCGCCGCCTGTGGCGGCGAGGCCAAGGTCAGGCTCCAAGACGGCATGGGCCCGAACCCTGCCCTGCCAGCCCCCGAAACATCGCTCATACCCGTCGTGCACATCGCGCCGGCCACCGGCTGGACGAACGGCGCGCGCCCCGTTGCCGCCCCCGGCACACGCGTGGTCGCCTTCGCGGACGGCCTCGACCATCCGCGCTGGGTGTACGTGCTGCCGAACGGCGACGTGCTGGTCGCGGAGTCGGCCGCGCCGGAGCGGCCCGAGGACGGTAAGGGCATCAAGGGCTTCTTCATGAAGAAGGCGATGAAGCGCGCGGGCTCGGCCGTGCCGAGCGCCGATCGCATCACGCTGCTGCGCGACACCGATGCCGACGGCGTCGCGGACGAGCGCTCAACTTTCTTGTCAGGCCTGCATTCGCCGTTTGGCATGGCGCTCGTGGGCTCGCGCTTCTACGTCGCGAACACCGACGCGCTCCTGTGGTTCCCGTATCGGACCGGCGACACCTCGATCGCGGCGCACGGCACGAAGCTCGCCGATCTCCCGGGCGGCGAGCTCAATCATCACTGGACCAAGAACGTCATCGCAAACGCCGACGGCTCAAGGCTCTACGTCACCGTCGGTTCGAACAGCAACGTCGCCGAGAACGGCATGGACCAGGAGTTCGAGCGCGCCGCCATCCTCGAGGTGGATGCCGCGAGCGGCGCGCGGCGGATCTACGCCTCCGGCCTGCGCAACCCGAATGGCCTTGTCTGGGAGCCGGTCACGGGCCTGCTGTGGACCGTCGTCAATGAGCGCGACGAACTCGGCAGCGATCTCGTGCCGGACTACATGACCTCGGTGCGGGACGGCGGATTCTATGGCTGGCCCTACAGCTACTTCGGGCAGATCGTGGATGATCGCGTCGAGCCGCCGCGGCCGGATCTCGTCGCGAGCGCCATCAAGCCCGACTACGCGCTCGGGCCGCACACCGGCTCGCTCGGGCTCGCGCTATCCGTGGGCGTACAATTGCCCGCACAATTTCAGTCGGGAATGTTCGTCGGCCAACACGGATCCTGGAACCGCCGGCCCTTCAGCGGCTACGCCGTGATCTTCGTTCCGTTTCAGGGCGGCAAGCCGTCGGGTCAGCCGATCGACGTGCTCACGGGCTTTGTGGATGCCGACGGCAATGCGCAGGGACGGCCGGTCGGCGTCGCAGTGGACAGGCAGGGTGGCTTACTGGTCGCGGACGATGTCGGCAACGTGATCTGGCGCGTCAGCGCGGCCTCACGCTAGAAGGAGAAGAAGATGTTCCAGTACGCAGTGATGCTCTTCGCGGCGGCCGCGGTGATTGGCCTCTGGATGGCAGTGCAGCATTTTCGCGGCCGCACGCCACCGCCCGCGGGCGTTGCGATTCTGCACGGCCTGCTCGCGGTCTCCGGCGTCATCACGCTGTTGCTCGGCGTGCGCGAGATCGGCACCGGCACCACGCACACCTGGGCGCTCGGACTTTTCGTCGTCGCCGCGCTCGGCGGGCTCTATCTCGTGAGCCATCACATGCGCCAGAAAGCGCTGCCGAACGGCGTGATCATCGTCCACGCGCTGGTCGCGGTGGTCGCGTTCCTGGTGCTGGTGACGGCGGTCTATCTCGCGCCCTGATTCGCGGGCCGCACCAGGAATGGCATCACGACCGTCGAACGGACGGCCTGACTGCCGCGCTGCATGGGCTTGAACCGCAGCAGGCCCAGCACGCAGATCCCTGCCTTGTCGAGGCGCTCATCGCCGCTCGAGGTCACGACCTTTGGCGCGCGGGCGCGTCCGTCAACACCGATGTCCACGCGGTAGTTCACCGTAGCCTCCCGACTGAGATCCGCCGGGTAGCATTGCCGGTAGGCCGCTTCGATCGTTTCCTCCGATGAGCGCAGCACCGGACCATCGAGCTTCGGCGCCGGTTCCCCGTCGCTGCCCGCGATGCCGAGATTGATCGGCAGCGTCGCCGGCATCTCCACCGGCACGCCGTCCTGCGTGCCCGCGGTGAAACGGATCTTCCGGACGATGCACGCCGACGTTTCCTTGAGCCAGGTGGGCGTGCCGTCGGGAAATTGAAGTGCGCTGGTGCTGCCGTCCGGCAGTACCGTGAATGACACCGCTATGCGGCCTTCCCTGCCGCGCATCGCGGAGCCGATCGGGTAGCAGTCGTTGTAGCCCTCGGCGGGGCGATGAAGCTTTGGATAGACGACGACCGGGGATTCTTCAGCGGCGAATGCGGCACCCGGAGCGGCCAGCAGGATCGCTATCAGCCCGACTCTCGATCTGGATCGGCGCATGAATCACGTCTTGGCGCGTCGCGTCTCGCGCTCCATGTCCACGGCGCGCCAAAGGTACCACGACGCCGTCGTGCGATAGGGAGCCCACAGCTCGCCATATCTGGCGAGAACGCGCGGTTTCGGCAGCGTCCGCTTGCCGTAGGCCATCTTGTAGCCGAGGCGGATGCCGTAGTCGTCCACCGGCAGCACGTCCGGCCGCCCGAGCGTGAACATCAGGAACATCTCGACGGTCCAGCGGCCGACGCCGCGCGCTTCGATCAACCGTTCGATGATGGCTTCGTTCTTCATGCGCGCGAGCGCGCGCCTGGGTGGAATCGTCCCGTCGAGCGTCTTCGCCGCGATGTCCTTGAGCGATGCGGACTTGGCCCGCGAGAAGCCACAGCCCCGGAGCGCCTCATCCGCCGTCTCGACGAGCCTGGCCGGCTCCGGGCAGCCATCGCCGCCATAGAGCGCGAAGAAGCGCCCAAGGATGGTCTTGGCGGCCTTGCCGGTGAGCTGCTGGTGTGCGACCGCGTGCACCAGCGCCTCGTAGGGGCCGGTGCCGCGTTCGGGCTTCACCTCGTAGGGACCCGCGCGGCGAATGAGCTGCGCCATCACCGGGTCGGCCCGGCGCAGGTGGCGCAGCGCCTCGCTCATCCGCGTTTCATCGAATCGAAGAAGTCACCGTTGGTCTTCGTGTCCTTCATCTTGTCGAGCAGGAACTCGACCGCGGCCAGCTCGTCCATCGGGTGCAGGAGCTTGCGCAGGATCCAGATCTTCGCCAGCTCTTCCTGGGTCGTGATCAGCTCCTCGCGACGTGTGCCCGAGCGGTTGATGTTGAAGGCTGGAAAGACGCGCTTCTCGGAGATGCGCCGGTCGAGATGGATCTCGCTGTTGCCGGTGCCCTTGAACTCCTCGTAGATCACGTCGTCCATGCGCGAGCCGGTGTCGATCAGCGCGGTCGCGATGATGGTCAGCGAGCCGCCCTCTTCGACGTTTCGCGCCGCGCCGAAGAAGCGCTTCGGGCGCTGCAGCGCATTCGCGTCCACGCCGCCGGTCAGCACCTTGCCGGAGCTCGGCACCACGGTGTTGTAGGCGCGCGCGAGGCGGGTGATCGAATCGAGCAGCACGACCACGTCGCGCTTGTGCTCGACCAGGCGCTTGGCCTTCTCGATCACCATCTCGGCGACCTGCACGTGCCGGCTCGCCGGCTCGTCGAAGGTCGAGGCCACGACCTCGCCCTTCACCGTGCGCGACATCTCGGTCACTTCCTCGGGCCGCTCGTCGATCAGCAGCACGATCAGGTAGACGTCGGGATGGTTCCAGGTGATGGAGGTCGCGATGTTCTGGAGCAGCATCGTCTTGCCGGCTTTCGGCGGCGAGATGATGAGCCCGCGCTGGCCCTTTCCGAGCGGCGCCATCAGGTCGATCATGCGCGCCGTCAGGTCCTCGGTGGACCCGTTGCCGCGCTCGAGCTTGAGCCGCTTGGTCGGGTGCAGCGGCGTCAGGTTCTCGAACAGGATCTTGTGGCGCGCGGACTCCGGCGTATCGAAATTGATCTCGCCGACCTTGAGGAGCGCGAAGTACCGCTCGCCGTCCTTCGGCGGGCGTATCAGGCCCGAGATCGAGTCGCCGGTGCGCAGGTTGAATCGGCGGATCTGGCTCGGGCTCACATAGATGTCGTCGGGCCCGGCGAGATACGAACTGTCTGAGGAGCGCAGGAACCCGAAACCGTCCTGGAGGATTTCGAGAGCGCCGTCGCCGTAGATGTCCTCGCCGCCCCGCGCGTGCGCCTTCAGGATCGAGAAGATCACGTCCTGCTTGCGCTGGCGGGCCATGTTCTCGAGGCCCATGGACTCAGCCATCGTGACGAGCTCGTGGACCGGCTTGGTCTTGAGCTCCGTCAGGCTCATCGCGCTCTTCGATGCGGCCAGCTCCTCCGGCGAGATGATGTCGCCTTCGGAGCCATCCATCGGGAAATCGTCTACCGGCAGCCCTTCATTGCCGTGCCGTGGTCCGCCACCGCCGCGGTTGCGGTGCCCTTTCTGGCGATTGCGCGCCTGGTTGCCGAGATAGCCCCTCATAGGTGCTGGTCCAGCAGGGCGGAGAGCTTCGACTTGCCGACCAGGCCGACCTGCTGCGCCTCCGGGGCGCCGTTCTTGAACAGGATCAGGGTCGGAATCCCGCGCACGCCGTACTTGACGGGGGTCTGGCGGTTATCGTCGATATTGAGCTTGGCGATCGTCACGCGACCCGCGTAATCCTTGGCGATGTCGTCGAGAATCGGGGCGATGGCCTTGCAGGGACCGCACCATTCAGCCCAGAAATCGAGCAGTACGGGGGTTTGGGACTTGAGGACGTCGGCTTCGAATGTGGCGTCCGAGGTATGGACAATATGACCGCTCACGCGGGGTTGCTCCTGGATTTTCGTTGATCTATGACGGGCGAATGCCCGATACGGCACAATATCTGGCGCGGTAGGGGGCGGGTGAGTGCGGGAAACCGCAGTCGTCAGGTGCTTTTGTAGCGTGTTGGAGGGCATTTTTCAAGCGATGATCGCTAAAGTGGGCAGACGGTGACTCAACAGCAATTTTCCGAGCTTTCCTTCACCAGCCTGAACCTCCCGGAACCCGTCGCCCGCGGCATCGCCGATGCAGGCTTCGAGCGATGCACGCCGATCCAGGCGGCGACGCTCCCCAGAGCGCTTGCCGGATTCGACGTCGCGGGGCAGGCGCAGACCGGCACCGGAAAGACGGCCGCATTCCTGGTGGCGATGTTCACGCACCTGTTGCGCTACCCCGCGTCTCCGGATCGCCCGAGCACCTCGCCGCGCGCGCTGATCCTCGCGCCGACCCGGGAGCTCGCGATCCAGATCCACCGCGATGCCGAGATCCTGGTTCAGTACACCGGCCTCACGCTCGGGCTCGCCTTCGGCGGCGTGGACTATGACAAACAGCGTAACGCGCTCGCCGCGGGCGTGGATGTGCTGATCGGCACGCCGGGCCGAACCATCGACTTCTTCAAGCAGCACGTGTTCGACCTGCGACACGCGCAGGTGATGGTTCTGGACGAGGCCGACCGGATGTTCGACCTCGGCTTCATCAAGGACATCCGCTTCCTGCTCCGCCGCCTCCCCGCCCCCGAATACCGCCTCAACATGCTGTTCTCCGCAACGCTGTCGCAGCGCGTGCTCGAACTTGCCTACGAGCACATGAACGACCCCGAGCTGATCAGGATCGAGCCCGAGCGCATCACGGCCGAGCTCGTGCGCCAGATCATCTATTACCCGGCGATGGAGGAAAAAGCCTCCCTGCTGGTGTACCTGATGCGCAAGGGCGCAGCGACCCGCGTGATGGTGTTCGTCAACACCAAGCACCTGGCGGAACGCCTCGAACGCCTGTTGCGCGCGAACGGCGTGGCGGCCGCGGCCATGTCCGGCGACGTGCCGCAGCGCAAACGCATGCGCATCCTCCGCGAATTCCACGAGGGCAAGCTCGCCGCGCTGGTCGCGACCGACGTCGCCGCGCGCGGGCTTCACATCCCGGACGTCAGCCACGTCGTCAACTACGACCTGCCGCAGGACGCCGAGGACTACGTTCACCGGATCGGGCGCACCGCGCGCGCGGGCGCGGCGGGCGACGCGGTCAGCTTCGGCTGCGAGCAGTACGTCGAATCGCTGCCGGACATCGAAGCCTTCATCGGGCAGCGGATACCGGTCGGCAGTTACGATCCGGCGGAATTGCCCTACCTGAAGTCCGCTCACCACGCGCCGCGCTCGGTCGGCGACGAAGAAGGAGACGGCCCGCCGCCGGTGCAGCAGCCGCAGCGGAGCCGGCGCCGGCGCTAATTCGGCGTCGCGAGCCCCGCCGCGAGCTCATGCACCGATTCGACGCCCGGGAATTCGCCCGCCGCGCGCGCGGGACGGTTGCTGATCGGCCGGCGCACCGCGTAGATCCAGGCGATTCCGTGATCGCGCGCAGCGCGAAGCACCGCCGGGCTGTCGTCGGCGAACAGCGTCCGCTTGCGGTCGAAGGGTTCCCGCTCCGCGAGCCGCGGCCAGAAATCGGCGGATTCCTTCGGCGCGCCGAAGGTGAACGAGGTGTAGACCGCGTCGAAGTGGCGGCGGATGCCGAGCTGGGCGTCCTTGATCGCGAAGATCTCGGGATGGGCGTTGGTCACGAGCGCCATGCGCTTGCCCGTCGCGCGGATCTTCGCGAGGAATCCGCGGGACTGCGGCAGCCAGGCGATGTGATGGCGCACCGAGCGCTTGATCGAGGCGATGTCGAGCGACAGCGCGCGGCTCCAGTAGTCGATGCAGTACCAGTCGAGCGTGCCCTGGGTGTTCTCGAAGATCGGCTTCATCAGCCGGTGCGCCTCCTCGAGCGGGATGCCGCGGCTCGACGCATAGCGCTGCGGCAGCAATTCTTCCCAGAAGTGCCTGTCGAATCCGAGGTCGAGCAGCGTGCCGTCCATGTCGAGGAGCACGGTGTCGATCGAACTCCAGTCGGGGGAATGGCCGTTGCCCTTCACCCGCCTATGATATAACGCGCCCCTTCCCGGAGCCGACATGACATCCGAACTGAACCGGCTGCTGCTCGAGGCGACGGCCATCGCGCGCGAGGCCGGCCGCACGATCCTCGACGTGTATGCCTCGACCTTCACCGTCGAGGAGAAAGAGGACCGCTCGCCACTCACGGAAGCGGACCTGCGCTCCGAGAAGCTGATCCTCGCGGGCCTGAAGCGCATCGCGCCGGAAATCCCCGTGCTGTCGGAAGAGGCGGTCAAGCTGCCCTGGGCCACGCGGCGCGGCTGGAGCCGGCTCTGGGTCGTGGACCCGCTCGACGGCACGAAAGAATTCGTGCAGAGGAACGGCGAGTTCACCGTGAACATCGCGCTGGTGCAGGACCACCGCCCGGTGCTCGGCATCGTGCACGCGCCGGTGCTCGAGCGCACCTACTACGCCTGCGAGGGCGTCGGCGCGTTCCGCTCGGATGCCGAGACCGCGGGCCGCTCGATCCGGGTCGCAAAGCGTGGCTCGGGCCCGGTGCGCGTGGTCGGCAGCCGCAATCACCGCGGCAGCTCGCTCGACGCCTTCCTCGAGCGGGTCGGACCGCATGAATTCGTCGAAGTCGGCAGCTCGCTCAAGCTCTGCATCGTCGCGGAGGCCGGGGCGGACGTGTATCCGCGGCTCGGGCCGACCTCCGAGTGGGACACGGCCGCGGGCCAGTGCGTGCTCGAGCAGGCGGGCGGGCAGGTGCTGAAGCTCGACGGCGAGCCGCTCGACTACAACGCGAAAGAGGAGCTGCTGAACCCGTATTTCGTCGGGCTCGCCGACGGCGACACCGACTGGCTCGCGATGCTGAAATGACCTGGGGGATGCTGCTCGCCGTCGCGCTCTTCGCCCTGCTCGCGGGCTTCTGGCACTCGAGCCTCGCCGCGCGCGAGCTCGCGAACCGCCTCGCCGCGGACACTTGCACGAATGCGAACGTGCAGATGCTGGACGGCACGGTCGCGATCCACCGGCTGCGCCTCGTGCGGGGCGGCGATGCGCCGCTCGCCTGGCGTCGCACCTATGTCTTCGACTACACCGAGGACGGCTTCGCGCGGAAACGCGGCTTCGTGGTGCTCACCGGCGACAACATCGATACCGTCGGCCTCGGTCCGAGGGACGTATGACCGAGCCCGTCGTCGACCTGCACCTGCACTCGACCGCCTCCGACGGCATGCTGGATCCCGCTGCGCTCGTCGCCCATGTCGCGGCCTGCGGAGTCACGTTGATGGCGCTCACCGACCACGACACGGTCGCGGGCATCGCGACCGCAAGCCAGGCGGCCAGGGACTGCGGGATCGGGTTCATCCCGGGCATCGAACTCTCGGTCAACTGGCGCGGCCGCGGGCTGCACCTGCTCGGTCTCAACATTGATCCGGCCTCGCCCGCACTCGCGTCCGGGATCGCCGGACAGACGATCATCCGCGACGAGCGCGCGGATCGCATCGCCGCCCGCCTCGACAAGGCCGGCGCACCGGGGAGCGCCGCGCTCGCACAGATCCGCGCGGCGGGCCACATGCCGACGCGCAGCCATTTCGCACGGGTCCTGGTCGCGCTTGGCGCCGCCAGGGACTCACAGGCGGCCTTTGATCACTGGCTCGGCCGCGGCAAGGCGGGCCACGTCTCGACGCCCTGGCCCGAGATCGCGGAGGCGACCGCGTGGATCGCGGGCGCCGGCGGCAAGGCGGTGATCGCGCACCCGATGCGCTATCCGCTCTCGGCCGAGGCGAGGCGCGAGCTCTGCGCGGAGTTCAAGGCCGCGGGCGGCGCCGGGATCGAGGTGATCACCGGCGGCGGCAGCGTCCAGGACCGCGAACAGGCGATTTCGCTCGCGGTTCGCAGCGGCCTCGACGGCTCGGTCGGGTCCGACTTCCACGACCCGGCGATTCCGTGGAATCCGCCGGGTCGATTGGCTAAGCTTCCGGCTTCCATCCGGCCGGTTTGGTCCGGATTCCTGCCAGCATGACCGACGAAGACAAGGTCAACACCCAGTTGTTCGAGCGCATGCAGCGCCTGCGGGAGCTTCGCATCGAGCACCGCGACCTGGACGACGTGATCGGCCGGCTGTCGCTCGACATCTACATCGACGAACTCCAGCTTCGACGGCTCAAGAAGCGCAAGCTCCTGCTGAAGGACCAGATCATGCGGCTCGAGAGTGAACTGATCCCGGACCTGAACGCCTGATGGACGCACTGAACGGCTTCGTGACGGATGTCTATCGCGCGGCGGGCCCGACGCAGCTCGCGATCATCGGCATCACGGCGGTCGTCGTCATCGCGGGCGTCGTGCTCGGCCGGCGCTGGTACGTCAACCGCCCGGACGGCGGTGCGCGCTTCGTCGTCGCCGATGCGCTCGCAGTCATCGCGCCCTACCTCGTCGGCCTCCTGATCGTCGGCGTCTCGCGCCTGCCGCTCGCCGGAAAGGGCGAGCCAACCGATTGGCTCGACGCGGTATGGACGCTGCTCGCGCTCCTCGCGCTGATCCGCCTCCTCGCCTTCCTGCTGCGTCTGTCGCTCGGTCACGGCATGCGGATCAAGGCCTGGGAGCTGCGCGTCACGCTGATCGTCTGGGTGCTGGTCTCGACCGAACTCCTCGGTTGGCTCGACGCGATCATCACGGCGCTCGACTCGGTCGGGCTGTCCAAGGGCGCTGCGCGCGTCACCATCTGGTCGATCGTGAAAGCCTTCGCGCTGGTGACGATCTTCGTCGTGGTCAGCGTCTGGATCGCGCGCTGGATCGACCGGCGCATTAGCACGATCCAGGAGCTCGCGCCATCCACCCGCATCGGCATCGGCAAGTTCGCCTACGCGTTCCTGATCGCGCTCGGTATCCTGCTCGGCTTGCAGGCGGCGGGCGTCAACCTGACTGCGCTGACCGTCTTCTCCGGCGCCATCGGCCTCGGCCTCGGCTTCGGCCTCCAGGCGATCGCCGCGAATTTCGTCAGCGGCTTCGTGCTGCTGATCGACCGCTCGATCAAGCCCGGCGATGTCATCAGCTTCTCCGGCACGACCGGCACCAGCACCACCGGCTTCGGCTGGGTCGAGGAACTGCGCGGCCGCCACATCGTGGTGCGCGACCGCGACGGCGTCGCGACGCTGGTGCCGAACCAGAACGTGATCACGAATCCGCTGATCAACTGGAGCTACGGGCATCCGCGCGTGCGGCTGCGCCTGCCGGTTCGCATCGGCTACCACGACGATGTCGAGCTCGCGCTCACGCTGCTGCTCGACGCCGCCGTCCATCCGCGGATCCTGCGCGACCCGCCCGCGGTTGCGCGCCTGCTCGAGTTCGCCGATTACGGCATGGAGATCGAGCTGCGCTTCTGGATCGGCGATCCGGCCGAGGGCGTGAACAACGTGCGCTCCGACGTCAATCGCCGCATCTGGGCACTGTTCCGCGAGAACGGCATCACCATCCCGCCGGCGCAGCGCGAGATCCGCATCCTCGAGGGTGGCAAGTCCGCCTCCGCGCTCGCGCCGCGCTCGTCGCAGCCGATCACGCCCATCGACGACGGCCAGGACTGAGATGATCCCCGAGAGCGAGTACACGCTCTCCTACGTCCGCAGCCCGGGCCCGGGCGGCCAGAACGTCAACAAAGTCTCGAGCGCCTGCGAGCTGCGGTTCTACGTCGCCGCAACTTCCCTGCTCGATGACGGCGGCAAACACAGGCTGCGCGTGCTCGCGGGCCGGCGGCTGACTCAGAACGATGAGATCGTGATCGAGGCGCACCGGCATCGCGGCCAGGAGGCCAATCGGCGCGATGCGATTGAGCGCCTCGAGCAGCTGATCATCCAGGCACGCCACGTACCAAAGCCGCGCAAGAAGACGCGGCCGAGCCGGGCGGCGAAAGCGAGACGCGTCGAGGGGAAGCGTCAGCGGAAGGACGTCAAGCGGTTGAGGTCGAGGCCCGGTTTGGACTGAGTATTTATCGACGTAACTCTACTACTACCGGGCGCGGTATTACTCGGCGAAGCTGGGGAGGTTTTTGCAGACGGATTCGATTGGCGCAAGAGATGATCCTGACCTGTATTCATACACATACAACGACCCACTCAACAGGACAGATCCAAGCGGTCAATGCTCAATCGGCGCTGCCAGAATTGCGGTCGTGGCAGCTAGTGCTGACGGACCACTTCCCGTCGGCGAAGCAATCGGCGTAGCAGTACTAGTTGGATCATGCGCATATCGAGCTTACAAGGCCATTACTGCATCGGCCGACGTAGCCTTGCCGGTTCCTAATACAAGTGAAATCCAAGAGAGCGAGAAATCCGAAGCACCGGCTGAAGAGTCCGAAGGGGATTCAGAAGAACAGGACAAGCAACCGGGATCACGAGAAACCGCAAGAGAGCGCCGAGAGCGGCAACGCGAAGAAAGAGCACGCGAGCGAGGTGGTGACCCGGACTACGAACGCGGCAGCCCAGGCGACAACCAACGCCAGAACCGCGCGTTTCGAGATGCCACTCGCGGCCTAACGGAAGAGGAACAGGAGCTCTTGCACCGAGAAATTTCTGGGGAAGACTTGCCATATGATGAAATTCGCGAACGTGCCGACGAAATGATCAAGCGGAGATAGACTTAGATGACGAGGCGCATGTGAACTCTAGTGAAATCTATGCTGAGTATGGCCAACTGTTCGGATCGCTGATCACAAGAGTGGAAAAGGGTCAGGGATCTTTCGTCTTCCTGCATTTTGTCAGCTCAAGTAATTCCGACGGATCGGAGCCGGATGGCAAGTTCTGGATCTATCTTTGTGACTGGGTGCTCAAGGGCAATGACAGAGTAATAGTCTCAAGCGATACAGTTTCGAAATCAAACGCCGACCTACTCGCCGTGTTGGTTGGCAAGAGATTGAAAGTAATCGAAGCGGACGCTCAGAATCATCGCATTGGATTGGAATTTGGTGAGAACTTGTCATTGCTCCTAGAAGACCGGCCTGATGTTTATGGAAACGACGCTGAAATGTTGATGCTTTTTGCGCGCGGCAAGCACATCAACACGTTTTTTGCGTTTCGAGGAGTTGAGAAGGTAAGCCAAGAGGAGCGGCAGAAGCGATGATAGCGACGATCGTAAGCTCCCCCGTCAAGCACACAGTTTAGAACTAGACTCCGCCGGTCGTTGTGGCCTCGGCAAGTACGTCAATGGCGGCACCCGGCCGAGGCTGTCATGGGGCCGCTCCTCGTTGTATTCGGGTAGCCAGGATTCGGTGATCTCGCGCACCTGGTCGAGCATGTCGAACACGTAAGCGTCGAGCACCTCGTTCCGGTAGGTCCTGTTGAAGCGCTCGATGAACGCGTTCTGATCCGGTTTGCCCGGCTGGATGAAGCGCAGCTCGATCAACTGCTCGGCGCACCATTCAGTAAACGCCGTGGAGGTCAGTTCGCTGCCGTTGTCGAGCCTGAGTGCCCGCGGTTTGCCGTGCAGTTCGATCAGCTGCTCCATCACCCGGATCACGCGCCGTGCCGGGATCGAGGTCGCGATCTCGATCGCGAGCACCTCGCGATTGCCCTCGTCGATGACATTGAGCGTGCGGAACGCTCGGCCCCCGTAGAGCGCATCGGCCATGAAGTCGAGCGCCCAGATCTCGTTCAGCCGGTTCGGCGCGACCAGCGCCTGGCGTAGCCGGGTCGGTAGCCGGCGCTTCGTTCGCCTCGGCAAATTGAGCTTCATCAAGCAATACACCCGATGTAGTCGTTTGTGGTTGATTCGCTGACCCTCAAGCCGTGACCGGTCGTAGAGCTTCCAGAAGCCCCAGCGCGGCCGGCGTGTCACCAGGCCGTTCAGCACTTCGATCACCGGTCGGTCGCGCTCCATGCTGGACCTCGGTCGCCGATACCACGCCGTCCGCGACAACCTCACCACCCCGCAGGCCTGACTGATCGGCAACCCGTGATCCGTCACGAGCACCTCGGCCGCCTGCCGCTTCGCGAACGGCGTTACAGTTTTCGGGAAAGCACGTCCTTGATCGCCGCGTTCTCGAGCGCGAGCTCGGCATACATGCGCTTGAGCTTCGCGTTCTCCGCTTCGAGCTCCTTCATCCGCTTGAGCTCGGACACCGTCACCCCGGAGTACTTCGAGCGCCAGTTGAAATAGGTGGCACGACTGATCCCGTGCTTCCTGGCAATCTCAGCAATCCCGACCCCCGCTTCTCCCTCTTTCAAAATCGATACGATCTGCGATTCCGTAAACCTCGACTTCTTCATCTCCCCTCCCGTTGAACCGGGAAAGTCTATTATCCGCTGTGTCCGGGACGGGGGAGCTTACGGATGCACATGGGCCGACCGGTGTCTTCGCTTCCCAAACGTAGTTGCCCACCGGCATGGTGCGAGAACCAACACCCAAGGCGACACCGACACTGAGCAACATCACGAG
>JANNHT010000068.1:0-5340 GCA_031404555.1 Gammaproteobacteria bacterium
TTCTTGACCAGCAGGCCGCTGTCGTAAGGGTCGTAGCCCTTCTTCATGCCCAGCTGGTTCTGCTGGATCCGCTTTTGGGTCCCGAGTGCGTCGTCGTTGCTGAACGCGAGGTTCGGGTCATCGAGCAGGAGCCGCATCACGTCGTCGCCGCTCGCGCCCGAGTTCGGCACCCAGACCGCGTTGCCGAGCTCGTCGAATTCGATGCGGCCGTGTCCGAGCCGCTGCTCCTCGGAGTAGTGGGACATCTCCTTCGCGTCGGTGGAGATCTTCTTGAAGTTGTCGGGTTTACCCATGGTCCTGGCTGCGGCCCGGATGCTATTGCCCAGTGCAACCCTAGCCAAAGCGCCCGGGGCGATCCGCGAAGGCCTTCACATAATCGGGAGGACAGGGGACTGTATGAATATACAGCCAGCTGCTAGGATTCCCCGATGACCGGGGCCGGCGGCACGACACCTAATGATGCGCAGCGGCGGGCCGCGACCTTCGGCACCTCGCCCGGCGAGCCGAAGCGGGCGCTCCTCGTCATCGCGGGCGCCGGGACCGGCAAGACCGCGACCCTCGCGCACCGCGTCGCGACGCTGGTCACAGCTGGCGTCGATCCCGCCCGCATCCTGCTCCTGACCTTCACGCGCCGCGCGGCCCTCGAGATGAAGCGCCGTGCCGAGCGCATCGCAGCCGAGGCGCTCGCTGGGGCAGGCGGGCGATTGCCGGCGATGCGCCTGCCCTGGTCCGGCACTTTCCATTCCGTCGCGAACCGGCTGCTCCGGGAATTCGCGCTGAACCTCGGGCTCTCGCCGGATTTCAGCGTGCTCGATCGCGGTGACGCTGCGGACCTGATGGACGTGCTCCGCCACGAGCAGGGATTCTCGTCGCAGCGCCGCCGGTTCCCGCGCAAGGACACCTGCCTCGCGATCTATTCGCAGCGCGTCAATGGCCAGCGTGCGCTCGAGGACGTGCTGCGCGAGGGATATCCGTGGTGCGAGGAATGGGCTCACGAGCTCACGGGACTCTTTCGCGCGTACGTGGAGCGCAAGCAGTCTCACGCCGTGCTCGATTACGACGACCTGCTGCTCTACTGGCACGCGCTGATGCAGGAACCGGCGCTCTCGCAGTTGGTCGGCGAGCGCTTCGACCAGGTGCTCGTGGACGAGTACCAGGACGTCAACACGCTGCAAGCCGACATCGTGCTGGCGCTGAAGCCGGGTGGGGCAGGCGTCACGGTCGTCGGCGACGATGCCCAGTCGATTTACTCGTTCCGCTCGGCGTCGGTCGAGAACATTCTCGGCTTCCCCGGGCGCTGCGACCCGCCGGCCGAGATCATCACGCTCGAGTGCAACTACCGTTCGGCGCAGCCGGTGCTGGACGCCGCGAATGCGCTGATCCAGGGCGTCGCGCGTGGCTACCCGAAGTCGCTGGTCGCCGCGCGCGGCGCCGGCGCGCGCCCGCGGCTCGTCACCGTACAGGACGATCGCACCCAGGCGGACTACGTGATCGCCTCCGTGCTGCGCCGCCGCGAGGAGGGCACGCCTCTCTCGCGCCAGGCCGTGCTGTTTCGGAGCGCGAATCACAGCGACTGGCTCGAAATCGAGCTGATGCGCGCCAACATCCCCTACGTCAAGTACGGCGGACTGCGCTTCCTCGAGGCCGCGCACGTGAAGGACCTGCTCTCGATCCTGCGCTGGGCCGACAACTCGAAGAACGGCATCGCCGCCTTCCGCGTGCTGCAGCTGATGGCAGGCATGGGACCGGCGAACGCGGCGCGATGCTGGCAGGCGGTCGCAGAGGCCGGCCATTCCCTGCGTGCGCTCGGGGCGTTCGAAGCCCCGGCCGCCGCGGCGGAGGCCTGGCCCGCATTCGCGGCGCTGATGCAGGCACTCGCTGCGCCGGGACTGCCGTGGCCGGGGCAGGTCGCGCGGGTGCGCGCCTGGTACGAACCGGAACTCGCGCGACTCTACGAATCGCCCGGGGTCCGCGGCGCCGATCTCGAGATGCTGGAGCAGCTGTCGGGCCAGTACGCGGGCCGCGAGAGTTTCCTGACGGAACTCACGCTCGATCCGCCGTCGGCGTCCGGCGAGCTCGCGGGCTCGCCGCTCGTGGACGAGGACTACCTCGTGCTGTCCACGGTGCATTCCGCGAAGGGACAGGAATGGGATGCCGTGCATGTGCTGAACGTCACCGACGGCAACTTCCCGAACGAGTTCGCGACCGGCACGCAGGCCGGCATTGACGAGGAGCGCCGGCTGCTCTACGTCGCGATGACGCGGGCGCGCGACGAACTGCACCTGCTGGAGCCGCTCCGCCACTACGTCACGCAGCAGGCCGCAGGCGGCGACCGCCACGTCTTCGGCGCGCGCAGCCGCTTCCTCGACGACTCGGTGATGGCGACGCTCGATCGCATCGGATGGCCCGCCGAGCCGGCGGCGGAACTCGTGGCTGCGGGCGCGCCGGCGGTCCGGGTCGATGTCGCTGCGCGAATCAAGGCCATGTGGTGAGTTTCCGGCGATTCCTCGCGACTGGTACGATACCGCTGGTCTGCGAGGTGAGCTGCATGGATGTCAGGATCCTCGTCCTTCCATTGCTCGCGCTGTGGTTGGTCACCGCCTGCGGCGTCTGGCCCAGGGGCCCCGAGCCGAGTCCCCCGGTCGCGCCGGTCGAACCCGGGCCAGTCAGCGCGCCGACAGCTCCGCCCGTCGTCACGCGCGATCCGGCGATCGAACGGAAGCTGGCGCAGACCGAGTTGAAGCTGCTCGAGAAGGAGGCGCAGGTCGGCGAACTGCAGTCCCGGCTCGACGATGCGCGGCAGGAAGTCGTGCGCGCCATGGCCAAGCAGCAATCCCTGGCATCGCGCGCGGAAGCGGCTTCGAGCATGGCGGAGGCGGAGATCGCGCTTCAGTCGCTGCGCGCCACCTCGGGCGCGCCGGGAATGCAGGAGGTCAGCCGGCTGATCAAGCTGTCCACCGCGGAATTCGACAAGCAGAACTATTCGGGGGCGCTGTATCTCGCGGGACAGGCGAAAGGAGCCGCACTTGCGGCGCGAGGTCAACTCGCAAGCGTGGAGCGCGGACCCGTGCGGGCCGGACAGAAGCCGTTCGCGAGCCCGCTGAAATTGCAGTCGACCACGGGCTCGAACGTGCGCGACGGGCCGGGCGCCAGCTTCAAGGTGCTGTTCACGCTCCCTGCCGGCACGCTGGTGACCGGGCACTCGCATTCAGAGGAGTGGGTCTGGATCACGGACGAATCGGGGCGGAGCGGCTGGATCCACCAGGGCCTTATCGGTCGGCGGCCATGACCGGGGCGGCTACGCTCGCCACGACCACTCGATCGCGGCCGGCGCGTTTCGCCTCGTAGAGCGCCGCGTCCGCTGCGGCGATCAGCTCCTCGCCTGTGCCGGCAATCGCCGGGAACTCGGCAACCCCGATACTGAGCGTGATGGGCCGGCCGGCGAATCGCAGCTGCGCGAGATTCTGGCGTATCACCTCGGCAACGACGGCCGCGCCGCTCGCCTTCAGTCCCGGCATCAGCACGAAGAACTCCTCGCCACCGTAGCGCGCGACGAAGTCCACGTCCTGGGTCAGATCGGACAGCAGGGCGCCCACTCGCCTCAGCACTTCGTCGCCGGCCAGGTGGCCGTGCGCGTCGTTGTGCTGCTTGAAGTGATCGATGTCGGCCAGCAGCACGGCAAAGCTGTGCTTGAGCCGCCGCGACCGGCGGACCTCGTTCTCCAGCGCTTCCATCATCCGTCGACGGTTGTTGAGACCGGTCAGGTGATCGGTGACCGACAGCCGTTCGAGCTCGATCCGGCCCGCGCGCAGGCGCGAAACCATGTTGTTGAAGACTTCGGTCAGGTAGCCGACTTCGCCGCCGGTTTCGACCGGCAGGTCGACGTCCAGGTCGCCGCTCGCTACCTTGGCCGCGCCGCGGGTGAGGCGATCGAGCGGCCGTACGATGAAGAGACCGAGCGCGTATCCGAGGATGCCGGCGATCACGAGCATGGCCGCGACGATCATCAGCGTGACGTCACGCAGGCGATCCAGCCGGCGGAACACTTCGGACGAGGGAATCTCCGCGACCACGACCCAGTCGAGCCCCGGCACGCGCTGCGCGCTGACGAGCACTTCCCCGCCGGCCGGCCGCGACGCGGCCGCTTCGCCTGAGTCACTCGACGGCGCCGCATCCGCGGAGCCCTCGCGCGAACTGACGATGAAGCCGCCGTCTTCCATTTTCAGGTAGATGTGCCCGCTGTCGCCAGGTGCGAAACGCCGCAGTGTCCCGGCGAGCGTCTGCAGGTTGATGCGGGCGGCGATCCCCCCGAGCAAGCGGCCGCCGGCGATGCCGACCGGAACCGACAGCAGAACTTCGGGCTGCCCGGTCGAGGCATTCCGGTACGGTGCGCCGAGCACGAGTTGATCGCTGCGCATCTCTGCCCGCCAGTCCGACGGAAGCACGACCGCGCCCGCCCGTTCGCGGCTGGAAGCGACCACGCGCCCTTCGGGATCGAGGATCAGGAGCTCGTCGTAGTCCACGAACCGTTCGTGCACCGAGTTAAGGTAGTCGGTCAGCCGCTGGAGCGGGCGCGCAGGCTGAGCCGTCGGACCGACGTCCCGCGGAATCCGCTCGAGGTTCTCGGTGACCTCGTAGGAGCTTGCAAAGACGCGCAGCTCGTAGCGCCGTTCCTTGATCCAGAGATCCGCCTCGCGGGCGGCCTGCGCGCTGACATTCTGGAGCTCCTCGGACGCCTTGGACGTCAGTGAGCGCTTGTTCTCGAGATACGAGAACCAGGCGGTCGCGAGCGAGGGCAGGAGCGTGGCGAGGACTGCGAACACCAGAATCTTGTTCCGGATGCTGTCTGGCCGGAGCACGCTCAAGCGCTGCGTCACCAGGAATCGCTGGGTGCTGGACTGTTCCACCGCGCCGACAGTACTTCAGGGGGACTCGCCGCGACCGTGCGCGGGATCGCAGTCCGGGTGACGAAAATCAGTGACTTACGTCGTTCCAGTGCGATCGAGCAGCCGACGCAGAGCCTGGAGCGTTGCCGCCGCGTCCGGTCCGACGACGAGGTGCAGGCTGGTTGGCGCAGGGCGGGCGATGGCGCGGAGCCCAAGCGACCCGAGCACGGTGAGATCGACGCCGGCAGAATCGCGCAGCGTGACGAGGATGCGCGTCGATGCCAGCTCGAGCGCCGCGACATTGCGGCGACCCCCGAGCGCCGCGAGCAGCCGGGTCGGAACTCCGGCGTCCGCGCGCGCGCCTGCGCCGCGAAGCGCCGCGCGCAGTTCGCCCGCCACCTGGTCCGCGATCGGGCCGAGCACGACTTGCAGCGTATTCGCGGAGGGCCGGACG
>JANNHT010000069.1:0-1609 GCA_031404555.1 Gammaproteobacteria bacterium
CTTTGGCCGTGAGCGCGCGAACTCCGCGGGCATCAACCTCGCGGATGCGCGCGAGCAGCGCGCGCTCGCCGCCAGCTGCCGCCGCGCGGTCGCCGGTCCGCTCGCGGCCGCGCCGATCGTCGGCGGGAAGGAGCACGACGGCCGCAAGCGGCCGGTGCTGTCACCGTCCGACCTCGATCGCGTGATCGGCGAGGTCGTCGAGGCCGATGCGGCGCTCGCGACCGATGCCATCACGCGCGCGGCGGCCGCGCAGCCGGACTGGGACGGGATCGGCGCGACCGAGCGCGGCGCGATCCTGCGCGAGGCCGCGGACCGGCTCGAGGTCGAGGCGCCGCGCTTCATCGCGATCTGCGTCGCCGAGGCCGGGAAGACGATCCCGGACGCGATCGCGGAGGTGCGGGAGGCCGTCGATTTCCTGCGCTACTACGCGGCACGCGCCGAGGAGTCCTTCGCCCGGCCGCTCGCGCTTCCCGGACCGACCGGCGAATCGAACCGCCTCGGGCTGCGCGGACGCGGGGTCTTCGTCTGCATCAGCCCGTGGAATTTTCCGCTCGCGATCTTCGCGGGCCAGGTGACGGCCGCGCTCGCCGCCGGCAACACGGTCGTCGCGAAACCCGCGGAGCAGACCGCGCTGGTCGCCTGCGAGATGGTGCGCCTGCTGCACGCAGCGGGCGTGCCGGGCGATGTGCTCCATTTCCTGCCGGGCAAGGGATCGCGGATCGGGCCCGCGCTGACCGGCGACCCGCGCGTCGCGGGTGTCGCCTTCACCGGCTCGACCGAGACCGCTCGGCTCATCAACCGCAGCCTCGCGGCCAACGACGGGCCGCTGCCGGTGCTGATCGCCGAGACCGGCGGCCAGAACGCGATGATCGTCGACAGCTCGGCCCTGCCCGAGCAGGTCGTCAACGACGCCGTCACGTCCGCCTTCAACGCAGCAGGCCAGCGCTGTTCGGCGCTGCGGGTACTTTTCGTCCAGGACGACATCGCCCCGCGCGTGCTCGAACTGCTGGCTGGCGCCATGGACCAGCTCACGATCGGCGAGCCGGCGCTGCTGTCGACCGACGTCGGCCCGGTGATCGACGCGGCCGCGCGCGAGACACTTGAGCTGCACGCCCAGGCCATCGTCCAGGGCGCGCGCTGGCACCACCGGGCAAAGCTGCCCGCTGCGCTGGCGCGGGGGCATTTTTTCGCGCCGCTCGCCGTCGAGATCGACGGCATCGGGCGGCTCGAGCGCGAGGTGTTCGGGCCGATCCTGCACATCGTCCGATTCCGCGCGGCTGCGATCGACGCGGTGGTGGACGCGATCAATGCGAGCGGTTTCGGGCTGACACTCGGCGTGCACACGCGCATCGACAGCGTTGCGCGGCGCATCGCGGCCCGCGCGCGCGTCGGCAATGTCTATGTCAACCGCAACATGATCGGCGCCGTGGTGGGCGTGCAGCCGTTTGGCGGCTGCGGGCTCTCGGGCACCGGCCCGAAAGCCGGCGGCCCGCATTACCTGCCGCGCTTCGCGACCGAGCAGACCGTGACGATCAATACGGCCGCGGTCGGCGGCAACGCGACGCTGCTCTCGCTCGGCGAAGACTGACGGTGCCGGGTCGTTGTTTGG
>JANNHT010000070.1:0-3937 GCA_031404555.1 Gammaproteobacteria bacterium
GGACAAGGCGGCCTTCGGCGTCTGTGTTGATGATCTCGATCGTGCGCCCGTTCATGGCGGTGACCACGTCGCCAGGCTTGGAGGCGTTGCCGCCGGGCATGTTCTCGGTGCAGGGGGCGATGGCGACGACGCCCAGGTGTACGCCGAACTCGCACGCCTCGGCGCCGGGCTCGAATACATCGACGTCGGCGGCGGCCTCGGCATCGACTACGACGGCTCGCGCACGAACTTCGAGTCCTCGACCAACTATTCGCTGCGCGAGTACGCGAGCGACGTGGTCTACCGCGTGGCCAGCGTCTGCAACGCGCGCGGCCTCGCGCATCCGATCATCATCAGCGAGTCGGGCCGCGCGATCACCGCGCACCACAGCGTGCTCGTGTTCAACGTGCTGGGCGCCGCGCGACTCGACGTGTTCAGCGTGCCCGACCGCGCGACCGCGGACGACGGCGAGCTGCCGCAGCCGATCGCCGACCTGTTCGACGCCTATGGGACGGTCAGCGAGCGCCGCCTGGTCGAGTGCTGGCACGACGCGCAGCAGGCGCGCGAGCAGGCGCAGCAGATGTTCAGCCTGGGCTACCTCAGCATCGAGATGAGGAGCCTGTCGGAGCGGCTCTACTGGGCGACTTGCGCGAAGGTACGCGACATGACGCGCAAGCTCGGCCGTGTCCCGGAGGAGCTCGAAAACCTCGAGTCCATCCTGTCGGACATCTATTTCTGCAACATGTCGGTGTTCCAGTCCCTGCCCGACAGCTGGGCGATCGACCAGCTGTTCCCGATCACGCCGATCCACCGGCTCGACGAGCGCCCGGCCAGGAGCGCCGTGCTCGCGGACATCACCTGCGATTCCGACGGCAAGATCGACCGCTTCGTCTCGCCGCGCGACACCAAGCGCGCGCTCGAGGTGCACGAGCTGAAGGACGGCGAGGACTATTTCCTCGCGGCGTTCCTGGTCGGCGCCTACCAGGAGACGCTCGGCGACCTGCACAACCTGTTCGGCGACACTCATGTCGTGCACATCCGCCAGGACGACGAGCACGGCTGGTGGATCGAGGAGACGGTCAAGGGCGACACCGCGAGCACCGTGCTCGGCTACATGCAGTACGACACCAGCGAGCTCTACCCGCGCTTCGCGCGCGATTGCGAGCGCGCGATGCGCGACGGCCGCCTGTCGGTGGCCGAGGGCCAGGCGCTGAAACGCTTCTACGAATTGGAACTCGCGGGCTACACCTATCTCGAACCGGACGGAGCTACCTGATGAACATCCACACCCTTCTCCCCGCTGCCGCGCTCGCGGCAGCCACGTTCCTGGCGGCCGCGCACGACGGCGCGCCGGACGCAGCGACCGCTGCAACGCTCGACCGTTCGCTCGCTGGCGACCATCGCAGTGATGCCAACAAGGCGCGCGATGTGTGGCGCCATCCGAAGGAGACGCTGCTGTTCTTCGGCCTGCGGCAGGACATGACGGTGATGGAAGTCTGGCCGGGCGGCGGCGCCTGGTACACCGAAGTGCTGGCGCCGACGCTGCGCGAGCACGGGCGCCTGATCCTCGCGAGCTGGGACCCGAAGTCCACGAGCAGCTACGTGCAGGAGAACTCGAAGAAGCTCGCCGCGAAGCTGGCCGAGCGCCCGGGCCTCTATGACCGCGTCACGATGACGGCATTGCAGAACCCGAACGAGCTGAAGCCCGTGCCTGACAACAGCGTCGATATGGTGCTGACCTTCCGGAACATCCACAGCTGGATGGGCAGCGACAGTGCCGAGGAGATGTTCGCGGCCATGTTCGCGGCGTTGAAGCCGGGCGGCATCCTGGGTGTAACTGAACACCGCGCGAGAAGCGACCAACCGCAGGATCCCAAGGGCAAGACCGGCTACGTGCGCACCGATTACGCGATCGCGCTCGCGAAGGCGGCCGGCTTCGAACTGGTCGGCGAGAGTGAGATCAACGCGAACCCGAAGGACACGAAGGACCACCCGAACGGCGTGTGGTCGCTGCCGCCGACGTTCCGCGGCGGCGACGTGGACCGCGAGCGCTTCGCCGCGATCGGCGAGAGCGACCGCATGACGCTGAAGTTCCGCAAGCCCGATTGAGGACTTGACCGGGGCCCTTGGCCTAGCGTCGATGCTGCAACCGACACCGAAGCCGATCGAGGAATGGCGCGGCGTCGATGAAACGGTATTCCGGGAAGAGATCGTCACCCGGTACCGTCCCGCGGTGTTGCGCGGCCTCGTCAGCCACTGGCCCGCGGTGCAGGCGGCATCGCGCGGAGCCGCCGAGGCCAGCCGTTACCTGACCGATCTCGACAACGGCCACCCAGTGGACGCGATCCTGATGCCGCCCGAGGCGCGCGGAAGGATTGCCTACAACGACGCCATGGACGGCTTCAACTTCGCCCGCAGCCGACTGGCGGTGTCCGCCATCGTCGAGCAGCTGTCGCGTTACGCGCTGTTCGAGAATCCCCCGTCCGTGGCCGTGCAGAGCGCGCTGATCCCCGACTGCCTTCCGGGATTTATCGAGGACAACCGCCTGCCCATCCTCGACCCGGCGGTGGCGCCGCGGCTCTGGCTCGGAAACCGTGTGACCGTTCCCGCCCACTTCGACGAATCGGACAATGTGGCCTGCGTCGTGGCCGGCCGGCGCCGCTTCACGCTGTTCCCGCCGGAGCAGGTCGCCAACCTGTACATCGGTCCGCTCGACTTTGCGCCGACCGGCGCGGCGATGAGCCTGGTGCCGTTCGCCGATCCGGATTTCGGGCGGTTTCCGAAGTTCCGGGACGCGCTCGCGGCCGCCTGCACGGCGGAACTCGGGCCGGGCGACGCGCTCTTCATCCCGACCCTGTGGTGGCACCACGTCGAGTCGCTCGATCAGAAGTTCAACGTGCTGGTGAACTACTGGTGGCACGGCACGCTCGGAGCGGTCGAGCGGACGGCGTCGGGGATGGACTGCCTCCTGCACGGCCTGGTCAACCTGCGGTCGATGCCGCCGGATCTGCGCAGGGCCTGGGCAGCGCTGTTTCATCATTATGTGTTCGACGCAGGCGACGATGATTTCGCACACCTGCCGCCGCACCGGCGCGGTCTGCTCGCGGGATCGTCTCCGGAAGACGCGCAGAAGATCAGGAACCTGTTGATCGCGAGGCTCCAGCGCTGAGCCTCAGCCGGGCGTGCGCCCGTCGATCCAGGTTTCCAGCACTTTCAGTTGGTCGTCGACCAGCACCAGGTTCGCGCGGTAGCCCGGCGCAATCCGCCCCAGCTCGTGGCCCAGCCCCAGGAATTCGGCCGGATACCGGCTGGCCATGCGCGCAGCCGTCGGCAGGTCCAGGCCCAGGAGGTCGACGGCATTCCGGACGGTCGTCGCCATGTCGGTGTCGGAACCCGCGAGCGTGCCGTCCTCGTCCACCAGCACGCCGTCCATGACGGAGATCGTGCGGCCCTGCAAAGTGAACGACTTCTCCGGAGCGCCGACGCTCGGCATGGCGTCCGTGACCAGCATGAAGCGGTCATGGCGCTTGCAGCGCAGCGCGATGCGCAGCACCGTCGGGTCCACGTGCCGTCCGTCCACGATGATCCCGCACCAGCTGTCCTGGTCATCGAGCGCGGCCCCGACGACGCCTGGTTCGCGGCCCGTGAGCTGCGACATCGCATTGAACAGGTGCGTGAATCCCGTGAGTCCATGCTCGAGGGCAACGCGGATCTCGCGATACGTGGCATTCGTATGGCCGGCGGACACGACGACGCCAGCCGCCGTCAGTTTCGCGATGAGGTCGGGGGTCGTCATCTCCGGCGCGAGTGTGACCAGCGTCCGGCCCTCCGCGAATACGCTGCAAGTCGTGCTCGGCCCGATCGCGGACCAGGTGGCGGGCGAACTGCGCGCGGCGCTTCGCGGCGCAGGCGCGCGCGCGGACGCCGGAGTTCCGACCCGGCTGCTCGCGGCGCTCGG
>JANNHT010000071.1:0-15640 GCA_031404555.1 Gammaproteobacteria bacterium
CTCGGTCTTCGCGAAAGCGCTGCTCGAGGTGCTCGCATCGAACGGCGACGCGATCGACGGCCAGCGCCTGCACCGCGAAGTCGCCGCGCGCGTCGCGTACGCGGCCGCCAACCTGCGTTTCGACCAGGTGCCGGAATACGCGCCGATCCGCTTCGCCGGGCACGAGGCCGGCGAGTTCTTCCTGATCCCCGAATCCTGAACGGAGCAAGACCATGAAGGCATCACTCGTTGCCCTGGCGGTGCTGGCGACGCTCGCTCGCCGCATCCGGTTCACAGGCAGCGACCGTCGAGGAGCGCCTCGACGCGCTCAACAGCTCGGTCGCCGCCCTGAAACAGGAGATCGCGCAGCTCCGGTCCTCTGTTTCCGTTCTCGCCCGCGATTCAAGCGGCAACTTGACCCTTACGGTCACGGGTAGCCGCAATGACCTGGTCAACCTGCACACAACGTCCACGATCGGCGCCAGCGCCACGGAAACCGTCGGGGCTGACGCCAAGATCGCCATCGGCAAGTCTTCGGTCACTCAGATCGGGCAGTCCCGCAGCGTCGAAGTCGGCAAGGACGATCTGCTGAAAATCACGGGCAGCAGTACAACTACGGTCGGCGCCAACCAGACCATTAGCGTCAACGGCTCCGCACTGCATCAGGTGGCCGGCAGCGTCACGCAACAGGTGGCTGAAAACCTGGGAATCGCCGCGGGGAAGGCGATCATCATCGACGCGCGTGATCAGCTTACGCTGAAGGCCGGTGATGCCTCGATCGTCATGAAGAAAGACGGCGAGATCACGATCACAGGCAAGAACATCGTCGTCAAGGGATCGGGCGACGTCGCCATCAAAGGCGCGAAAGTCTCGACAAACTAGAACTCGACACGCAGCCCCAGCGTCGCGCGCTGCCGGTCGAGCGCGTCGTTCTCGAGCAGCAGGGAGCAGTCGAAGAAGGGCATCCAGCCGTTCGGCAGTACGAAGGCGATGCTGAATCCGGCGTTGATCGAATCCTTGTCGCCGCTATCGCCCGAGAACAGGTATTCGTTGCCGTCCGGATCGAGCACGAATTGGCCGGTGGCGCCCTGCGTCCCGTCCTCGAACTCGTGCTGGAATTCGAGCCGTAGCTGGGGCATCACGATGCCGATGGCGGTGCTGCCAACGTAGCTCACGCGAAAGCCCGCATGGCCGAGCAGCGAATCGCGGGTCGTCTTGTCGAAGCTCATGGCGAGGCCAGAGCCATTGAGGTCGCTCTCCGTGTAACCGTCGACCGAGGCGTTCGTCATCGTGATGCCGGCATAGGGGCCGAAGTTCCAGGCGCCGCGGTTCACGTCGAAGCCGCCGTTCAGGCTCCCCCACTGCACTTCGCCGTCGGCGTCGCCCTCGACCAGCACGTTTGTCTGCGCGATCGTGCGGGTGGACTCCTGGAACACGGAGTTGCGTTGGTAGCTGCCGTCATTCTGCTCGTAGCCGCCGGCGAGCTCGAGATAACCGCTCTTGCCGAGGCTCCAGGACGCAAACAGCGTGAGGTAAATATTGTCGGAGTCGGCCTCGCCCGCTTTTGAGAACGGCACGAAGTTGACCCCCGCGGCTTCCGCGTCGAAGTCGTAATCCATCCGCTCGACGCCCGCGATTGCGCCGAGCACGGCGCGATCTGAGAGCCGGTAGTCCAAGCCGATCTCGGCCGCCTGGCTGTCGCCCTCGAAGCCGCGCTCTTCATTGACGAGCGGGTCGGCGTCCTTGTCGAACCAGGTGCCGTGCAGGTTCACGAGCAGGCTGAATGGGCCGGCGGCGACCGCCGCACTTTCGGCCGGCTCGCCGTCGTCGTCGCGGAGCTTCTCGCCCCGCTCCCGCGCTTCCTTGCTGCGGGTCTGGGCGACGCTGATCGCCGGCTGGTTGTAGCTCAGGTTCTGGCTCGGGTTCAGCGAGGACTCGCTGTCCCCGGAGAGGTCTCCGGTCGCAGCCGGCGTCTCGGCGCAGCGTGCGGCCAGCGCGCCGGTCGGCGACAGGCAGACGTCGAAGAAGAAAGCCTGGAATTCGGGATCGGCCGCCCGGGCCGCCGGCGCCGCGAGCAGCAGGCCAGAGATGGCAACGCTAAGGGTCCGGGAACCTGCTCGCATGTCGGTACTCCTGCACGCCGCGACTGACCCCGACAGAACGATTGCCCGGGCGCGACTGGCTTGCCGCCGCCGCCGCGGCGGGTCCTCAGGAAAGGTTCAGCCTTCCTTCAGCGCCGCTTCAGGACTCGCCGCCGTCCCCCGGGCGAAATGGCACCCGTCGGCAAATCAGGGGGAATGTCATGGATACCTCGGTTGAACGGCTCTTCTCGGTCTACCACGGGCTACTGGTCCGGTTCCTGACCCGCATGACGCACAGCCCGGAACGCGCGGAGGACCTCGCGCAGACCGCCTGGCTCAAGCTGCTCGGCGCCCGCAACCGCGGCGCCTGCGCGAGCGGCGACGAATCGGAGCTGCGGGCCTACCTCTTCACGGTCGCCCGCAATGCCTTCCTCGACGAGTACACGAAGAAGCACGGGGTCGTGCGCACGCGTTCGGTGGACCCTGGGCTACTGGACGCGTTGATCGATGAGTCGCGCTCAAGCGCGGGCCCCGATGCGGAGGTCGAACGCGGCCAGGTGCAGGCCGTGCTGCAAGGCGCCGTGGAACGCCTGCCGGCCGAGCAGAAAAAAGTGATCCGCATGTGGTCCCAGGGCGCGAGCATCCGCGAGATGGCTTCGGCCTGCCGGGCTCCGCGGGACACGGTCCTGAGCCGCAAGAAGTATGCGGTCGCGCGCCTTCGCGGCTCGGTCAGCAGCGAGTTGCGCGCCCTGGCCTGAGCGCGCCCGGATCGAGCCAACCGCCGGTCCCCGCTCGTTCTAGCTGGCATGCGACAGGCCTGCCTGCTCATCTGCCTGCTGGCCGCGGGCGCCCTACCGGCGATCGGACGCGCCGCCGCGGGCGCACCGGCCGTCGTCGCGCGCACCCCGCTCTCGGCGCTGCCGGCCACCCACGCCGTGGGCCAGGCCGGGCCATTCAACCGCATCGCCTTTGACCTGGACCGTTTTGGGCCGCCGGATGCGGCCTCCGCCGTCACCTGTTTCTACCCGGGGCTGCGCTATCGCTGCGATGCCACCATCGGCGAACCGGAAGCTGGCGGCACGCGGCGGCGCGTGACGGTCACGATTCCGGACCTCGGCCGCGGCAAGCAGGTCGTCGTGCGCTTCAGCACGGGCGCCGGGCACCAGGACGTGCCGGTCGAGATCGCGAATTCCCCGCAGGTGGTGCACGAGATCGAGGCGCTGCCCTTGCCCGGCGGCGGCCAGGTCGTGGCCGGCAGCGACGGCAAGCCGGCACCGGTGATGAATGTGACCAGCACGCGCGCGAGCACGACGCCTGCCATGGCCGCGGCTGCTGCAACTGACATCTGCGACCAGCTCCAGCCGCAGTGGGTCGGGGCGAGCGCGACCGATCCCGTGTTCCAGAGCGCATTCGGCTCGCTGAACGGATCTATCGTGGCGTCGCGGCCCGTGCCGGCCGGCAGCCGCGTCGGGCCCGCCAGCCTGCCGGAATGGCTGGTGACTTTTCCGCTGAGCGCGACGCGCGTTCAGTTCATCGCGCACTACGAGGTGATCTACCGCGTGGGCGCCTGCCCGCAGAAGATCATTCGCGAACCGGGGATTTGAGCTTCTCGCGGGCTTCCGCGTTCGCCGCATCGATCGCGGCGAGCAGCTTCTCGAATCGCGGCGCCTTCCGCAGGCTCGCCAGGGCGGGATCCACGCGCATCAGCCAGCCGCGGCGCCAGCCGAGCGCAACCGCGCGCTCGAGCGATGAGAGCGCGGCGGCGCTCTCTCCGCGCACCGCCTGGATGCCGGCGCGCAGGAAATGCAGGCCGTGCCAGACATGGCCGTTCGCCTCGACGTCGTCAAAATGCCGCGCCGCCATTGATTCGAGTTCGGCCGCCGCCGCTCCATTGTCGCGCCCGCGCTCGATCAACGCCGCCGTGCAGATCTCGCAGACACCCCAGCGGGTCCGATAGAGCCCCGGCCTGAGGTCGTCCAACAATGTCGGGCGCGGCTTCAGCGCATCGCCGGCAATGCTGCGTGCGAGTTCTGGATCGTCGATCGCGAGCGCGAACAAAGCGGCATCCACCCGCTCGCGAGGTTGCGCCTCGTCGAGATCCAGCCGCCCGAGGTGCAGGCGCAGGCCCGCGACGTCACCGGTCGCGAGCAGGTAGCGAGCAGTCGTCATCGTCACGCCGCGCTGCTCACCGGGTGTGCGCAGGATCGCGAGCTGCCCGGCCGCGCGTTCGCGCAGGCCCAGATCGAGGAGCGTGATGACGAGTTCCGCCCGGATGTCGCCGCGGCCGGGCGCGCGCGTGAGTGCGGCCTCGTACTGCCGCACGGCCGTCGCGAGATCGCCCTGCGCGAGCGCATTCAGGCCGCGCGCCCACAGCGCATTCGGGATGTCGGGCTGAAGCTCGAAGGCGCGCTCGCAGGCACGCTCGGCGTCCGCATAGCGCCCGAGATTCTGGAGCGTCAGGCAGCGGCGCACGTGCAGCACCGTGTGCAGCGGATCGAGGACAGCGACCTGGTCGAAGGCCTCGAGCGCCTTCTTAGGCTGGCCGTCGTACTCATAGGCCGCGCCGAGCCGCAGGTAGGCTTCCCCGTAGTTCGAGTTGATCGCGATCGCGCGCTCGAGCGCCTTGATCGCTTCGTCGGTGCGCCATTGCTCGGTCAGGAGCACGGCCCAGGCGGCATAGGCTTCGGCCAGCTCCGGGTCCAGGCGCAGGGCCGCGTCCACCGCCGGCTGCACTTTCGCGGCCGTGTCCTCGAGCGAGCGGTTGGCGTAGTAATAGAGTGCCATCTCGGCATCCGCGAGCCCGGCATAGGCGAGCGCGAATGACGGATCCGCCTTGATCGCGGCCTGGTGATGTTCGATCGCCCGCCCGAGCGCCTCGGGCGTGCGCCGCAGCTGCTGGTGCCGCCCGAGCAGATAGAGGTCGTAGGCATTCAGCTGCGTCGTCGGTCCGGCGCTGAGGCGGTCTGTCGCCTCCGGCGAGAGCTGGACCGCGAGCGAGTCAACCACCGCGCGCGCGATCTGCATCTGCACCTGGATCGCATCGCTCGCCGGGCGGTCGAAGGAATTGGCCCAGACCTCGACGCTGTCCCGGGTGCTGACCAGCTGCGCGTTGATGCGCAGGCGATTGCCCGTGCGCCGCACCGAGCCTTCGAGCACGTGCGTGGCGCCGAGCTGGTTGCCGATCTCCCGTATGTCCGAAGTCCCCGCCGCGATGCGCGCGCTCGAGGTGCGACCGATCACGCGAAGCGTTGGCACACGCGCGAGCGAGTTCAGGACTTCGTCGGTCAGTCCCTCGCAGAAGGCCTCGTTGCTGGCGTCGTCACTGAGATCGTCGAACGGCAGCACCGCGATCGTCGGCGTCGCGCCGGACTCAGGCGCGACCGCCGCCGGGCGGAAGACCAGGAATGCGGCGATCGCAAGCGCTAGCGCGCCGAGTGCACCGAACAGGAGGACCCGGCGGCCGGCGGGCGTGCCTGATGCTGCGGCGGCCGCGCCTGTCGCAGCCGCGGGCACTGCGGCGGTCACCCCATCCGGCTCGACCGCGGCGACCAGCCGGTAGCCCTTGCGCGGGACCGTCGCGATGTAGCGCGGTTCGTCATCGGTGTCGCCGAGTTCGCGGCGCAGCTGCGCGATGGCCTGGTACACGGAACTCTGGCTCACGACCACGCCCTGCCAGACGTGATCGAGCAGTTCGTTGAGGGAGACGACTTCGCCGGGCCGCGCCGCGAGCTGGCACAGCAGCCGCGTCATCCGCGGCTCCAGTTTCACCCTCCGGCCGCCCTGTGAAATCTCGTCGAGCGCCGGATCGATGCGCCAGTCGCCGATCCGGAACGGCCTGATCGGGTCCGGCGCGCTCATGCGGTGGCCGGCCCCTCCACGGTGTCACGCCGGAAGCCCTGCCAGGCCCGCATCGTGAACGCACCGATCCCCGCGATGAAGAGCACCAGGACCGCGAGCCCGCCGACGATCGGCAGCTTGCCGACGATCGCGATGACGATGAGCGCGAGCACCAGGAACAGCACCCGCCACGCGATCGTTGCTTCCTTGCCGCGTCGCAGCCGCTCGAGTGCGAAGTCGCCGACGAATATCGCCCCGATCAGGTGACCGAACAGCAGGAGCGCGGTGTAGCCGAAGGCGAACAGCAGGGCGAGCGGGATGCCGATGACAGTGACAAGGAGCAGCACGGTCATGAGCGGCACGCCCAGCACCATCAGCACGCCGATCCCGCAGCTCGTGCCGAACCGGCGCCGGACTATCGCAGCAGCCTCGCGCGTGAAATTCGGCAGGCCGAGGATCATGAGCGCGCCGATCAGCGTGATGCCGAACGAGAAACTGGCGGCGAAGAACGGTGCGCCACGGCCCATCCGCCGGAACCAGCGCTTGTCCCCGTGGACTTCCTTGACGCCGCCGCCGATCACCGCGGCCGGATCCACGACGACCGGGCGCCCGCCGTGGTACTCGACCTTGCCGACGATGCGGGCATCGGGCCCGATGCGGATGCTCTCGCCCGCGACGTCGACGTCGCCGGCGATCGCGCCGTTGATCACGATCGACTCACCGCGGGCGCGAACATTGCCGCCGAACCCGCCGTCCACCTCGATCGAAGCGCCCGCGAGCGACACATTGCCGTCGACCTGCGCCTCGCGCGCGATGCGGATCTTTCCACCCGCGGCGCGGAGCTTGCCGTAGACGACGCTTTCGATCCTGAGGTCGCCGCCGGCGACATAGAGATTGCGGCCGACCGGCGCGGAAACCGTGACGTCGCCACCGGTCAGGAATGCGTTCCCGTCGATACGCGCGGTGACTTCCACTCGGCCACCCGCGGCGAAGGCATTGCCCTCCACCGGCTCGTCGAACTGCACGTTGTCCCCGGCGGCCAGGCGCGAATCGCCGATCGATGCCCGCGCATCGTCGTCGGCCGTCGCCGTGCCGGACATCGCCGTCAGCACCAGCCAGGCGATTGCGATCTTCGAATTCATGCTGCACCCCCGGATCAAACGCCTTCGATCCTAGCCTTTGCAGGGGTTTTGTGCAGCTTTTGGGGCAGAATGACGCCATGGTCCGGGAAGTCCGCATCGCGACCCGCAAGAGCCCGCTCGCCCTCTGGCAGGCGGAGCACGTGGCCGCGCGGCTCAAGGTCGCCCACCCCGGCCTTGCCGTGCGCCTGCTGCCGATGCTGACCGAAGGCGACCGCATCGCGGGTTCGCTCGCGACCGTCGGCGGCAAGGGGCTGTTCATCAAGGAGCTGGAAGCGGCGCTGCTCGAGGGTCGAGCCGACATCGCGGTGCATTCGATGAAGGACATGCCGGCTTCCCTGCCGGGCGGGCTCGAGATCGGCGCCGCGCTCGAGCGCGCCGATCCACGCGACGCATTCGTATCGACGCGCCATGCGACCTTTGCCGGATTGCCGCAGGGCGCGCGCATCGGCACCTCGAGCCTGCGACGCCAGAGCCAGCTGCGACACGCGCGCCCGGACCTCGAGATCCTCGTGCTCCGCGGCAATGTCGAGACGCGCCTGCGCAAGCTCGATGCCGGTGATTTCGATGCGACCGTGCTCGCGACGGCGGGGCTCGAGCGCCTCGGCCTCGGCGCGCGCATCCGCGAGCGGCTGGCGCCGGAACTCATGCTGCCGGCCGTCGGCCAGGGCGTCATCGGCGTCGAGTGCGGCGCGGATGCCGCGATCCGCGATCTGCTGCGGCCGCTCGAACATGCGCCGACGCGCCGTTGCCTCGACGCTGAGCGCGCGTTCTCCGCGCGCCTCGGCGGTGACTGCCAGTCGCCGATCGCGGCCTACGCCGAGCTCGCGGGACCGCGCATGAACCTGCGCGGACTGGTCGGTTCACCCGACGGAACGCGAATCCTTGCCGACGCAGCCGAGGGCGCGGCGAGCGACGCCGCGCAGCTCGGCACGATGCTGGCCGAGCGCCTGCTCGCCGCGGGCGCGGATGCGCTGCTGCGGCCGGCGCAAATGGGCGGGATGCGCTGACGTGGCGCGGCTGACCGGCATCGGCGTGCTGGTGACGCGCCCGGAACATCAGGCGCTCCATCTGTGCCAGCTCATCGAGGCCGAGGGCGGCGCCGCCGTGCGCTATCCGGCGCTCGTGATCAAGCCGCGTGCCGACCGCGCGGCCGTGCGCGCCGCGATCGGTCCGGCCGATCGCTACGATCTCGTGATTTTCATCAGCGGCAACTCGGTGCGCTTCGGCGCGGATTTCCTCGATCAGCATCGGGACCTCCGCGTGGCCGCGATCGGCCAACCGACCGCCGCGGCGCTCAATGCCGCCGGTTATCGCGTCTCGCTGATGCCGGAGGAAGGCTCGGACAGCGAATCCCTGCTCGCGCTTCCAGCGCTCGCGCACATGAGCGGGCAGCGCGTGCTGATCGTGCGCGGCTCGGGTGGCCGCGAGCTGCTGTCCGAGGTGCTGACCGCGCGCGGCGCGCAGGTGCAGTACGCGGAGGTGTACACGCGCGAACCCGCGCGCCCCGGCGTCGAGCTGCAGGCCGAGATCGAGCAGCTCTGGCGCCAGGGCGGGTTGAAGGCCTACGCAGCGACGAGCGTCGAGCTGCTCGAAGCGCTGGTCGGCATCGTCACGCCGCGCTGCCGCGAGCTGATGGATTCGACGGCATTGCTGACCGGTTCGCACCGCGTCGCGGAAGCGGCCACGCGGCTCGGGCTCGGATCGCCGGTGATCCTCGCCGACGCGCCGGACGACGCGGCGCTGACCGGCGCCCTGGTCCGCTGGCGCAGCACCCAAATCCCATAAAAGGGGACGCAACCCTTTTTGAAGAGTTCTGAGAAAGGGTTGCGTCCCCTTTTCTAGCGGTCGGGGGCGTAGTCGAAGGAATCGATGCGGATGCGTTCCGGGTCGGCGCCATGCCGCGGCAACGCGGCGCGAACGGCGTCGATCATCGCCGGAGGGCCGGCCGCGTAGATGTCGAATCGGGAGAGGTCCGCGAAGCGGCGCAGCACTGCCTCGTGCACCAAGCCGGACTCATGCAGCCCTGTCGCCACCTGTTCCGACAGAACGGAGACGTATTCGAACTTCGCGTGCTTCCCGGCCAGCTCGCGCAGCCACGCGTCCTCATACAGATCCGCCGCAGTCCGAGCGCCCCAGAAGAGCGTGATGTCGCGGCCGCCGCCTGTCTCCAGCGCGTGCCGGATCATCGCCTTGAGCGGCGCGTAACCGGTACCGCCGCCGATCAGCAGCAGCGGACGCTCCCCAGGCTCGCAGATGAACTGTCCGAGCGGACCCTCGACGCGAAGCAGCGCGCCCGGCGCGAGCGCCGTGAAGACCTGCTCGCTGAACGCGCCGCCGCGCGCGCGGCGCACGTGCAGTTCCAGCAGCGCCGCATCGTGCGGCGGATTCGCGAGCGAGAAGCTGCGCCGCCGCTCGCCCGGCAACAGGATGTCCAGGTACTGCCCGCACTGCCAGGTGAATGGCTCGATCACCGGCAGGCGCAGCCACAGCCCCATCACGTCTGGCGCGAGCAGGCGCATGCGCTCGATGCGTGCGGGCAGGCACTTGATCTCAACATCGGTGACGTGGTGGATCTCGCGGATCTCGATGACCAGGTCCTCGAGCGCGCGCGCCTGGCAGATCAGCACGTAACCCGCGGCCGCCTCCTCCGCGCTGATGCCCGGCGGCCGGCCGTGCGGATAGCTGAAGCTGCCGGAGATCAGCCGCGAGCGGCAGCTGCCGCAGGAACCGCCCTTGCAACTGTGCGGCAGGTTGAGGTGATGGCGCAGCGCCGCGTGCAGCACGGCTTCGTCGCCCTGCGCCTCGAATTCCCGTCCCGACGGCAGGGTCCTGACTTTCAAGCGCCCATTATGGAGTTGAACTCGACCGGCCGGCCGCGATTTCCTATCATTCAGGATCCCCACAGGAGGAAGCCGGAATGAACAGGTACCCTCCCAGCCGAATCACCGCGATGTTCCTTGCCACATCGTGCATCGTCATGGGCTGCATGAGTGTTGCGGCATCGGCATCGGAACCGGACACGGTCCCGCTGACGCGGCCCGAGACACCGGACATTTCGAACTTCTCGCGAATCGACGGATCATCAGGGCTCGCCGGTTCCGTTGTGGGGTTCGGAGGCGCGACGCAATCGTCCGCGATGCCGCTGCTCAGGAAGAACGGCTTCGCGTCGGTCATCAACCTGCGGCTCGCGACGGAACCCGGCGTGGACGTCGATGCCGCGCGTGCCGCGGCCGAGGCCGAAGGGCTGAATTACATTCACCTGCCATTCGATCCCGCGAACCCGGACCCGGGACTCGTCGACAGCTTCCTCGCCGCGGTCTCCGACAAAAAGAACCAGCCCGTCTACATCCATTGCGCTTCCGCGAACCGCGTCGGCGCGCTCTGGATGATCGTGCGGGTGCTGGGCGATGGGTGGGAGATCGACCCGGCGCGTGATGAGGCCAGGGCCGTCGGCCTCAAGACCGCTGCTCCGGAGGAGTTCGCCACGAACTACATCTCGTCGCACAGACGATGAGGGCGGCGGATCTGTATTAGCGCAAGGGACTACGGAATCAGCAGCGTACTGCCCGTCGTGCGGCGGGCCTCGAGATCCGCGTGCGCCCGCGCGGCCTCCGCCAGTGGATAGGTCTGCCCGATGTGGATGCGGACCTTGCCGCTCGCGACGACCTCGAAGAGCTCGCGCGCGCCGCGCGCGAGTTCCGAGGCCTTGCCCGTATAGTGGAACAGCGTCGGCCGCGTCAGGAACAGCGACCCGCGGCGCGTCAGCTCGAGCGGCGCGATCGGCGGCACCGGCCCGGAGGCATTGCCGTAGCTCACCATCAGCCCGCGCGGGCGCAGGCAGTCGAGCGAGGCGGTGAACGTGTCCTTGCCGACGCCGTCGTATACCACCGACACACCCTTCTTCTTCGTGATCGCCTGCACGCGCGCGACCAGGTCCTCGCGCGAGCTGACGATGACCTCGGTGGCGCCGTGTTGCCGGACGAGCGCGGCCTTCTCGTCCGAGCCGACGACCGCGATCGGCCTCGCGCCGAGCGCGAGCGCCCACTGCAAGGCGAGCAGCCCGACGCCCCCGGCCGCCGAGTGAATCAGCGCGAATTCGTTCCGCCGCAGGCGATAGCAGCGGCGCAGCAGAAACCAGGCCGTGAGCCCTTTCAGCATCGCCGCCGCGGCTTGCCGGTCGGAGATCGAGTCCGGCAGCTGCACGACGCGCTTCGCGTCGATCACGCGCTCGTCCGCGTAGGCGCCGGGCTTGTCGCCCCCATAAGCCACGCGGTCGCCGGCTTTGAACTTCGTGACATCGCGCCCGACCTCGACGACCACGCCCGCCGCCTCGCGCCCGAGCACGGCCGGCAGCTGCACGGCATAGAGGCCCGTGCGCTCGTAGGTGTCGATGAAGTTGAGGCCGATGGCGGTCTGGCGGATGTGAAGCTGGCGCGCGCCGAGCTTGGGCAGCAATACCTCTTCGTACCGCAGCACCTCGGGGCCGCCGTACTCGTGGATCTGGATCGCGCGGGTCATGCCTGCGGCTGGATGTTCGCGTTCAGGCGGAACAGATTCCGCGGATCGTACTGGTTCTTCAGCGCCCGCAGCCGGTCGTAATTGTCGCCGTAGACATCCCGCATCCGGTCCCCAGACAAATCGCTCAAGTTGGTGTTGGCATAGAAGCCCGCGGTGAACTTCTCGAGGGCCGGCCACTGCGCCTTGACCCACGCAATATTGGCTGCGTCGTCGGCCCGGTCATCGTTGCTCGTCTGCAGAATCACGCTGCACAAGGCATCCCGGTGCCAGAAAGCCGCGGCATCTCGTGGCACGCGCGCGACCGCGCCACCCCACGGCGGCAGGGCGATGCGCGGTCGCGGAACAGTTGCACCCGTGATCATCTCGATCATGTTATCGATCAGGCCACGCTCGATCGTCCGCACCAACCCCGACTTGGTGTAGTAGTGGCCACCGATTCGCGCGCGCTCGTCGTCCTGGGTCTGCAACTGCGTGAATGGCACCTGCTTGACGTCGTCGCTCCGCGCCTTGCCAAGGCGGCGGTATGGCGCAAGCGCAGCCTCTGCCTGGTCGAGCGGTCCGGTGTAGCAGACATCGAAGATCAGCACGCGCTCACCACCCGGAATGGCGGTCAGGACCGCCTCGATCCAAAGGTCTTCGCGCGCTTGAGGGAAGTGATCCGCGTAGGCTCGCAGTGCGTCGCGCGCCTGATCAAGCGGATAGACGATATGACCGCCGACCGCCTGACCGTCGAAAGGATGCAGCCGGTACTCGAAGGACGTGACGACGCCGAAATTGCCGCCGCCGCCGCGGATCGCCCAATGCAGGTCGGGGTGCTCGTCGGCGCTCACTTGCAGAAGCCGCCCATCGGCAGTGACGATGTCCGCGGACACGACGTGATCGCAGGTCAGGCTGAAGCGCCTGCTCAGGCGGCCGAAGCCGCCACCCAGCGTCAGGCCGCCGGCACCGGTGTGCGAGACCGTGCCAGTCGGCGTGACGAAGCCGAACGCCAGCGTCTCGCGATCGACATCGCCAAGAAGCGCGCCCCGGCAGCCCGGGCCAGCTTGCGTTCCGTATCCACGCGGACACCACGCATCGGCGCGAGGTCGATCATGAGGCCGTTGTCGCAGACTGATTGTCCCGACAGGCTGTGCCCACCCCCGCGCACCGCAACCAGGAGATCGTATGCGCGCGCAAAATTCACCGACCGCAAGACATCCGCAGCACCCGCGCAACGCGCGATCAGCGCGGGCCTCTTGTCGAACATACCGTTGAAGATCTTTCGCGCATCGTCGTAGCCGGCCACGTCCGGCAGCAAAAGCTGGCCGCGCAGGCCCGCGCGAAAGTCCTCGACATCGGAGCGCGACAGCATGATCTGCCGGCCGTCGCCGGTGATCGCCTGGATATCCGAGGCGACCGACTCGACCGCCGCGAATACCTGCTTGAATGGCAGCGCCGCATAGCCGAGCGTCGCGACTGCCGACCCGCAAAAAGCCCTTCTTTTCATGGACTGCCCCCTAGAGCGGATGCTGGGCGAAAGCAAGGTCCTTGACCGGGTGTCCGCCGATCAGGTGTTCCTGGATGATGCGCTCGATGTTCTCAGGCGTGGCGTTGCGGTACCACGTGCCCTCGGGATAGACCAGCATGATCGGTCCGTCGCGGCAGATGCGGAGACAATCCGCGCGGGTGCGGAGCACCCCGCCCTCCACGTCCGCGAGCCCGACTTCGCGCAGTCGCTTCTTCAGGTAGTTCCAGGACGCCTCGCCGATCTCCTTCGGCGCGCAGTCGCCGTGCGTGCAGAAGAAGACGTGCCTGCGAGCTCCACTGAGCGCGATCTTCTTGATCGCGGCTTCGACCGAGATGGCAGCCGGCTTCGGGGCCGGATCGTTCAAAGCGCCGCCTCGTCCGTCTCGCTGGTGCGGATGCGGACGACCCGCTCGATGGTCGTGACGAAGATCTTGCCGTCACCGACCTTGCCGGTCTTGGCGGCAGCGATGATCGCCTCCGTCACCTGCTCCACCAGGTCATCCCGGATCGCGACCTCGACCCGGGTCTTCGGCACGAAGTCCACGACGTACTCGGCGCCACGGTAGAGCTCGGTGTGGCCGCGCTGGCGGCCGAAGCCTTTCACCTCGGTCACCGTCATGCCGGAGATGCCGATGTCGGAGAGCGCGGCGCGCACGTCGTCGAGTTTGAAGGGCTTGATGATGGCGGTGACGAGTTTCATCGGGGGCTCCTGCGGGTAGGTGGGCTACTCGCGGTATCAGATGCAGATTCTATGCCGGGATGGCGAGGCGGCGTTAATCAGGCGCTTACGCGCGATCGGATCGCGGAATGCACCCCGATGGAGCAGATAAGCGTCGAGCCGCGCCAAGACGGCGCAGCTAGTTTTGCGCCATCCGGCATGTCGCCGGGAGTCTTGCGGAGAACCGGCAATGGAACTGCCCGTCGTCCCGCGCCGATCCGGCGCCCTGCTCTTGTGGATCCTGCTGATCGCACCGATGGGTGCTGGCGCCACCATCGGGCGCACGCCGGGTGGCGCTTCCGTCACGGCTGACGGCGAAGCGGCGTACTCGATTCCCCTGCCCTTGCCGCCGGGCACGAACGGCATGACACCGGCGCTGTCGCTCGAGTACCGCCATCGCACCGCGGGCGGCCTGCTCGGGGTCGGCTGGCACATCAACGGGCTTTCGCAGATCGGACGCTGCCCGCGCACGCTTGCGCAGGACGGCGTGCTCGCGAGGGTGACCTGGACCGCCGACGACCGATTCTGTCTCGATGGCCAGCGACTCGTCGTGCTGAATGGCGTCGCCTACGGCACGCCGTCCGCCGAGTACCGCACCGAGATTGAATCGTTCGCGCGCATCCGTTCGCTCGCAGGCGTCGGTGTCGGTCCCCAGTCCTTCACGGTCGAGTCCCCGGACGGGCGCATCTTCGAGTACGGCGCGACAGCGGATTCGCGTATCGATGGCAGCAGTGCCGCCGCGCATCCGCAGGTTTCCGCGCTGATCTGGGCCCTCAACCGCATCCGCGACCGTTCCGGCAACGTCATCGACTTCTCGTACACCGAGGGTCCCGGAGCTGCGTTCCGGATTGCGAGCATCCGCTACAACTCGAACCCTGGCGCCGGCGTCGCACCTTCCCATGAAGTCCGGTTCATCTATGAGAACCGGCCGAGCAACGAGGTCGACACGACCGCAGTCGCAGGCGTGCCGATCCGGCAGATCGTGCGCCTCGATCGCGTCGAACTCCGCTACAACAACACCGTGCTGCGGCGCTACGACATGAGCTACGAACCGGCCCTGTCGGTCGCCGGCCGCAGCCGCCTGGCATCCATCGTGGAGTGCGCAGCAGAAAGTACCGATTGCCTGTCGCCAACGGTCTTCACCTGGCAGAACGGCGCGGCCGGCTTCACGCAGTCGATGACGACGGCCACGCTCAGCACGCCAAAATCCGCCCTGCCCGATCACCAGTTGTGGAATCTGCTCGACATCAACGGTGATGGTCGCGGCGATGTCATCTGGGCGAGCGGCGCCTCGATGTCGAGTGCGACGATCCGGTTTCGCCTGGGCCTCCCGGACGGATCGTTCGGCACCGAAACGAATTCCGGCATCGCGTGCCCGATTGGAATCGGCGCCCCGTTCGATTTCAACGGCGATGCACGCGCGGATCTGCTGATGGTCTCGGCGGGCGGCGCCTGGACCATTATTCCCGGCGCGGCCGGCGGATTCGGCCCGGCGATCCCGACCGGAATTGCAGTTCCCTACCAGACCTACGACTACCGCGGAGCCGACATGAATGGCGATGGGCTCGGCGACATCGCCTGGTCCGAGAATCCGAGCCACGCTGGCAACGCCCTTGCAGTGAAAGTGCAATTCGCACTGCCCGCCGGCGGATTCGCCGCGCCCGTACTGCTGTATGACCAGGCAACGACGATGGCATTCGAGCAGGCCCAGGGAGGCCAGTTTCTCGGGCCGGCCGGCCGGCGCATCGACCTGGATGGAGACGGCGCCGAAGAGCTGCTGATGAACGAGAACTACTCGATCGCGCGCATCTCCGCTTCAATGCACGCGACGGACTACTTCGACAGCGCGTTCAATGGCG
>JANNHT010000072.1:0-1959 GCA_031404555.1 Gammaproteobacteria bacterium
CTGATCGTGCCGATGTGCCTGTTGTCGGCCATCGGCGGCATCTGGCTAGTGAACCTCGTGCATGGCCTGTGGGTGGGGATTTCGGAACCAAGCTTCCCGCCCACGTTCCTCGACAACAACATCTTCACCAAGATAGGACTCGCGGTGCTGATCGGCCTCGCCTGCAAGAACGCGATCCTGATCGTCGAGTTCGCGCGCGACCTCGAGGAACAGGGCAAGGGTATCGTCGAGGCCGCGATCGAGGCCTGCCGCCTGCGCCTGCGACCCATCCTGATGACGAGCTTCGCCTTCATCGCGGGCGTGTTGCCGCTCGTGTTCGCCTCCGGCGCCGGCTCGGAAGTGCGGCACGTGATGGGAGTGACCGTCGTCGCCGGCATGCTGGGGGTCACATTCTTCGGCCTCTTCTTCACGCCGGTGTTCTACGTCGTGCTCCGCAAGATCGTCGTGCGCCAGAACGAGCGGCGCATCGCCCGCCGCGCGGCCGAGGGGATTGCCCATGTATAAGGCACTCCTCGCCGCTTCGGCCGCGGCCTTGCTCGCCTCGTGCACGGTTGGACCGCGGCACCGCGTGCCCGAGATGCCGATACCGGTGCAGTTCGACCAGGCGCCCGCCGAAGCGACCGCGCAGCCGGCCGGCTCGAAACTCTGGTCCGGATTCGGCAGCGCCGAGCTCGACGCGCTGATCGCGCGCGCGCTCGAGGCGAATACGACGATCGCCCAGGCCGCGGCCCGCCTCAACGAGACGCGCTCGCTGTCCGGTCTCTCGCACTACAGCTGGTTTCCGACGACCACGGCGGTGGCCGACAGTGAAGAGGCCCAGATCAGCAGCCAGGACCCGTTCGCGCCGCCGGGGGGGCTGCGCACCGAGACCTATCGGGCGGGCTTCGACGCAAGCTGGGAGATCGACCTGTTCGGCGGGCTGCGCAACGAAAATCGCTCGATCAAGCGCCGCGTCGAGCGCGATGCCGCGTCGCTCGCCGATGCCAGGCTCTCGATCGTCGCCGAGACCGCCCAGTCCTGGTTCGCGCTGCTCGGGGCCCGTGAGCGCCTCGCGCTCCGGCGCCGCCAGCTCGAGAACCTCCAGGAGAATGTCGGCATCCTGAAGGCGCGCATGGACGTGGGCGACTCGAATGCGCTCGACTACATGCTCTCCGAGGCGCAGATGCGAAGCGTCGCGGCCTCGGTGCCGCAGGCGGAGGCGGAACTCGTGCGCGAGGAGCAGCGTCTCGCCGTGCTGACGGCCTGGCCGATCCGGACGCTGCGCACTTCGCTCTCCCCCGAGACGCCGATGCCGGAACTGCCCGTCCTGGTCGCGACCGGTACGCCAGAAGAATGGCTGAAGCGGCGGCACGACATCCGCGCCGCGGAGCGCGAGCTTGCGGCATTCAGCTCGGACGTCGGCGACGAGATCGCGGAGTATTTCCCGAAGATCACGCTGCTCGGTTCCTTCGGCTGGACGGCGAATGACCGGGACCAGATTGGAAACGCCGACTCAGAACGCTGGGCCTATGGTCCATCGATCAGCTGGAGCTTCCTCAACTTCGGCCGCGTGCGCCAGTACGTGAAGGCGGCCGAGGCTCGGCGCGACGGCGCCATCGCGCGCTACCAGGAAACCGTGCTGACCGCGCTCGAGGAAACCGAGAATGCGCTGGCGGGCTTTCGCACGGCGAATCGCTCCGAGGACGAACTCCGGGCGGGCGCGGCGGCCGCGTCCGAGGCGGCGCGGCTCGCGCGCTTGCGCTATGACGCAGGCGCCGGCGATTTCCTGTCCGTGCTCGACGCCGAGCGCACGCAGATCGACCTCGAGGACCAGCACGTCCAGGCTGCAACGCGACGCGCGACCGCGCTCGCCGCCCTCTACAAGGCGCTCGCGGGAGACCTCTGATCGGTGCCGGGGGGGTGGTGGGGGGGTGTGGGGGGGGCCCCCCCAACCGGCGAACAGCCCCCCCCGCCCGGGCG
>JANNHT010000073.1:0-4368 GCA_031404555.1 Gammaproteobacteria bacterium
GTTCGGGTCGGAGTACGGCACGGCCTTGACGATCTCGAGGCTCGCGCCAAGCGCGCGGCCGCCGGCATTCTCGAAGTGCGCGAAGCCCGCGAGCGTCGGCTCGTCGAAGGCCGGGAACTGCGAGCGGACGAAGTCGAGGTCGAGATCGGCCATGGCGTCGGGCACCCGCGTGAATGACAGGTCATGATAATCGAAGCAGGGCTCAGGCAGCGACGGCCGGCTCCTGGCGCGCGCGGATCAGCCGCCAGACGCCATACGTCATCAGCGGCAGGACATAGACGATCAGGAACATCCAGGCGAGGGCGCGATAGCCCTTGGCGATCAGGTCGACAAGGCCGAAGCGGGTTGCGACGAAGATCGCAAAGACCAGGAGCACCGCGGTGCATGCGAAGCGCCATCCCGGCCTGAATTCGCGCTGGTGGCGCTCGGCGAGGTAGCCGGCGATGCGCTCGTTGACGGCATGCACGCTGCTGACGCTGCTCTGCAGCAGCGCGAAGAAGATCATGAGCTGGAACGCGGCGTGCAGGAGCGGCAACCCGAGCTGGCGCAGCATGAAGTCAGCGGGCAGGACTTCCGCGCCGATCGCCGGATACCAGGCGACCATGCACAGGAAGAAGAGGAAGGCGGGCAGGATCGTGAGCGGTCCCGCGAGGATGCCCGCGATCACCGCATCGCGGGTCGAGGTCAGGTGCCGCACGACCGGCAGGATGATCGCAGCGCCGATGATGTTGTAGCTCGCGTAGGTCGCGCCCGCGAGCGCCCAGCCTTCCGTGCCGGTGTTTTCGGCAATCGCCGCCGCCGTGCGGTCGCCGAAGCGATCGAGCGCGAAGTACACGAAGAGTGCGTAGACGGCGTACAGGAAATACGAGGCGTACTGGAACAGCCATTCGACCGAGCGATTGCCGAAGCTCGTGAACGCGACGATCGCGGCGACCAGGCACAGCACGCCCGCGAGCGGCGGCCAGCCGAACATCGCCGCGCCGATCGCGCCTGCGGCCGCGCCGTAGACCGCGATGATGAGGATGAAGAAGAACACGTAGGCGGCCTCGAAGCCGATCCACAGCGGGCCGAGGAGGTTCCGGAAGAAACTCCGGTACTCGAGGCTGCCGGTCAGGCGCGCGAACAGGAAGGTGACGATGCAGACGACGCTGAAGAGCGCCATCGCGAGCGCCATCGCGAGCAGGCCGCCCCGCGGCCCGGCAGGCACGAAGAATTCGGCGAGTTCACGGCCGGTCGCGTAGCCGCCGCCGATGACGACGGCCTTGAATGCGAATCCCGGCAACAGGAAACGCTGGAACCAGGACGGTCCGTTCAGGTTCGCAGGCATGCCGAGACCAGCCGCTCGAAGGCGTCGCCGCCGACCATCGGATCGGCGACCGGCAGGTCCAGGAGGCGCGATGCCTCCTCCATGGCCACCCTAGCGGCTTCAGGCGTCAGCGACGAGGTGTTGAAGCTCAATCCCGCGCAGCGTATCGCAGGATTCGTCAGCGAGCCCATCTTGCGATGCAGCTCGACGGCTGCCGAGAGCTCGGGCAATGGGAAGCCGGGATAACCGAGCAGGTGGCGGCGGCCGGGTTCATGGCAGAGCACGAACACGTCCGGCTGGCTGCCGTGCAGCAGGCCGAGCGATACGCCGGCGTAGGCCGGGTGAAACAGCGAGCCCTGGCCCTCGATCACGTCCCAGTGATCGGTGGGCGCGGCGGGGCTCAGCATCTCCGCGGCGCCTGCGACGAAATCGGACACGACCGCATCCATCGGGATGCCCGCGCCCGCGATCATGATTCCGGTCTGACCGGTCGCTCGGAAATCCGCCTTCAGGCCGCGTTTGCGAAAGGCGGCGGCGAGGGCGAGTGCCGTGTATTTTTTTCCGAGCGCACAGTCCGTGCCGACCGTCAGCAGCCGCTTGCCCGGGCGCTTGCGGCCGGTCGCAACCGGAATGTTGGGCGGCGGTTCGCGGATGTCGATGAGGCGCCGTCCGTGGCGTGCGGCCGCCGACGTCAGCTCCGGTGAGTCGCGCAGGCGCCCGTGCATGCCAGAGACCACGTCGAGCCCGGCCTCGAGCGCCGCGAGCAGGCTCGGCATCCAGCTCTCCTTCAGCACGCCGCCGGTGTTCGCGACGCCGATCACGAGCGCGCGTGCGCCTCGCGCGTAAGCCTCCTTCGGCGTGAGCCGCGGCAGGCCGGTCGACACGGTGCCGCCGTCGCAGGCGAATTCGCCGAGGCACAGGTCGCCCGCCCAGTCGCGCAAGCCGAACGCCGTCTTGGCAAAGGCGGGCTCGGTCGCATCCCCGAGGAACAGGAGATACGGAGCCGGCAGGGACGTCACGAACGAGACCGTCCCGCGGCTGCTGCCGCCCAGGGTGGGCACTGCGGACATGGCTAGCGCTTCAGAATGCCGGTCAGAAATTCGCTGTGACCGACACGCCGACGGTCCTCGGGCGAATCACGCCGATGCCGGCCGCGCCATTCGGGTACGAGCCTGGCTCAAGGATGTCCGTGATGCCGCGTTCGTCCGTCATGTTCTTGCCGAACACCTCGAAGACCAGCTTGCCCGTGTCGATGCCGACCCGCAGGTCGACCGTCGTATAGCTGTCGGCCGTGCGGATATTTCCGTCGCCATCCCGGTTCGAGAACTCGGCCGTCCGGCTGCCGACGTAGGCGATGCGGCTGCCGACAAACGCCGTGGCGTCGCCGAATACCGGCCACTCGTAGTCGCCGCCGACGCCGAAGCTCCAGTCCGGCACCCAGGGCAGCGGATCGCCATCTACGCCTTCGACGACCGGATCCGTGTCCTGCGTGAGGTAGGTATCCGTGTACGCGCCGTTGAACGACAGGCTGAACCGGTCCGTCGGGCGGGCCGTTGCGCTGAACTCAAGGCCCTTGCTGACCGCGGTGCCGCCGTTGGCGTTGAGGCCGACGCCGTTGACCTGGGCAAACAGCTGAATGTCCTTCCAGTCGAGGCGGAAGATCGCCGCGTCCAACGAGAATTTTCCGTCGGGCCGGCCGGTCCGGACGCCGATCTCATAGCTCGTGAGTTCGTCCGAGTCATACGAGGTCGGCGTTCCCGGGGGGGCGCCGGGGGGTAGCACGTTGGGTCCGCCCGGGCGGTAACCCGTGGCGATTCGGGCGTAGACGGATGCCGTGTCCGTCAGCTCGAAGCGCGGCGATATCGAATAGGTGAACGGGCTTTCCGACGACCTGACGTCGTCGAAAGTGGTCAGGCCGCCGACCAGCAGGCCGTCCAGAAACTGCGAGGCGTCCTGTTCGTTCTCGCTGATGCGCGCGCCGAAGGACAGGTCGGCACGGTCCGAGATATGCCAGGTCGCATTCGCGAACAGGGCGACCTCCTCGAAGGTTGACGTGATCGCGCCGATGGCGAGCGCCGGGAACCCGGTCGCCGGGGTCTCCGTCCCGGCCGCAACCGCCAGGATCTCCTGGTCGATGATCGAGTCTTCTTCCGTGTAATAGACGCCGGCCAGCCATTCGAACTTCTCGTCTTCCGGCGACACGAATCGCACTTCCTGCGTGAGCTTGTCCGTGCTGGTGACCTGCTGAAGGATCCCGGAAAGCGGCGGCTGTGCGGTGATGGGGTCACTGAAGAAGAAAGTCAGGAGTTGGGACAGGCCCAGCCGGATGGCGTAGTCGCGCTGGAAATCCTGCTTGAACGTGCCGTAGCTGGTCACCGACTGGACGATGAACGGACCGACGTCCCAGTCGAGCGTCGCGCTGAAAACCTCATAATCGATGTCGGTGAACTCCGGGTGGTAGCGGGAGACGACCAGGTCGCCGTACAGCGGCTCGAAGGTCTCGGGATCGGCTTCGAAGGCGTCCGAACTGTCGCTCTCGATCTTCTGGACCAGGGCCGTCAGGTTCACCGAGAACTTGTCGGACGGGCGGAACAGCGCGGAGAACCGGCCGCCGGTGGTCTCGGTGGTATTGAGGTCGTCCTCAACGCGCGAACCGTCGACGATATTGATCCCCGGATCCTGGATGCTCGGGATCGGGTTGTTGCCGATCGAATCGATGAAGCCGTCGTCCTTGCGGGTGAAACCGCTGACGCGGATCGCAGCCCGCTCGCCGATCGGCACGTTGACCACGCCCGCCGCGGAGTGCCCATCGCCGCCCTGGTCCACGCTTTCAAGCGTCGCCTGCACGCGTGCCTCGAAGCCGTCGGTCGACGGTTCGTTCGCGACGTACTTGATCACGCCGCCGAGCGAACTCGCGCCGTACAGCGTGCCCTGCGGCCCGCGCAGCACCTCGATCCGGTCGAGATCGAATGTATCGAAGTCGCCGTACAGGACCGCGCCGTTCGCGATGCCGCTGCTCGATCCGAATGGCACGTCATTGTTATAGACGCCGACCGTCGAGG
>JANNHT010000074.1:0-6695 GCA_031404555.1 Gammaproteobacteria bacterium
CTCGTCATCTCGCTGACCGGTATGGGCGGCGACGTACACGAGATCGATCTGCTCAATCACTACATCGGCATGAAGCATTTGGCTGCTGGCATTCGCATGGTGGCGGAGCGGGCCGCCGGTGCTGACGCGCGTCGAACTGCGCCACGTCCTCGTCATGGGGCTGCTGGCCGTGCTCATCAGCAACGCCTGCCACGTGATCGCCATGCAGCACGTGCAGTCCAACACGGCCGCGCTGCTGAACGCGACGCCGGCACTCTGGATCGCCTGGCTCGGCACGTTCGGGCGTCGCGGTAGCCAGCTCTCGAGTACGTCGCAGGTGGGACTCATCGTGGGGCTCGCGGGCGTCCTGCTGGTGCTCGCGCCGAAAGGCGGCTTTCACCTCGCCGGCCTCGGCTGGCAGCTCCTGATCCTGCTCGGCTGCCTCAGTTGGTCGCTCGGCACCATCTACTACCGCAATGCCGGTTCCGCCAACCCTCCCGTGATGATCACGGCGCTGCAGATGCTGGCCGGTTCACTCGGGCTCCTCGCCTCCGCATGGATCAGCGGCGAGTCATTCGACGTTCACTGGACCGCACGCGGGTTGGGCGCATTCGCATGGCTCGTCATCATGAGCGCTTGCGTCGGCTACTCGGCCTACGTGTGGCTCGCGGCGCACACGACGCCGGTCGTGGTCGGCTCCTACGGCTACGTCAACCCAGCCGTCGCGGCGCTGGTCGGCTGGCTGGTGCTAGACGAGACGCTCGCCTGGACGCAGATTGCAGGGATGCTGGTGATCCTGCTCGGCGTTGCGCTCGCGACGGGGTATCTGACGCCGATGCCGAAGAGTTCCACGCCGGCCCGGGAGACCTGATGGAACACACGTTTCACGATCCGGCACGGCGGCTCCTGCTCCGCCGATCGCTCGCGCTCGCGGGCGCCGCAGCCATCGGATCGTCGGGCAGAGCGTTCGCCACGTCGTCGACGGACCCGCACCCGGCGCTCGGGCGCTGCCTGCAACGCATCGCGTTCGGATGCTGCGCCGATGCCACGAAACCGCAACCGGTCTGGGACCCGGTGCTCGCGCGGAAGAACGACCTCTTCATCTTCCTCGGCGACAATATCTACGCGGACACACGCGACATGTCGGTGCTCGCCGCGAAGTACGCCGAGCTCGCGGCTGTTCCCGGCTTCGCGAAGCTCCGCGCCACGACCCCGCTGCTCGCGGTCTGGGACGACCACGACTTCGGCGAGAACGACGCGGGCGGCGAGTATCCGTTCAAGGACGAATCGCGGCGGATCTTCCTCGACTTCTGGAACGAACCCGCCGGTTCGCCGCGCCGCGACCGAAACGGCATCTACGGGTCCTGGCTGTTCGGCGAACCCGGCCGGCGCGTGCAGGTGATCCTCCCGGACCTGCGCTACAACCGCACGGCGCTCACGCCGCTCGAACTCGGCGGCGTCGACCACACGACCTGGGGTCAGGCCCGCATCGCGGCGGGCCTGGAGCTGCCGGGACCCTACATGCGCAACCCGGATCCGAGAGCGACCATGCTCGGCGAGCGCCAGTGGCAGTGGCTCGAGCGCCAGCTCGAAGAGCCGGCGGAGGTCCGCCTCATCGGCTCGAGCGTGCAGGTGCTCGCCGATTTCACGGGCTGGGAGTCCTGGGCGAACTTCGCGCACGACCGCGAGCGGCTGTTCGACGCGATCCGCCGCAAGCGCGCGAACGGCGTTGTCTTCCTGAGCGGTGACATCCATTACGCGGAGCTGTCACGGCAGGACGTCAACGTGCCCTACACGCTCTGGGACCTGACCTCCAGCGGCCTCACCGAGGAGTGGCGCGTGCCGACGCCAAACGTGAACCGCGCGAGCGAGGTCGTGTCCGATGCCAACTTCGGCTTCATCGACATCAACTGGCAGGGTCCGGCGACGACGCTTTCGATCGGCATCGTTGATGCCACGGGCCGGACGCGCATCTCCCGCGACATCGCGCTCGCGAGCCTCGCCGTGTCATGAGCGAAAGGCCCGTTCGCGCCGTGCTCTTCGATCTCGACGGCACGCTCGCCGACAGCGAGACGCAGACCGACGAGGCGATCGCGATCGTGGTCGCGCGCCACGGCGTGAGCAACTTCGTGCTGCCGCACACCGACACGCGCGGCCGCACTTGGGAACACATCGCGGGGGCGATCCGCGCGCGCGCGGCCATCGGCGTCGCGGTGCCCACGCTCGTCGACGAACTGCTCGCCTGCTGGAACGACGCGACGGCCGACGTCAAGCCCGTCCCCGGTGCGCCCGAAGCCGTGCGCGCCGCCGCGCAGCGGCTGAAGCTCGGCGTCGTGTCATCGAGCCCCTGCTCCGTGATCGACAGCTTCCTCGACCGGCTGGGTGTCGATGACTGCGTCGAGCCCCGCGCGCGCATCGGCGGCGATTCGATCCGCCGCTCCAAGCCGGATCCCGAGGGATTCCTGCTGGGCGCCCGCGCACTCGGTGTCGAACCGGCCGACACGCTGGTGTTCGAGGACAGTCGCGCGGGACTTCTGGCGGCGAAGGCCGCCGGCATGCGCTCCGTCTTCATCAGCTGTTGCGCAGCGGACATCGCCGGGAATACCGCGCTCGCGACGGCCGCAACCACCGACTACCGCGCGCTGCCGCCCCGCTTCTGGGATGACATCGCTGACGGCCGGCTGGAACTCGCCGGCAGGTCTTTCGCGTGACCGAGACCAACGCTCAGCTGCTGCGGCGCTATCGCCTCCAGATCTTCGTCGCGACCTGGCTCTCCTACTGCGGCTTCTACCTCGTCCGCAAGGTGTACGCGGTCGTCAAGCTGCCGCTGAAGGAACAGTTCGGCCTCGACGACGTGCAGATCGCCTGGCCGTGGACCATCTACCTCATCACCTACATGCTGGGCCAGTTCTTCGCGGCCTGGCTCGGCCGGCATGTCGAGAGCCGCCGCGTGCTCGCCTGGGGCATGAGCGTCGCGGCGGCCTGCAACATCGTGCTTGGGCTCCTCGTGGACTCCGGCCAGGCGAGCGCTTATTTCTGGATGTGCGTGACCATGGGCATCCACGGCCTCGCGCAGGCGACGGGCTGGCCACACAATGTCGCGCTGTTCGCGAACTGGACACGGCGCGCCGAGCGCGGGACGCTGTTCGGCATCTGGGGCACCTGCTACCAGTTCGGCGCGGTGTTCGGAAAAGGGCTCGCCGGATTCCTGCTGGGCTGGCTCGGGCTCGCGTGGTCCTTCGTCGGTTCGAGCCTGATCCTGCTCGCATTCACGCTGTATTTCGTGCTGCGCGCGCAGGAACGGCCGCAATCGGTCGGCCTGTCGCTCGAAGACGATGCAGAGCCCGATATCGCCGCGCCAGGTCCGCGCCGGGCCGGCGATGCGCGCGAGTCGGCGCTGCCGCCGGGATTTGTCACGTCCATCGTCGCGATGGGCGTGATCTACTTCGGTTTCAAGTTCCTTCGCTATGCGCTCGACAGCTGGTCCGCGCTGATCCTCGGCGAACACTTCGGGATGACGACCTCCATCGCCGCCTATCTCTCGACGGCCTTCGACTGGGTCGGATTCCTCGGCGTGCTCGTCGCGGGCTACTGGTCCGACCGCATCCCGGGCGCGCGGCGCACGCCCGTGATCTTCTGGATGACGACCGGCTGTTTCGTATTCACCTGCGCGATGTGGCTCGTCGGCCTGACGTCGCCGGTGCTGTTCGTCGCGCTGCTCGGCCTGATCGGCTTCACGGCCATGGGACCGGATTCGCTCCTGTCCGGCGCGGGTGCGATGGACGTCGGCAGCCGGCGCCAGGCCGCGGTCGCCGCCGGCGTGATCAACGGCCTCGGATCGATCGGCCCGATACTCCAGGAACCTGCGATTGGCTGGCTGAAGAAAACGCAGGGCCTCGATTCCGTCTTCCTCCTGCTCGTCGGCATCGTGTTCCTGACAACGGTCGGGACCTGGCTGCTCGCGCGATTCGAGCGGCGACGCGGAGCCTAAAAAGGGGACGCATCCCTTTAGAAAGGGGATGCGTCCCCTTTTAGGTGCGGCCCGCGCTCTGCACGCGGTGGCCGAGCGTGAGGCCGACGAAGAAGATCGCGAGCAGGCAGCACGCGATCATCGTGATGAAGACGCCGTGCCAGTCCCAGCGGTCGGCGATCCAGCCGACGCCGGTGCCCGCGATCGCGGAACCGAACACGTAGCCGAAGAGCCCGGTCAGGCCCGCAGCCGTGCCGGCCGCCTTCTTCGGCACGAGATCGAGCGAATGCAGCCCGATCATCATGATCGGGCCGTAGATCAGGAAACCGATTGCGAAGAGCGCCGCGTAATCGATCCAGAGCGGCCCTTTCAAGTTGAACCAATAGACCACGACGGCGACGAGTGTCAGCGCCATGAACAGCATGGTCATCGGCGCGCGCCGCGCCTTGAACCACCGGTCCGAGAGCCAGCCGCAGAGGATGGTTCCCGGGATGGCGGCATACTCATAGAGCGACCAGGCGATGCTCGACTCCTTGAAAGAGAAGCCCTTCGCCGTCTCGAGGTAGGTCGGGATCCAGTTCACCACGCCGTAGCGGACGAAATAAGCGAAGGCGTTCGCAATCGCGATCGCCCACAGGAGCTTGTTCGGCAGCACGTACTTGAGAAAGATTTCGCGAAACGTCAGCGTCTGCTCGTGCGTGCCGCTGTAGTCCGGCGGGTAATCGTTCCGGTGCTGCTCGATGGCGGGCAGACCGCGCGATTGCGGCGTGTCCTCCAGCAGGAAAAAGACGCCGATCGCGATGATCGCGGCGATCAGCGCGTTGAAGTAGAACTTCGCCCCCCAGTCGTTGAACAGCAGCACGCCGGCCAGCGCCAGGTTCGCGACCAGCGCCCCGCCGATGTTGTGCGCGGTGTTCCAGGTCGAGACGATGACGCCGCGCTCGTTGGTGCTGAACCAGTGCACCATGGTCTTGCCGCAGGGCGGCCAACCCATGCCCTGGACCCAGCCGTTCAGCGCCATGATCGCGATGATCGCCGTCAGCGACGCATAGACCGCGTCGAACAGCCCGAACGCCGCCATGATCGCGCTCGAGATGAGCAGCCCGAGCGGCAGGAAGTATTTTGGGTTGCTGCGGTCGGAAATCGAACCCATCAGGAACTTCGACAGACCGTAGGCGATGGACAGAGCGGTCAGCGCCGTACCGAGCTCTGCCTTGCTGTATTCCGGGTGCTCGGCGAGGAGATCCGGTATCGCGAGCGCGAGGTTGTTGCGGACCAGGTAGTAGCCCGCATAGCCGATGAAGATGCCGGCATAGACGCGCCGGCGCAGGCGCCGGTATTCCGGATCCACCCGGTCGGGCGGCAGCGGGTCGCTGAACGCGGCCGGCTTGAGAAAGCCGATCATCGCGTCCGCGACGGTACGGCGATGCCCTTCGATTCCAACAGGGCGCGGAGCCGATCGGGGTAGTCGGTAATCAGGCCGTCAATGCGGAGCGCGATCGCCTGTTCCATGTCCTTCGTCTCGTTGACGGTCCACGGGACCACGGCGAGTCCGAGCGCATGCGCCTCGGCGACCAGGGCCGGAGTCAAGTCCAGCGCATGCGGCGACCACACTGTCGCACCGAGCGCTTTCACGGTCCGCGGGACCGAGCCCCCATGCTCGTCCACGTCAAAACCGCCGAGCCACGCCGATGCGCCCGGCTTGCCGATTTCCATCGTGTCCTCGTCCGGCTGCTGGTCGGTGAGCGCGACGATCGCGATCTCGGGCGCGAGGCGGCGCGCGACGACGAGTGTCCGCCAGTCGAAAGACTGGATGCTCGTGCGAGATTCCATGCCGGCATCGCGGATGGCGGCGATCAGCGCCGCGGCGAACAGCTCCGGCGCCGCGGTCTGCCCGGGCACCGTCGGGTCGATCTTCGTCTCGATGTTGAAGCGCACGTCGCGATTGCCGCTTTTCTTCACGAGCGCGAAGACATCGGCGAGACGCGGGATGCGCTCGCCGTCCACGGCCTGTTGCTCCGGGAAGCGCGTCGCGTAATCGCTGCCGGGCCGGATCCGCCCGACATCGAACTGCCGAAGCTCGGCGTAGGCAACATCGCGGACCACCGGCCCCGGTTTCGCGAGAAACGCCCCGCCGGCATCTCGCGTGTGCTCGGGATTGAGCACGCGGTCATGGCTCACGACCACGACGCCATCTTTCGTCACGCCGCAGTCGAGTTCGAGCGTCGTGACACCGAGTTCGAGCGCGTATCGGAACCCGGCGAGCGTGTTCTCGGGGCGCAGCCCGCGCGCGCCGCGGTGGCCCTGAAGGTCGAATACCCGTTTCTCCACCGGTTGCGGGACGTTCACCGCGACCGACACGCAGCCGCAGGCGAGCGCCATCGCGCAGGCCGCCAAACCCAGCTTCGGCTTCATCATCGAGGCATCCTTATTCATCGCCGGGGCCACCGTCAAATGGACTGTCGGCAGCCAGATAGTGCTTGGCTAGACTTCCCTGTTGAAATATTGTCATTGGCATAAGGTATCGAGGGAATCGGGGTAAAGTTGGTGATCTCGTCAAGTAAAGTGGGATTCGCATGAGCGCGACGGGTAATCCACGCGCAGAAGACGATGTCGAACTGGCCGCGTTCGGCTACAAGCAAGAGCTGGACCGTACGCTCGGCAGCTTCGCCACGTTCGCCGCCGGGATCAGCTACATTTCGATCCTCACCGGCACCTTCCAGCTGTTCTACTTTGGGTTCGCGTT
>JANNHT010000075.1:0-9595 GCA_031404555.1 Gammaproteobacteria bacterium
CAGCACGCACACTTTCCGCCACTGCTTCGCGACGCACCTGCTGGAGGACGGCTACGACATCCGTACCGTGCAGGAGTTGCTCGGCCACTCGGACGTCAAGACTACGATGATCTACACGCACGTGCTGAACCGCGGCGGCCGCGGCGTCAGGAGCCCGCTCGACGCCCGCGATCGGTCGGTCAGCGGTTCCGGTAACCCGCGGTGACTTCCTTCTTGTGCGCGGCAAATGCGGCGAGCACTTCTTTCTTCTCGGGCGCCGGAATCTTGAAGTGATCGAGTGTGCGGCCGAGTTCCGCCGCTACCTCGTCGAACTCCGCCGGCGAGATCTTGAGGTCCCGGTGCGCCGCTTCGAGCCCTAGGTGTTTCTGCCCCGGCTTGGTCGCGGAGAACTTGAATGGGCCGCCGGCCACTTCGCAGACCCACAACGTCCGCATGAACTTGAGACCGGGCAGGCGGCCGAGATTCTTCGTATGCCATTTGCGTAGCTTGGGATTCTTCGAATCCTTGCCGACCAGCGGGTTGCGGACGACGGCGTCGCTGAAGTGATCGACGACCGCCGCAATGGCGAACACGCCGCCCAGCCGGTCGTAGAGACTCTTCTGGACCGCTGGTGCGGGTTTGGTTTTGGCTTCATCGGCGACGACGAGCGACGACGCCAGGAAGGCTGCAAGTGCGAGCATGATCGCGCCGATGACGGATTTCATGGTATCCACCTTCAACGTTGGAGTTCAGATGGCGCCATTAGCGGGCGAGACTCGGTCTATCTGAATAGGCCGCCGTCTCATGCGGCTGTAGGACGCAGGCGCGTACGCGCGGACTAAGGGATCGACGAGGCGATCGCGTCCGCAAAGCGGTCCGGTGCGCCCGGATCCGTGCGGAGATACAGCGCGGGCTCGATCAGCTCGAGCTCCATGACGCGGAACTCGCGGCCGTTTCGTACCAGGTCCACGCGCCCGTAGAGGAGCGTTCTCCCGATCGCCTTCATCGCGGCGTCGCCGGCGGCGAGGAGGGCGGGCTCGGGCGTGATCGCGCGGACGTCGCTGCCGTGTTCCTCCTGCACGCGGAAGTCGCCGGGCTTCGGCACCTTCAGGATGCTGTGGCTGTGCTGTCCGTTGAAATAGATCAGCGAGAACTCGCCTTCGTCCAGTATGCCGCGCTCGAAGGGCTGCATCATGAGCGCGCGATTCGCGAAATAGGCCTCGATCTCGGCGGCCCGCGCGGCGGCGGTCGCGCGGTCGAGCCGGAACGCACCCTGGGCATTGCCGCTGACGAGCGGCTTGATCACGGCCTCGCGCGCGCCGGCCGACTCGAAGAGCGGCATCAGCTCCCCGGCGTGGAGCCGATCGCGCCAATGCGTCGGCACGACCGCTACGCCGCGCGCGGCAAGTTCGCGCAGATACGACTTCCGCAGGTTCCAGCGCACGATGTCGAGGCCGTTCTCGAGCCGCGCGCCGCTCGCCTCGATCGCAGCGAGTGTCGCGAAGAACGCCTCGGCGTGGTCCTGATAGTCCCAGGTGGAACGGATCGCGACCAGTTCGAACGCGCTCCAGTCGACGCCTGGCCGGTTCCACGGGATCGTATCGACCTGCCAGCCGCGTTTCGCGAGCGGCTCGATCGCGAGGTCGTCGTCGATGACGAAGTCGCCGCGCTCGGCGAGGGTGAGGAACGCGCAGCGCCTCAAGCGGGAGTGTCCGTCAGCTCGATCACGAAACGCCGCCGCGGACGATGACGACCGGTCGCACCATGCCGTACTGCGCGGCGAGTTCGGCCGGGTGCCCGGCATTCCAGATGACGAGGTCCGCGCGCTTGCCGGCCTCGAGCGTGCCGCGATCCTCGCCGAGGCCGAGCGCGAGCGCCGCATTCCGCGTGACCCCGAGCAAGGCCTCTTCCGGAGTGAGACGGAAACACGTGCAGGCGAGCGTCAGGTTGAGGAGGAGCGACGCGATCGGCGCGCTGCCCGGGTTGAGGTCGCTCGCGATGGCGATCGGCACGCGGTGTACGCGCAGCAACTCGATCGGCGGCAGCTTCGTCTCGCGCAGGTAGCAGAAAGCTCCGGGCAGCAGAACCGCGACGGTGCCGGCTTTCGCCATCGCCTCGACGCCTTGCTTGTCGAGGTGTTCGAGGTGGTCCGCGGAGAGCGCCTGGTAGCGTGCGGCGAGCGCGGCTCCGTTCTGGTTCGAGAGCTGCTCGGCGTGCAGCTTCACGGCGAGCCCGAGCTCGCGCGCGCGGACAAACACGCGCTCGACCTGCGCGGGCGTGAATCCGATGTTCTCGCAGAAGGCGTCCACGGCATCCGCGAGCCCGGCTTCGGCGGCCGCAGGGAGGATCTCCTCGACGATACATTTAACATAGTCGTCGCTGCGGCCCTTGAACTCCGGGGGCAGGGCATGGGCCGCGAGGAGCGTTGTGCGGACCGTGAGCGGCAGCCGCTCGCCGACCTTGCGCGCGACGCGGAGCAGCTTCAGCTCGTTGTCCAAGTCGAGCCCGTAGCCCGACTTGATCTCGATCGTCGTCACACCCTCGGCCGCGAGCCGCGCGGCGCGAGCGAGCGCGAGCGTCAGCAGGTCGGCCTCGCTCGCGGCCCGCGTCGCCGTCACCGTCGAGACGATGCCGCCGCCGGCGCGCGCGATGTCCTCGTAGCTTGCGCCCATCAGGCGCTGCTCGAACTCGAGGTGGCGCGATCCGGCCCAGACCAGATGCGTGTGGCAGTCGATGAGCCCCGGCGTGATGAGCGCGCCGCGCGCATCCGTGACGGCCATGCGCTTTGGCAGCTCGTCCGGCAGCAGCCGGTTCTTGCCGACCCAGGCGATGCGGTCCCCGGCGAGCGCGATCGCGCCCCGGGGAATCAGACCGTAAGGCTTGCCAGGCGCGCAGGTCGCGAGCGTGGCGTTCCGGATCACCCGGGTCCAGGTTTTCGTTTCGATGGTTCCCACCGGCGGAGTTTACCGGACGGTCCCGCCACCGCGTTATGCTGGCGGCCATGATCTCGAACGCCTTCATCGCCGAGCTGCCGAAGACCGACCTGCATGTGCATCTCGACGGGTCGCTCCGGATCCCGACCCTGATCGAGCTCGCGCGTGAGCACCGGGTGGAGCTGCCGAGCTACACCGAGGGCGGGCTGCGCGAGACCGTATATAAGGAGCGTTACACCAGCCTCGGCGACTATCTGAAGGGTTTCCAGTACACGGTCGCGGTGATGCAGGACGAGGAATCCCTCGAACGCGTCGCCTTCGAGCTCGCCGAGGACAACCAGGCCGAGGGCGTGCGTTACCTCGAGGTGCGCTTCGCGCCGCAGCTCCACGTGCGGCCGGGGCTCGATGCGGTCGCCGTGATCGCAGCCGTGGACCGCGGCCTGCGCCGTGCCCGCGAAGCTTACAACCGCCGCGCGGACATCGCAGCAGGGCGCGAGCCGCCGTTCGAGTACGGCATCATCTGCTGCGCGCTTCGCATGTTCACCGCGGGCTTCAGCCGCTACTACGACACGCTGTTCGCCGCGCATCCCTACACGCGGCCGAAGGACCTCTACGCGATGGCTTCACTCGACCTCGCGCGTGCGGCCGTGCTCGCGCGCGACAGCCAGGGCCTGCAGGTCGTCGGCTTCGACCTCGCGGGCGAGGAGTCGGGCTATCCGGCGAGCGCGCACAAGGAGGCGTTCGAATACGCGCACCGGCATTTCCTGAAGCGCACCGTGCACGCGGGCGAGGCCTACGGGCCGGAGTCCATCTTCCAGGCGATCACCGACCTGCACGCCGACCGCATCGGCCACGGCACTTACCTGCTCGAGGCGGAGCAAATCCGCGATCCGGAGATCGAGGACCGGGATCTCTACGTGGACAAGCTCGGCAACTACATTGCGGACCGGCGCATCACGCTCGAGGTCTGCCTGACGAGCAATCTCCAGACCAACCCGGAACTCAAGTGGCTGGACGACCACACGTTCCGCAAGCTGCGCGCGCAGCGGCTCTCGACCACGCTCTGCACCGACAACCGGTTGATGAGCAACACGACGGTCACGAACGAGCTCGCGCTCGCGGTCAAGCACCTCGGGCTCGACCGGCACGACCTGAAGTCCATCATCATCTACGGCTTCAAGCGCAGCTTCTATCCAGGCAGCTACCTGAACAAGCGCCAGTACGTGCGCCAGATCATCGACCACTACGACGCGGTGGAAAAGAAGTTCGCGGCATGAGCGACCGCTGGCAGTCGACACTCGATCGCTGGCTGGGCGCGGGCTTGCTCGACGCCGCCGCGGCGGAACGCATCCGCGCCTGGGAGCAGGCGCACGGAGGCGAGGCGAAGACGAGCCGCATCACGCTGATCGTGTTTGCTTTCGGCGGCCTGCTCCTGACCGCGGGCCTGCTGCTTTTCGTCGCGGCGAACTGGGACAGCATGACGCCGGCCGCGCGCTTCGGGCTCGTGCTCGCGATGATCGCGGTGCTGCACGCAAGCGGTGCGGTCGCCACGCGTTCGAGTCCGGCGCTGTCGGCGACGCTGCACGCCGCGGGCACGGCGGCGCTCGGCGCCGGCATCTATCTGTCGGGCCAGATCTTCCACATGGCCGAGCACTGGCCGGGCGCGCTGATGCTCTGGTCGATCGGCGCCGCGGTCGGCGTCTGGATGCTGCGGGAGTGGCCGCAGGTGCTATGGCTCGCGCTGCTGGCGCCCGCCTGGCTCTGGGGCGAGTGGATCGAGTCACAGCCGCGGTTTGCGGCCTGGGAGAATACGGAAGCGATGTCGGTCGGTCTTTTCCTGCTGGCCTGCGTGTATCTCGCCGCGACGCCGCCGCACTCGTCCGTGCGCTGGCGTCGCGCGCTCGGCTGGCTAGGCGCGATCGCCCTGATCCCCAGCGCGGCCGGGGTCCTGTTTTCCAGCATGAGCGACGACTGGCCATTCATGGCCGAGCGGCGCGAGATCGGACGCACGGCGATGATCGTCGGCTGGACGCTCGCCATCGTGCTGCCGTTCGCGCTCGCCTGGTTCCTGCGCGGGCGCGATGCGCTCTGGCTCCTGGCCGCGCTCGCCTGGGCAGTCGTGCTGTCGCAGACCTCGGGCGGATCAGGATCGCTCGAACTCGCGCAGCACGCGCTGCTCGCGCTTGGCGCGGTCGGTATCGTGCTCTGGGGCATCCGCGACCAGCAGCGGCTCGCGATCAACATCGGCGTGCTGGCCTTTGCGATCACGGTGCTCGCGTTCTACTTCTCGAGCCTCTATGACCGGCTCGGGCGTGCGTTCGGCCTGATCGGCATCGGCATCCTGTTCATCGGCGGCGGCTGGCTGCTCGAGCGCATGCGTCGCCGGCTGGTCGGGCGAGTGCAGAAGGGCGGCGCATGAATACGCTCGCGAAGGGCCTGATCGTCGGCGCGGCGCAGGCGGTCCTCGTTTCGAGCGTCGGCGCGAAGTTCCTCTACGACCGCGCGAGCTATCCGAGAGTCTGGGTCGAGTCCGCGCCGTACGATCCGTACATGCCGATCCGCGGGCGCTACGTCAGCATCGGAATCGTCGTCGACGCTGCCCGGGACAACAGCTCACGCGATTCAGGCGGCGGCGGGGACATGTTCATGGCGAGGCTCGAAGCGCGCGACGGCCGCCTGGTCGCGGTCGAGGACGGCGATGGCCTGCACTGGGTCACCACCGGCAACTGCACGGATGCGTCCTGCTGGCGTCTCGCGACGCCGGTCGCCTTTTTCATTCCCGAGCACGGCGTGGATCCGTCGCGCCGCCCGGAGGGCGAGCGGCTCTGGGTCGAGATCACGCTGCCGCCAAGCGGTGCGCCGCGCCCGATCCGGCTCGGTGTGAAGCGGGAAGGCGACGCGGAAGTCACGCCGCTCGACTAGATTTCGACTTCGGTCGCGAGCACCACGACGCGCTGCGTCGGCATGCGGAAGAACTCCGCGGCCTGGGCGCTGCGCCTTTGCAACCAGGCGAACAGCCGCAACTTCATCCCGGCAAGCCCGCCGCGCGCCCGCGCGCGCACCAGGTGCCAGCCCAGGAAGTACGTGCAGTCCCGGTCGTCGATGCGCAGGCCGCGCCGCGCGGCGCCGGCGAGCGCGACCTTGACGTCCGGTGTCTCCATGAACCCGAAGCGTGCGTGCACGACGTGGATGCCCGGCAAGACCTCCTCGGGATAGCTCCGGCAGACCACGTCCTGCCGCGGCGTGCGCTGGATCTCGAGGTGCAGGATCACGATCTGTTCGTGGCAGACGTGGTTGTGCTCGAGGTTGCGCAGCAGCGCCGTCGGCACAAAGCCCTTGTGGCTCACGAGGAAGACGGCGGTTCCCGGCACGCGTGTGACGTCCGCGAGGAGTGCCGGCAGCTCCGACATCGGCACGGCGCGGCGTTGCAGCTCGGCGCGGAGCAGCGCCCGCCCGTCGCGCCAGGTGACGAAGACACCGAACATCGCGGCCGCGAGCACGAGCGGCACCCAGCCGCCGGTCGGAATCTTGGTGGCGTTGCCGGCGACGAAGGCCAGGTCCACGATGCCGAACAGCCCGAAGATCACCGCGACGCGCCAGGCGGACCAGCCCCAGGCGACCCGCGCTGCGACGGCGCCCAGGATGGTCGTGATCACCATCGTGCCGTTGACCGCCGCGCCGTAGGCTCCGGACAGCGCGCTCGAGGACTGGAAGATCAGCACGAAGGCGCAGACCGCGACCAGCATGATGCCATTCGAAGCCGGCACGTAGATCTGGCCGTGTTCGTCGGCAGAGGTCTGCAGGATCTTGACGCGCGGCAACAAGTCGAGCTGCACGGCCTGCTTCGTCACCGAGAAGGCACCGGATATCGTCGCCTGCGAGGCGATGATCGCGGCCGCGGTCGCGATGCCGACGAGCCAGGGCAGCGCGGAAGGCGATGCCAGCGCGAAGAACGGATTCTCGATCGCCGATGGCGTGGAGAGCAGCAGTGCGCCCTGGCCGAAGTAGCAGAGGAGCAGCGCCGGCCACACCACCAGGAACCAGGCGACGCGCACGGGTTTGCGGCCGACGTGGCCCATGTCGATGTAGAGTGCTTCGCCGCCGGTCAGCACCAGGAACACCGCACCCAGGATCGTTAGCGCGACGCCCGGATGCCCGACGAACACGCCGAGCGCGTAGACGGGATTGAGCGCCATCAGGATCTCTGGTGTCTGCATGATCGAGCGCAGTCCGAGCAGCCCGATCGTCACGAACCAGACGACCATGATCGGGCCGAACAGCCGGCCGATGCGTTCGGTGCCGCGCCGCTGGATCGCGAACAGGACGATCACGATCGCGAGCGTCACCGGCACGATTGCCCGGTGCATCGCCGGATCGATCATCTCGAGGCCTTCGACCGCGCCCAGCACCGAGATCGCGGGCGTGATGAGCGCGTCGCAGTAGAAGAAGGCGGTGCCGAGCACGGCGAGCAGCACCAGCCGCTTCGCGGCCGTCCCCGAGCCGTTCATCTTCTGCTGGACCAGCGAGACGAGCGAAAGCACGCCGCCCTCGCCGTCATTGTCCGCGCGCAGGATCAGCACGACGTACTTGAGCGAGATGACGATCAGCAGGCTCCAGAAGATGACCGACAGCACGCCGAGCATGGCGTTGACGTCGGTCGCCCCGCCGGCCGCGGCGGTCGCCTCGCGTAGCGCGTAGAGGGGGCTCGTGCCGATGTCACCGTAGACAACGCCGAGTGCGCCGAGCGTGGCGCGCGACAGTGAGCGGGTTTCCGTCATGGGATGGGCCGTCTGGCGCGCCCATTCTGCCAGAAATCAGCCGATGCGGCGGCGCTCCCCGGCAGCACGCCATTTCCAGCCGAAGAATCCGAGCACCGCAATCGAAATCAGGTCGAGTGTGCCGCCGCCGCCGGAGTAATCGGCGGCGCGCGTAACGCGGACGCTGCCATCCGTGCGGATGCGTTCCTTGAATACCGACAGTTCCTTGTCGAGGTTGACCGTCATGTCGGCCATCGCGAGCTCGAAGCCTTTCTGCTGTGAGGCGCGCACATCGTGCTCGAGGCCGACGAGCGTCGAGCTGCTCTTGAACTCGTTGACGCCGGGTGCGCGGAACAGGAGCTTGCGGGTCGCGACGTCGAACACCGCGGTGTCCACGAAGGTCTGGGTGTCGTTCTTGTTGCCCTTGATCATGTACGCGCCGACGATGGTCCAGTACAGGAGAGACGAGGTCTTCTCGGCGCTGTGCGTCACCTGGTCATAGGACACGAGCGCCATGACGTCGAGCCCGTATAGCCGCGCGGTCTGCTCGAGCGAATCGAAGCCGCGGCCCGACCGGATGTAGGCATCCGGAATCACCGCGATTTCCTGGATGTAGTCGCGGCCGTCGAATGACTTCTTGACGTCGTTCAGGAGCTTCATGCGCTCGGCTTCCGAGAGCACGGCATTGCTTCCGGACTGCGACGGCACGAATGCGAGCCCGACGGCGAGCGGCAATTCGAGGTGCGGGATCTGGCCTTCCTGCCGCGGCGGCACTTCGCCTTTCGGATACAGGTAATCGACCAGGCTGCTCGAAACACCCTGGCGGCCACCCGAGCCGAACAGTCCGGCGCAGGCGCTGAGCAGAATCACGGCAAGCGACAAGCCGATGCGTTTCATGGGGATCTCCTTCCGGAGCACGGGTGCATGTCCATTATGCGCCCGCCCGCGGTATCCTCGCGGTTCGTGAACGCCAAACCGGCACCGCCAGCGACGCAATCAGGACCGCGCGTTGTCCGCGCACCACGCGGCAAGGCGTTGAATTGCGGCAGCTGGTTGACCGAAGCGCCGTACCGGATGCTCCAGAACAACCTCGATCCGGAAGTTGCCGAACACCCGGACCAGCTCGTCGTGTACGGCGGCATCGGCAAGGCCGCGCGCGACTGGGAGTCCTTCGACCGCATCCTCGCAGTGCTGCGCCGGCTGAAGGACGACGAGTCGCTGCTGGTGCAATCCGGCAAGCCGGTCGGCGTGTTCACGACGCACGTGGATGCGCCGCGCGTGCTGATCGCGAATTCAAACCTCGTGCCGCACTGGGCGACCTGGGAGCATTTCCACGAGCTCGACCGCAAGGGCCTGATGATGTACGGCCAGATGACGGCAGGCTCCTGGATCTACATCGGCTCGCAGGGCATCGTGCAGGGCACGTATGAGACGTTTGGCGCCTGCGCGCGCGCGCATTTCGGCGGTGACGCGGCGGGCCGCTGGATCCTCACCGCCGGACTCGGCGGCATGGGCGGCGCGCAGCCGCTCGCGGCGACGATGGCGGGCTTCTCGATGCTCGCGGTCGAGTGCGACGAGTCACGTATCGACTTTCGCCTGCGCACCGGTTACGTGGATCGGAAGGCGACGACGCTCGACGAAGCGCTCGCGATCATTGAGGAATCGCGCCGCGCCAAGCGCGCGCTGTCGGTCGGTCTCCTTGGCAACGCGGCCGATGTCTATCCCGAACTCGCGCGCCGCGGCGTCATCCCCGACGTGGTGACGGACCAGACCTCCGCGCACGACCCGCGAAACGGTTATCTGCCGCGCGGCTGGACGCTCGCGCAGGCTGCCGAGGCGCGGCAGCGGGACCCGGCGCGCATCGAGCGCGAGGCGCGCGCCTCGATGAAGATCCACGTGCAGGCGATGCTCGATCTCAAGGCGAAA
>JANNHT010000076.1:0-6290 GCA_031404555.1 Gammaproteobacteria bacterium
ACCCCTGGGAGGATCCGTACAACAGCGGATTCCAGCTCACGCAGTCGCTGATCGCGATCGGCCGCGGCGAGTGGTTCGGCGTCGGCCTCGGCTCGAGCATCCAGAAGCTCTCCTACCTGCCCGAGGCGCACACCGACTTCGTGTTCGCCGTGATGGCCGAGGAATTCGGCCTGTTCGGCGTGCTCATCGTGGTCGTCGCATTCCTCACGCTGGTGCTGCGAAGCCTCCGGCTCTCGCGCATCGCGGCGGATGCCGGCATGCCGCTGCACGCCTGTCTCGCGGCCGGCTTCGGCGTCTGGCTCGGCCTCCAGGCCTTCATCAACATCGGCGTGACCATGGGCCTGCTGCCGACCAAGGGGCTCACGCTGCCGCTCCTGTCCTACGGTCGCTCGAGCATGCTCGTGACCCTCGCCTGGATCGGCGTGCTGCTGCGCGTGCACCACGAGGTCGCGGCCTCCGGCAAGAGCGCGCTGCCACCGGAGGCGCGTCAACCATGACGGCACCGGTCGTGATCATGGCGGGCGGCACCGGCGGGCACGTGTTCCCGGCGCTCGCGGTCGCGGGCGCGTTGCGCGGGCGGCGCGACGTCGTCTGGCTCGGCACGCAGCGCGGCATCGAGTCGCGGCTGGTACCGGCCGCGGGCTACCCGGTCGAGTGGATCGAGGTCGAGGGCCTGCGCGGCAAGGGCCTCGGCCGCTGGCTCAGGGCGCCGCTGGTGCTCGCGCGCGCGGTCGGCCAGGCGCGCGCGGCGCTGAAGCGCCGCCAGCCCGGCGTCGTGCTCGGCTGCGGCGGATTCACCTCAGGTCCGGGCGGCATCGCCGCATGGCTCGCCGGTACCCCGCTCGTGATCCACGAGCAGAACGCGGTCGCGGGGCTCACGAACCGCTGGCTCGCGCGCTTCGCCTCGCGGATCGCCGAGGGATTTCCCGGCAGCTTCCCGAGGCGCAGCGACGCCATCTACGTCGGCAATCCCGTGCGTCCGGAGATCGCCGCGCTGCCGCCGCCGCGCGAACGCATGGGCGGGCGCGAGGGCCCGGTGCGCCTGTTCGTGTTCGGCGGCAGCCAGGGCGCCGCCGCGCTCAATCGCCTGGTGCCGGAGGCGATCGCGATGCTGCCGCTGTCGCGCCGTCCCGTCGTACTGCACCAGACCGGCGAACGCGACCACGCGGCGACCGAGGCCAGCTATCGCGCTGCCGGCATCGAGGCCGACGTGCGCCCGTTCGTCGACGACATGGCTGCGGCCTATGCCGAGGCCGACCTCGTGATCTCGCGTGCGGGCGCATCGACCGTTGCGGAACTCGCCGCCGCCGGCATCGGCGCGCTGCTCGTGCCGTTCCCGGCCGCCGTGGACGATCACCAGACGAAGAATGCCAACTGGCTCGGCCAGGTGAGCGCTGCGCAGGTCGTGTCCGAGATCGGGCTCACCGCGGGCGAGCTTGCGAACCGGCTCGCGACCCTCGTGACCGGCGGGCGCGGCAAGCTGATCGCGATGGCGGAAGCCGCGCGCGCGCGCGCGGTGACGGACTCCGCCGAGCGCGTCGCCGCGCTCTGCCTCGAGGCGGAGGGCGAAGCGGCATGAAGACACCCATGCGCCGCGTCGGACTGATCCACCTGATCGGTATCGGGGGCGCCGGCATGGGCGGCATCGCCGAGGTGCTGGTCAACCTCGGCTATCGCGTGCAGGGCTCGGACCTGCGCGCCAACGCCGTGACCACGCGGCTCGCAAAGATGGGCGCGCGCGTCTTCATCGGCCATGACGCCGCGCACGTCGAGGGCGCGGGCGTCGTCGTCGTCTCGACCGCGGTCGGCGCGGCGAACCCGGAGCTCGTCGCCGCACAGGCGGCCCGCATCCCGGTCGTGCGCCGCGCCGAGATGCTCGCGGAGCTGATGCGCTTTCGCGAGGGCATCGCGGTCGCGGGCACTCACGGCAAAACCACGACCACGAGCCTCGTCGCCTCGGTGCTGGCCGAGGGCGGCCTCGACCCGACCTTCGTGATCGGCGGACAGCTGAAGAGCGCCGGCAGCAACGCGAAACTCGGCACCGGCCGCTTCCTCGTCGCCGAGGCCGACGAGAGCGACGCGTCCTTCCTGCACCTGCAGCCCGTGATCGCGATCGTGACGAACGTGGACAACGATCACCTGATCACCTACGGCGGCGACTTCGAAAAGCTGAAGCAGAGCTTCATCGAGTTCCTGCACAACCTGCCGTTTTACGGGCTCGCCGTGATGTGCAGCGACGATCCCGTCGTGCAGGAGTTGCTGCCACTGGTCGGCCGCCCGACCGTGCGCTACGGCCTCGGCGAGACGGCGGACCTGCGCGCCACGGCGCTCGAGCGCCGCGGCGCCGCGACCCGCTTCGATGTGCTGCGCGAGGGGCGTGCGCCGCTCGCGATCACGCTGAACCTCCCGGGCCTGCACAACGTCCGCAACGCGCTAGCCGCGATCGCGGTCGCGACCGAACTCGAGGTCGCGGACGAGGCGATCGCCCGCGCGCTCGCGTCCTTCCAGGGCATCGGCCGCCGGCTCGAGACAGTCGGCGAACTCACGACGGCCGCCGGGCACATCACGGTCGTGGACGACTACGGCCATCACCCGACGGAAATCGAGGCGACGCTCGATGCCGCGCGCCAGGCATGGCCCGATCGACGGCTCGTGCTCGCTTTCCAGCCGCACCGCTACACGCGCACCCACGACCTGATCGACGACTTCGGCCGCGTGCTGTCGCTCGCGGACGCGGTGCTCGTCACCGAGGTCTATGCCGCGGGCGAGGAACCGATCGCAAACGCCGACGGACGCGCGATCTGCCGCGCCGTGCGCGGCCGCGGCCGGCTCGAACCGGTGTTCGTCGAGGACGTGCACGAGCTGCCGGCCGCGCTCGCGGGCGTGATCATGGACGGCGACGTGGTACTGACGATGGGAGCGGGCAGCATCGGCGGCGTCGCGCACGAGCTGCCGCAGACGCTCGGCCGGGCGGGTGCCGCATGAGCGCTGTCGGCGTGCCGGCCGGATTCGAGGATCGCGTCGCGGTGAACGAGCCGATGTCGCGCCACACCTCCTGGCACGTCGGCGGCCCGGCGGACCTCTGGTTCACGCCGCGCGATGTCGAAGATCTCTCGGCATTCCTGCGCGCGCTGCCGGCGTCGCTCGCCGTGACCTGGGTCGGGCTCGGCAGCAACCTGCTGGTGCGCGACGGCGGCATCCGCGGCGCAGTGATCTCGGTGCACGGAATCCTGACCGCGCTCGAGCGCGTCGGCACGGACGGCGTGCGCGCCGAGGCCGGCGTTGCCTGCGCGCGGCTCGGCCGCCAGTGCGCGAAGTGGCAGCTCGGCCCGGCGGACTTCTTCGCCGGCATTCCCGGCACGGTGGGCGGCGCGCTCGCGATGAACGCCGGCGCCTGGGGCGGGGAGACCTGGCCGTGCGTGGTCGAGGTCGAGACCATCGATCGCGCCGGCGCGCGCCGCCGCCGCCAGGCCTCCGAATACCGCTACGGTTATCGCAGTATCACGCCGCCGGTCGCCGGCGAATGGTTTGTGGCCGCAACTTTCCGCTTCGAGCAGCGCCCCGACGCGAGCACGGACTCGATCAAGAAGCTCCTCGAGAAGCGCCACGCGAGCCAGCCGATCGGCGCCTGGAGCTGCGGCTCGGTGTTCACGAATCCGCCCGGCGGCCACGCGGCGCAGCTGATCGAGAAAGCGGGGCTCAAGGGCCATCGCATCGGCGGCGCGATGGTCTCCGACAAGCACGCGAACTTCATCCTGAACGAGGGTGAGGCGACCGCGTCCGATCTCGAGGCGCTCGTCCGCCACGTGCAGGCGACCGTCGAGAAAGTGCACGGCATCCGCCTCGTGCCCGAAGTGCGCGTCATCGGAGAAGCCGCGTGACCGCCCGTGCATTCGTCATGCTGGCCACCGGCGCGCACGCGGTCCGGCGAGCTTGTTCGCTCGCAAACTCCGCCGGAACTTACGAGTTTGCTCGCGAACAACCCCGCCGGACCCCGTGTGCGCTGGCGAACGGCGTCGCCATGCGCGCGCGTCTCTGGATGCCGAGCGGAGGCTGTACATGAGCCGCCTGCGTGCATCCGGCGCGGGCTTCCGCCGTGTCACCGACGCGAATGAATTTGGTCAGGTCGCCGTGCTGATGGGCGGCGCCTCGGCCGAGCGCGAGATCTCGCTCCTGACCGGCAACGCGGTGCTCGAGGCGCTGGTCTCGCGCGGCGTGAAGGCGGCCGCGTTCGATCCTTCCGAGCACGCGCTGACCGAACTGGTCGCCTCGGGCTGCGAGCGTGTCTGGATCGCGCTGCACGGCCCCGGCGGCGAGGACGGCGCGGTGCAGGGCGCGCTCGAGTGGCTCGGGCTGCCGTACACCGGAAGCGGCGTGCTCGGCTCCGCGATCGGCATGGACAAGCGCCGCACCAAGGAGCTCGCGCAGGCAGCAGGCGTCGCGACGCCGCCCTGGGTCGTGCTGCGCGACGCCGCGGATTTCGAGCGCGCGGCGCGCGAGCTCGGTATGCCGCTCGCCGTGAAGCCCGCGAGCCAGGGCTCGAGCGTCGGCATGAGCCGTGTCGAGAACGCCGCCGACCTGCCGGCCGCCTGGCGCGCCGCGGCCGCGCTCGACCCGGTCGTGATCGCGGAGCGCTGGATGACGGCGGGCGAATACACGGTCGGCATCCTCCAGGGCGAGGCGCTGCCGGCAATCCGTATCGAGACGCCGCGGAGCTTCTACGACTACCAGGCGAAGTACTTCGCCGACGACACGCGCTACCTGATCCCCTGCGGGCTCGCGCACTCGGCCGAGTCCGCGATGCAGCGCGCGGCGCTCGACACCTTCGCCGCGGTCGGTGCCGCGGGCTGGGGCCGCGTGGATTTCGTGACGGGCGAGGACGGAGTGCCGCTGCTGCTCGAGATCAACACTGTCCCCGGCATGACGAGCCACAGCCTGGTGCCGATGGCGGCACACGCGGTCGGCATCGATTTCCCGGAACTCGCGTGGCGAATCCTCGAGACCAGCTATTCACGGGAGCGCAGCTGACATGGGCCTCCTGCGCAGGCGCAATCGTCGCAAGCCCAGCGGCCCCCGCTTCGAGTGGCCACAGCTCGAGTGGAATCGCGCGGGCCGCATCGCGGGCGCGCTGCTCGCGGTCGGCGCGCTCGGGCTCCTGCTCGTGCTCGGGCTCGACCAGCCGGTGCGCAGCATCGTGATCGACGGCACGTTCCAGCGCGTGACCTCGGTCGAGGTCGAGCAGGCCGCGCGCGGCGTGCTGAAGGGCGGCTTCGTCAGCGCCGACCTCGATCGGCTTCGCCAGGCGGTCGAGGCGCTCGCCTGGGTGGACCGCGCGCGCGTGCAGCGGCTGTGGCCGGATCGCGTGCGCATCGAGGTGCTGGAGCAGCAGGCCGCGGCGCGCTGGGGCGAGGACGGATTGCTGAACACGCGCGGCGAGCTGTTCGCGACCGGCGTGCGCCACGTGCCGCCGGAACTGCCGCGGCTCGACGGACCCGACGGCACGCACTGGCAGGTCGCGCAGCGCTACCTCGCAGTCCACGGCCGGTTGAACGAACTGAGCCTCCGGGTCTCGGCGCTGCGCCTCGACGCGCGCGGTGCCTGGGAGCTCGAACTCTCGAACGGCGTGACGGTGCGGCTCGGCCGCCGCCAGGTGGACGAGCGTCTCGAGCGATTCATCCAGGTCGGTGCGGTCGTGATCGCCGGCCGCGCCGCCGACATCGACTACGTCGACATGCGCTATTCGAACGGTTTCTCGGTCGGCTGGCGCAAGAACCGCAAGCCGAAAAGCTCGCCGGCGACGATGGCCAACAGCCTGAATGGAGATTTCCAGCCCGATGCCTAAGCGTTCCGACCGCAACCTGATCGTGGGACTCGACATCGGCACGTCGAAAGTCGTCGCCATGGTGGGCGAGATGCACGCTGACGGCAGCCTCGAGGTGATCGGCCTCGGCTCACACCCGTCGCGCGGCCTGAAGAAGGGCGTGGTGGTCAACATCGACTCGACCGTGCAGTCGATCCAGCGCGCGGTCGAGGAAGCCGAGCTGATGGCCGGCGTCGAGATCCGCTCGGTCTTCACCGGCATCGCCGGCAGCCATGTGCGGAGCCTGAACTCGCACGGCATCGTTGCGATCAAGGACAAGGAAGTGGTGAGCGGCGACGTCTCGCGCGTGATGGACGCGGCGCAGGCGGTGCCGATCCCGGCGGACCAGAAGATCCTGCACGTGCTGCCGCAGGAATTCATCATCGACGGCCAGGAAGGCATCCGCGAGCCGATCGGCATGTCGGGCGTG
>JANNHT010000077.1:0-5302 GCA_031404555.1 Gammaproteobacteria bacterium
GCGCGGGTGATGTTGTTGACGTGGCCCCAGATCAGGACCGCCGCCGGCTTCGCCGCGACGACGTCGGTCGGGAAGCGCTTCAGCATGCCGCCGGTTTCCTCGCCGCCGACGCCGCGATTGATGACGCGGTCATAACCGGGCAGGGCGGGCGTGCCCCAGCCCTTGGCATAGGAGGCGCCCAGGACGATGAGGGTGCGCGTGACTCCGGGATTCTGCATGCTGTTTCCGGCGGCTTGAGAGGCGCCGAGGAGCGCCAGAAGCGCTCCCAGGACCAGTCCGGTGCCAATTAGCCGCGCTGCCATGGTCAGGCTTCTCAGGTTGTTGATTCCCGGACAGATTCTGCCTGCAAGGCCGCGAATGTGCGAGGAGGGATGTGGATGTCGGGTTTGTTTACAACCGCTGAGTGCGACGCGGCGGCTGGGTTGTTGGGAGGGGGCACAGGACCCCAAAACAGCCCAAAAGTGTGAACTGCGTCACGGTTTCAGGGTGGGTCAGACCGGATTCTGTTAACTCGTTGATTCTGGCACGGTTGTTGCTTTGTATTGGGCGTCCGTAGGAGTATTGCGCCCATGTTGAACAAGACTCGTCTCTCGACTCTGCTCGGTCTCGCTGCGACGGTTGGCTTTGCCAGCCAGGCGCAGGCGCTCTACATCACCGATCCGGGTCCGAGCAACGCCAGCACGTACCTGGCGCGCAACAATGACCTGGGCCTGGCAGGCGGCACAAACCAGTCGGTGCTCGTGGGCTATGCGCTGAATGCGCAGGGACCCGGCACGCTGACCTATCAGTACATCGGCAAGGAAGCGGGCTATACCAACCGCGTAACCTTCTCGATCCATGCCGGCGGCTGCAGCTTTAATACGAACACGGCGGCCATCGGCCAGACCTGCTCGGACACGACGAACGGCGGCTTGCTCTCGTTCCGCTTTACGTCGAGCGGCACGGAGTCTTCCGTGCAGAACGGCCAGAACTTCACGATCAACGGCCTGATGGTGTTCGGCCTGATCCAGATCAGCGAAAACCAGTGGTACATCCTGCTGGATGACTCGGGCGGCAACCCGAACGACAAGGACTTCGACGACCTGGGCCTGCTCGTGACCTTCCGTCCGGCCAATTCGGTTCCGGAGCCGGGCACGCTGGGTCTGCTGGGTCTCGGACTGCTCGGGATGGTGCCGGCACTGCGCCGCCGCCGCCTGACGCGCCAGTAACCCGCTAGTCACTTCGATCTAACCTCGCCGCAGGCTCGACTCCCCGGAGTCGGCCCTGCGGCGAAACCTTTTCAGGGCCGCCGCAAGCCGTTGACACCCCGGGGCGTCTGGCCGAGAATTCGCGGCCTTCGCGTGGGGCCATAGCTCAGCTGGGAGAGCGCTTGCATGGCATGCAAGAGGTCGACGGTTCGATCCCGTCTGGCTCCACCAATGTTCAGAGTCCCCATCGTCTAGAGGCCTAGGACACTGCCCTTTCACGGCGGCGACCGGGGTTCGAATCCCCGTGGGGACGCCATCTTTTGCCGCTCACTCCAGCCAGATCCTCGTGACGTAGAACGCACGGCCGGCGGTGCTTGCGTCGCCGTCGCCGAACAGGATCAGGCCGTCCACCTGCGATAGATCGAGCGTGCGCCCCTGGGGTGCTGCGGCGATATCCGCGAGCGGAATCGCAATCACTTCCCGCGATTCGCCCGGCAGGACGAGGCTGCGGTTGAATCGATCGCCGGCCTCGTTGTCGTGCATTCGATCGTGCACGCGCAGCGTCAGCGCGAGCGGCTGTGGCGCCGGATTGGTCAGGTCGAGCATCAGCTTCAAGTGGCCGGTCCAGTCGGCAGCGGGCTCGGCGAGCGTCACGCCTGGAAACTGTTTGCCGTGGACGCGGATGTGCAGGCTCGGCGAATCGCCGGGGCGCCTCCATCGATCGGGCAACAGTTCATCGTCCGCGGTCACGCCGCGCAGGCGGATGAAGTACTGGTCGATGGACGAGCGGTTCTCGAACAGCGTCGGAAAGCGGGATGACCGTACGCGGTAAGCGATCGACGCCTCCGCGACCGGCCAGACGACAGGCGCTGCCGCCGCGACCGCGATCAGGGCAAGGGCGACACGCTGACACAGGCCGGGCGGCCGGCAGCTCGCATGCGCGTTGAACCAGCCGGCGACCGCGAGTCCCGCGATGGCGCCGAGCCCATCCGTCAGCAGATCGGACCACTGCGCGCCGCGGCCGATGAATGGCTGCACCAGTTCAATCGCGCCGCCGATCGCGACGGCGAGCAGCAATGACGCGGCATAGCGTGCGGGCACGAGCGGAATGCGGCGATGCAGCAGCAGCAGGATCACGACCGCGAACGCGGCGAATACGGGTGCGTGTGCGGCGTCGTTCAGGACGGCGAGGATGCGCGGCCGCGACGGGATCTTGGCCGCCAGCACCAGGGCCGGCAGCGCGAAGGCGAGAATCCAGAGAAGGGCGGCCCGGCGTCGCCCGGGCATGGCTATTTAAGGTGCTCGACGAGCTGCACGTAGGCCTTCATCGCGACTTCCCGCTTCATACCCTTGCGCGCTTCCCAGGCCTCGTACTTCGCCCGCGCCTTGAAGTCGAAGGCGCCCGGCTTGTCGCCGCTGACGTCGCCCTCGGTCGCCTGCTTATAGAAGGAATACAGCTCGAGGAGGGTGTCGTTATCAGGCCGCTCGGCTAGCTGTTGCACGTCGTCCTGTGCCGACTTGAACTGGGCTTCGAGCGTGGCCATGCTGTGTCTCCCGCCGTTTGCGCGGCAGCGTGACCCAAGGATTCAAGAGCGTCAATAGCGTCTCCGATCCTTCGGTGGAGACTTCTTCATGAGCGATCTGCTGCGGATTCTGGTGGCGCCATCCGACATCGGAGCCGCTTTGTTCCTGCTCGGCATGTTCGCGCTGGCCATGCCGTCCATTCGGCGCTTCTCGCGCCCGCTGCTGATCGCGTCCGGTGCGGTGCTGACGGTCTTCAGTTTCGGCCCGGTCGCGACGCTCCTGCTGTCGCCGCTCGAGTACGAGCACCCGGCCATGACGGATCCGGAGCGCTACGAATCCGTCAAGACGATCGTCCTGCTGACGGCCTACGCATCGGCGGACCCGTCGATGCCGCTCTCGAGCCGAATGAATTCGTCGTCCGCGTTCCGGGTCCTGGAAGCGGCCAGCCTTGCCAACCGGCGACCCGACTGCCGTATCGTGATCTCGGGCAACTCCACTGCGGCGGAGGCGATGGGGTCGCAACTGGAGGCGATGGGCATCGCGCCTGAACGGATCGTTCTCGAGACGGCCTCGCGCAACACCGCAGCGAGCGCCGAGAACCTGGGTTCCGTCGTCGGGGCGCACCCGGTATTTCTCGTGACCTCCGCCGGTCACATGCGCCGGTCGCTGGCGGTTTTCGTCAAGAACGGTATCCAGGCCATTCCGGTGCCGGCCGACCACCAGCTCCCATCCGACGTCGCGCACGCCGAATGGAGCCTGAGTCCGTTCAACCTGAACGCGTCGGATCTGGCCGTGCATGAATACGCGGGCCTGCTGTGGTACCGGATGACAGGGCGCGCCTAGCGTCGCAGCCGCCGAGCGACCCGGCCGATCAGGTCGAGGCCGGCAGCGGAGAATCCGGCCAGGGAGTTCGGGTAATAGATGAGCGTCGCCAGCGAATGACTGGATGTCGCCCAGTCCGGTTGCTGGCCATCGCCGGCGCCGAGAAACTCATAGCCCTTCAATCCGCGCGAAAATGCGTCGCGCAGGATTTCCCACAACAGTAGCCGGCCCGGAGACGCGCGCGCAGCGGATTCCCGGTAACCGATCTTGATCTCCCAGAGCCGGCGGTCGAATTCGAGCAGGATGCTCATGGCCACCGCGCGGCCGCCCGACCTCAGGAAGTAGATTCGCAGGTCTCCCGTCGCCGCAAACCGGCGGGCCAGTTCGGATACGAATTGTCGCAGGTGATCGTTCTGCTTCAACGCCGTGCCCGCCGCTCCTTTCCAGCCATCGGCTTCGACGTCGAATGCCTCGTCCAGCACAGCTGGCAGTTCATCGGGCGTGGGGCGCAGCGTGTCGAATGTGACGGGGCCAGACTGTTCGAGCATCGCGCGCTTGCGCCGCAGGCCTGAGCGGAGCTGCGACGACCGGCCGGCGAGGTACGCATCCCAGTCGCCCTGGATGTCCACCCGATGCGACGGCGCGCTCGACGCCTTCAGCAGGCGGCCGCGGCCGAGCGCCGCACGCTGCAGCGCGGCCCCGGTACCGGAATTCACAGGTACGCGTTGCAACAGCAATGGCTTCTTCAGTCCGACCAGCCAATCGCAGAGCTGTTGGCGATCCGTGTCGCTCTCCGCGAGCAGGTCACAGGGTTCGTAAAGCACAGCCGAACCGATGAATTCGAGCCACTGGATTCCGCTGCGGCGGGTGGCGGCGAGCGGAGCGACCGCCACCAACCGGGATTCCCGTAGATTGCAGACCGCGTGGAGCTGATCGCCCGCGTGGAGCTCCGTGGCTGCCGACATCCAGCGATGTGTCAGCAGCGGATCCGCTTGTGCCGCAGGGAGGCGGTCCCATTCAACCGCAATTGCTTCGAGCGCGTGTTGCGTTGTCAGCACCTTCACGACAGCGCGCGCCTCAGTGCGCGGCCGAGTCGGAGCAGCGCAGTTGCGCCAGGAACGCGGGATGCAATGGCGAGCACTCTCCATTGGCCGGCCGTCCGGCCACTTCGCAGCGGTTTCGCTCGGGCAAGAGCCTCGCGCGCCCGCGGAACATCGCCGGCGAGCAGGCGATTGCGGGCCAATCCCAGCAACAGGCTGCACTGGCGCGAATCGACTTCGGCGGCGTGTCCGGCCAGGAAGTCCGGATCCTTCCGCCACAGGCGATCGATCAGCGCAATGCGCTTCTCGAGCTGGATCGCGCCATCGATACGCGTCAGTCGGACCGCGTCCTCGTGACTGCGATTGAGCGCCGCGGGCACGTCGGCGTAGACGGCGCCGTGACGATGCGATAGCCGGGCGAAGAAGTCCCAGTCGCCGCACAGGGAATCGAACTCCGGAAAGCTCAAGTCACCCATGCGCTCGCGCCGGATCAGCGACGCGCTCGGCAGGACCTGCGGGCCATACAGCGAGGCGGCGTAGACGTCGCCGGCATAGACGGCAAAGTCGCGCCGCCGCATGCCGGCTGGTACTGCGAGCCCGAGCTCCGCGCACGCGCGCCCGGGCCCGAAGACGTCCTCCCAGCGATGATCGGCTCCGTGCCAGGACTTGAGTCCGGATCCCGATGGCGGCTCTTTGCCGCGAAAAACCTGGAAGTCAGTGTAGGCAAAT
>JANNHT010000078.1:0-3823 GCA_031404555.1 Gammaproteobacteria bacterium
CTCGTTGACCGCGTCCTTGACGCGGCGGATATCGTGCAGCTGCGAGCCTGGGTGGCAGTGGACGAGCTTCAGGCAGTCGAGCATGTTGTGCGAGCGCAGCACCTCGACGAGCTCCAGTATCTCGGTCGTGAACAGGCCGAACTTCGAGCGATCTCCCGCGGACTCACGCCATCTCCCCGCACCCTCGGCCGCGAGCTTGACCCGCACGCCGATCTGCGGCCGCACCTGGTACTTCTCGGCGTGGCGCAGGATGTAGCCGAGCTCGGAGAAATTCTCGACGACCGGGATGATCTTGCGGCCGAGCTTGGTCGCGAGGATCACGGCCTCAATGTAGCTGTCGTCCTTGAAGCCGTTGCAGATGATGATCCGGTCCGGCGCATCCTCGGTCATCGCCATGACGGCGAGCAGTTCCGGCTTCGAGCCGCACTCGAGTCCGAAGCCGAGGTCCGCGCTGCCGCGATAGACCTCCTCGACGACGAGGCGCTGCTGGTTGACCTTGATGGGGAACACCGCGGAGTAGCGGTTCTTGTAGTCGTTCTCGGTGATCGCCGCTGCGAATGCGTCGTGCAGCGAGCGCAGGCGGTCCCGCAGGATGTCGGAGAAGCGCAGCACCATCGGCGCGGTCAGGTCGCGCGCGCCGAGCTGGCGGACGACTTCGTACAGGTCGATCTCGCGGCTGGCATCGCGCCCCGGATGGCACACGATGTGCCCGGCGGCGTTGATGCCGAAATACCCGCCGCCCCAGGAGCGGACGGCGTACAGGTCATTGGAGTCTTCGATGCTCCAGGGCCGCGGCGTCACCGCGCCACGCGTCGCGCTGTCCAACTGGGCGATCCTGTTCGATGCCAGAGGGCGCGGAAGATACCAGATCAGGCCGGCCCGCGGGCGATCGGGCGCGAGGGATCGCGGATCCATTCGCTCCAGGAGCCCGCGTACAGCCGCCCGCCGCCGATGCCCGCGATCTCGAGCGCGAGCAGGCCCTGGCAGGCGGTCACGCCGGAGCCGCACATGCAGGTGATCGCGCGCCCGGGTTCGGCGCCGACCCGTTCGCGCCATTGCCGGGCGAGCGCATCCGCCGGCAGGAATCGCCCGCCGGCACCGAGGTTCTGTAGGAACGGCAGGTTGGCGGCACCCGGCACGTGGCCGGCGACCGCATCGAGCGGCTCGACATCGCCCCGGAAGCGCTCGGCGCCGCGCACGTCGACCACCAGTCCACCCGCCGCGATCTCATCCGCGACGCTCGCGGCGTCCACCAGCATCCCTCCCCGCGGTTGCGCGACGAAGCTCGCGCGCGGGCGCGCATCCGTTTCGGTCGAAACCGCTCGGCCCTCGGCGACCCAGGCCGCGAATCCGCCGTCGAGCACGCGGACCGCGTCGTGCCCGGCGTGGCGCAGCATCCACCAGAGCCGCGAGGCGTAGGCGCCGTTGCCCGCGTCATACGCGCAGACCGTCATGCCATTGCCGATGCCGAGTCCCGACAGCGTCGCGGCGAAGGCCTCCATGGAGGGCAGAGGATGGCGGCCGGACTGTGGGGTGACCGGCACCGACAGGTGCCGCTCGAGGTCCATGTGGATCGCGCCCGGAACATGGCCGGCGAGCCAGGCGGCGTGCCCGGCTTTCGGGTCCGACAGGTCGAAGCGGCAATCTGCAATGACCCAGGCGGGGTCGGCGAGGCGGCCCGCGAGGTCCGCGGTCGAGATGAGTGGGCTTGCAACCATTTTCCGGCCGTCCGCATCTTACCCTGCGATGGATGACGCCAGACATTTCCGCGAACCGGAACGCCCGGCGCTGCCGCCGGTGTCGAACGACGAACGCGATTTCTGGCGCCGCGCGGTCGCCGCCGAGCGCGCGCGCCAGGGCCGCTCGCGGCCCGCGCCGTTCCCGGTCCAGGAAGCCTGACTCAGGCGCGCCGGATCGGCAGCCGGCCGGCGAAGGCGAACACGACGATCGTGATCGCCGTGCCCGCGAACGCGAGCGCCATGTCCTTCTGCCCGTCCCAGATGTCGCCCTGTGTGCCCAGGTAGGCCATGCCCAGCTCGCCGCCGAAGACGAGCGCAGCGCCCCACTCGATGATCTCGTAGAGACCCGCGTGCGCCCACATGAAGAATGTCGGGAACAGCACGGCCCAGGAACGCGGGTAGCGGCCGTAGTGCGCAAAGATCTCGACCGCCGCCGGCGTGATCAGCAGTCCGTAGAGGAAATGCACGAGGCGGTCGAAGTGATTGCGCTCGAAGCCGAGCCATTCGTTCAGCGAGCCGCCGGTCAGCGACTGGAACCATTCGTCATAGGGCACGAGTGCGTAGGTGTAGTGCGAGCCGATCGTGTGCAGCACGAAGAAAAGGAACAGGCCGGTGTAGGTCAGGTCGGTGAAGCGCAATCGCTTCGCAGTGAGGATCAGGAGCGGCACCGACACGAACACCAGCACGTTCTCGAGCAGCCAGTCGTGGCGGTACACGGGATCGATTGCGAGCGCGGCCCAGATCACCGCATAGACGGCCAGGAGGATCAGCGGATAGCGCCACTTCTTCATGGAATTACGGTACATTTTGCGCCATGAGCACGCACCCGATCCACACTCATTTTCCCGGCCGGCTGATTTTCATCGGCTTCGGCAGCATCGGGCAGGGCGTCCTGCCCCTGATCCTGCGCCACGTCGGCGGCCTGTCGGTGGATCGCATCACGATCGTCACAGCGGACGACGCTGGCAAGGCGGAAGCAGCCGAGTACGGGATCAAGTTCATCAATCACCCGCTGACGCGTGAGAATTTCCGGCACGTGCTCGATCCGCTCATCGGCCGCGGCGACTTCGTCTTGAACCTGTCCGTCGATGTCTCGAGCATCGCGCTGATCCGGCTCTGCACCGAAAAGGGCGCGCTCTATCTCGACACCTGCATCGAGCCCTGGCCGGGCGGCTATACCGACCCGAACATCCCGGTGAGCCGGCGCACGAACTATGCGCTGCGCGAAGAGGTGCTCGAGCTTCGCAAGACGAATACGAACGGGCCGACCGCGGTCATCACGCACGGCGCGAATCCGGGACTTGTCTCGCACTTCGTCAAGCAGGCGCTGCTCGACATCGCCTCCGCGACCGGCACGGATGCAGGTGACCCGAAGGGCCGGGACGACTGGGCGAACCTCGCGAAGACGCTCGGGATCAAGGTGGTCCACATCGCCGAGCGTGACACGCAGGTGTCGAACCGCCCGAAGATGCCCGGCGAGTTCGTCAACACCTGGTCGGTGGACGGCTTCGTCAGCGAAGGCAGCCAGCCGGCCGAGCTCGGCTGGGGCACGCATGAGCGGCACTTCCCGCGCGACGGCCGCCAGCACGATTTCGGGCGCAAGAGCGCGATCTTCCTGGCGCAGCCCGGCTGCGCGACGCGCGTGCGCACCTGGACGCCCGAAGCGAAGCATTTCCACGGCTTCCTGATCACGCACGGCGAGTCGATCTCGATTTCTGACTTCCTGACGGTGCGCCAGAACGACCGCGTGCTGTACCGCCCGACCGTCCACTACGCCTACCACCCGTCCGACAACGCGGTGCTTTCGGTGCACGAGTTCTGCGGCCGCAATTTCCAGCTGCAGGAACACAAGCGGATCATGATGGGCGACATCACGACCGGCATCGACGAGCTCGGCGTGCTGCTCGCGGGCCACGCAAAGAACGCCTACTGGTACGGGTCGCAGCTCTCGATCGACGAGGCGCGCAAGCTCGCGCCGCACAACAGCGCGACGTCGCTGCAGGTCACCGTCTCGGCGCTCTCCGGCATGATCTGGGCGATCGAGAACCCGGCGTCGGGCGTCGTCGAGCCGGACGAGATCGACT
>JANNHT010000079.1:0-9818 GCA_031404555.1 Gammaproteobacteria bacterium
GGCCAATGTCGATGCGCTGGGCGAGCAGTTGCGGCGGTTGCATCGAGAGCAAGGGGGTTTGCAGCTGCAAGAATAAGTGCTGCGCGCGTTCAGGAGTACTCTAAGCTCCTGGGAATCAGGGGGGACCGATGGCCATATCACGACGCAGCCTGCTGCGGAATGCTGGCGGACTAAGCGCGTTGTCCGTTCTTGGTGGCCGGGCCTGGGCCGCGATGTCGCGGCAAACACCTGAGCTGATCCTCCATAACGGTCACATCATTACTATCGACACCCGCCAGCCGATCGCGGAAGCGATAGCCATCGTCGGGGATCGCATCCTCGCGGTCGGCTCGAACAGCGACATCCTCGGACTCGCCACCAGCGGTACGAAAAAGGTCGATCTCGGCGGCAGCACGGTCGTTCCGGGCTTCATCGACGCGCACACACATCCCGCGTATTCGGGCCGGCGCCACCTGCGTTTCGTAGACTGCGATCTGCGCTCGATCGGCGCGATCCAGGCAGCCATTCGCAAACGCGCCGCGGTCACGCCTGCTGGCGAATGGATCACGGGCTTCAAGTACGACGACACCAAGACAACAGAGCAGCGATTCCTGACACGCGAGGATCTCGATGAGGCAGCGCCTCAGCATCCCGTGTACATCGACCATCGCGGCGGACACACGGCCTACGTCAACTCGCTCGCTTTGACTCGCGGCGGACTTTCCGACCAATCGCCCGATCCGGCCGGCGGGAAACTCGGTCGCGATCCCGCTTCCGGACGACTGACTGGACGCCTGCTGGAGACCGCAGCCGAATCGTTCGAGGCATTGATACCCGCCTTCGGCGCCTACAGCCGGGCGGACGACCGCACGGCCGTCAAGCTCTTCTCCAACATGTTCGCGAAAGCCGGCGTGACTTCCGCGACCGACGCCTCTGGCACGCCCAACGACCTGCGTGCGTACCAGGATTCCCATGCGGCCGGCGAGCTGGTCACCCGGATCAACTGCATGATCGGCTCGCAGCACATCGACGAAATGCTCGAGGCCGGCGTGCAGACGGGACTCGGCAACGACTGGGTACGCGTCGGCGGCATGAAGCAGACCTGCGACGGCTCGATCTCGGAGCGAACGGCGCGGATGTCGCAGTCCTACGTCGGCCGTCCGGACGACTTCGGGATCATCGTCACAGAGGAAAAGGACCTCTACGAGCGCGCGCGCAAGGCTCACGAGGCGGGCTGGCAGAACGGCATCCATGCCAATGGCGACGTGGGGATCGGGATGGTGCTCAACGTCTACGAGCGGTTGCAGAAGGAATTACCCAGGCGCGACCCGCGGTTCCGGATCGAACACTGCACACTCATCAATGACGAACTGGTGGGCAGAATGAAAGCGCTCGGCGTCATCCCGACGCCCTTCTCTACCTATGTGTATTTCCACGGCGAGAAAATGAAGGAATACGGCGAGGAGCGGCTGGACTCGATGTTTGCGCTCCGCAGCTTTCTCGATGCGGGAATCAGGGCGACGCTCGCCTCGGATTATCCGCCCGGTCCCTTCGAGCCGATGATGGCGCTGCAGTCGATGGTGACGCGGACCGACATCAAGGGTAAGACCTGGGGGCCACGGCAGAAGATCAGCGTGGAAGAAGCGCTGCGAGTAACGACGTTGAATGGCGCCTATGCGTCATTCGAGAAACACCTGAAGGGGTCACTGGAGCCCGGGAAGCTCGCGGATCTAGTGGTGCTCGGGCGGAATCCGCTGGTCGAGGATCCGATGACGCTGGTTTCGATTCCGGTCGAGAGGACGATGGTTGGCGGGCGTTGGGTGTACGAATCCTGACGCCGGGCCCTGAATTTAGTTTGGCTGGAATGTCAAAAAAGGGGCTGCGCGGCTCACCCGAGGTGACAGTGATCGTCGGCGCCGAAGCGCACGGAGCGAACTATTCGAAGAGCCGTGTCGAAACGCGGGTTAGGCACCCTCCGACCGCACAAGGCATACGGGATTGAACTGATGCGTTTCTAATGCCATGTCATACGACCACACAGCGCGGTTTTCTTTGGCCATCGTTTTCTCCCGGGTGATATTGGAAGTTGGAAGAGTGATTTGACGCACGAGTCAAAGATCGGCTTATCATCTGCACACTGTTCGGAGAATGGCGATGAGTCTCGGCGCTACTATTGTGGTTTTTTCCGGCCTATTCACTAGCAGGGCGCTAATCGATCCACCGCCGTTGCAGATCTCTCCGCCGCGCGATCCCCTACAGCTTCTCGCGGCCGTAGGCAATGCCGCATCCGCGGCGGGATGGCGGATACAAGTGCGGGATCACGATTCCATACGCGCTGTGTTCGACTCAGGCCGTCATTCAGCCGAAGTGGAACTCAAACTCCGTACCGAATCGATAGCACTGACGTATATCAACAGCAAGGAGTTGGACTACTCAGATGACGGAGGAAGAAAAGAAATACACAAGGCCTACCTGAGCTGGACCGGCACCTTAATGTCGTCCATAAAGCGGGCTCTTGCCTCTATGTGCACGGACCTCGGCTGGGTGCAGAAAGAGCCAAGTATGGGATCTTCCTACCAGTCGCTCGTCGACTTAAGCGCCTTTCTGGCCAGTCCAGAGAAAACGAGAGTCGTCGTGTCTTCCTCGGGTCAGCCCACAGGGTACGTGGTTAGAGAGTATTCAAGCGTACCTTCCCAATGGACGTATCGAGGATTGTGGGCCGGTCTCAGCGGTTTTCTACGACGACTCACTCATCTCGCTGATGAGGGTTAGCGCAGAGTCTGCCGCGTTTGCCGCTTACTTGGACATACTTCGATTCTTGGTCGATCAGAAGCAGCTTTCATTCGCTGACTCGGAGTTCGAGAGGATGAGTCAGAAGGTAGATATTGTTCGCCTGAGACCTGAAATTGTTAGCCTGAAATCCTACGTAAACCGCGCCGCTCCCGCCCTGGGCGGGATCGCCGAAGAGAAACGGCGTCCTCAAATTCTCCCAGGCCTCCAGGGTCCCGTGGTCGAGCAACGGATCGTAGGCGGGGTCATTCCAGCCGGGGATGACTCCAGAAAAAGCGCCTGGCGGATCGAATCCAATTGAAAAAGGATGAATGAGTTCGATCAACCCCACATGAGCGAGGCGCCCTGCATCGCAGGCCGCGGCCTTTGGCGCAACGATGCGGACCGGGACCTTGTAACTGCCGCAGGTTCCGTCCCAGAAGCGACGAAAATTGGGATTGCTTATCGTCCCGATAAAGTCGTCGTAGTTCTCCCGAGCACAGTTGTCCGCAGCGAGTCCATTCTCCCCCTCGACCTGCCAGCGTGAAACTGGCGCGTTTCGGGCAAAATGCGCCTGTTGAAAAAAAAGTCAATAGGCGCGCGCGTTCGTCTTAACAATAATATTAAAATTGCCTCGTGGCGGGCCAGCGCGGCGTGTCCACATCCTGGAATGGGCTCGCGGCCGAATCTTGCGCTCATTCACTGATCGAGGTGTCTATGAGCCTGTTTTCACAAATCCTGCTCGCGTTCATTGCATTTTCTTGCGCTGCGCATGCGGGTGATCTCTCACAACTTGGACCATTGCGCGCGAGTGCGGGGCAGGCGGTTTCCGGGTATCTCGAGGTCCCCGCGCTGGGCGACGCGGGTGCGCGCATTCCGGTATCGCTCGTGCGCGGCTCCAGCGCGGGGCCGGTATTGGCGCTGATCGCCGGAACGCACGGCTATGAATACCCGGGTATCAGCGCTCTGCAGCGATTGCGCCAGTCGATCGATCCACGCGGGCTGCGCGGCACGCTCATCCTGGTGCATATCGCCAATCCGCCGTCGTTCTATGGCCGCACGATCTATACGAGCCCGGCCGACGGCAAGAACCTCAATCGCGTCTTTCCCGGACGGCCCGACGGCACGCTGAGCGAACGCATCGCTCACGAGATCACGACACAGGTCATCGCGAAGGCAGACTTTCTGGTCGACCTGCACGCCGGTGATGGCAACGAGGCGCTGCGGCCCTACGTCTACATGGCGGTCACCGGCGACGCGCGGCTGGACGCAGCCACCCGCGAAATGGCGTTGGCCTTCGGCCTTGACCACATCGTCATCGATTCCGGGCGAATCGCGCCGCCCGATGCCACGAAGTACGTCGACCAGACTGCGCTCGCACGCGGCATACCGGCGATCACGACCGAGACCGGCCAGCTCGGCCAGAACGATGAGCACTCGATCGCGCTGGCGGAGCGCGGCATTCAAAACCTGATGCGTCACCTCGACATGTTGGAGGGAACGGTGGAGTCGAACGCCAGTGTGGTGTGGCTCAAGGACTACCAGGTAATCACCAGTCCCGTCACGGGCGTGTTCCGTGCGACGGTCCGCGATGGCTATGCGATCGCCGAGGGCGGCCTGCTAGGGGAGCTGTACGACGCCTTCGGCGCGAAGATAGGCGAAATGCGCGCCCCCTTCGCGGGCATCGTCAACTATGTCGTCGGCACCCCGCCCGCGGTGGAAGGTCAGCCGCTGGCGATGGTGAGCCGCATTGCCGCTCCGCCGTAAAAAGGTGTTGTTCAGGCCACCTGCCGAACCGCTCGCCAATTACCGTGGATCGTTGGTCCGCCGCACCCGCAATCCGTGCGGATCCGCGCGCTCGGTACCGTCGGTTCCGACGTTGGTGAAACGCACGATGCCCTTCAGTTCCCCGGCGCGGCCATCCTCAGTCACCGCGATGATTCCAAGCCCCGGCGTTGCGCCGCGCGCATTATGGGGATCGCCGGAGAGTGGCGTCGGCCCGCGCAGCGCGACGAAAACCAGATTGCCCGAAGGCGAGATGTCGCTCAGATCAGGCGCCGCGTTCTCCGTCAACTTTCCGTTCAACGCGATGGTCGCGACATGGCGATCATCTGCTGTCGCGAACACCTCTGCGGTGTCCGCGTGCCGATCGAACACCCAAAGGTAGCGGCCCTCGTTGCCCGCGAGCACCATGCCGTGCGAGTCGTGGGCGCCGTCCACCTGGTACACGACCTTGGCCTGCGGCTCGTTAACTGTCGCCGCCTTTGCTGCCCTGAACTCTCCGAGCCCAAAGCGGTACACATCGAACCCGTAGACGTGCAGGTGTTCCATCGGGCCTGGCCGCCCGCCCGAATTCACGTAGAGATGGTCGCCGAGCTGCACGCCGCCGCAGCCGTTGCCGTGAACGGTCTTCATGTCGTACTCGGCCACGATCCGCATGGGCGTCGGGCGCGGGTCCACGACCAGCAGGCCGCCGCCGCGCAGGGTCACGAAGGCCAGATCGTTCTCACTGCTGATCACCGGGCAGATCGGTGCGTTGTCCGGCCGCAAATCCGCAGCCTGGCAAGGCTTTCCGGAAGGCGTGGTGCAGGTCGCGAGATCGAGCGTCGCTGCCACGTTGTGCGTAAACCGACCGGCCACGAAGTCTGAATCGATGCGCTCGAGGCGCTTGCCGTTCTGGTTGGCGACCAGGATGTAGGAACCGTCACGGGCCGGAAACGCGGCATGGGCCTGGCGGCCGGTCGGCGATTCCGTCGCGCGCAGGCAGTCGACGGGGGCGCGGGTGGCGGCGTCGAGCACCAGCACATGCCCGCTCGCGACGAAGGCGATGACCGCATGCGTGCCACTGCTGTTGAACACCAGCATGTGTGGCCGTACGGGATCCGCGCCGGTGCGCTCGCGACAGAGATTCGACGAAGCGCCGCCAAGATCGATCTTCACCGCCGCGTCCGGCGATGGCGTCTGTCCGTCGGCGAACCGGGCGCCGGGAAACACGTACAACGTACCGCCGTGCTTCAGCCCGGGCGAGTCGGATTGATCGATGATCCAGACTTCGTAATCCGCCTTGGGTGCAACGGCGGCCTGTGAGGCGACTGCGGGCGTGAGCGCAGCGAGGCAGGCCCACGCTCCGATTAGCGAACTGCGGATTCTGTTCCTCATGGCGACCTCCCCTGGCTGAAGCTTCAGCCTCGTTATCGGGCCGCGATCATCGCTGCCGATGATCGCGGCCCTTGCCTGCAATGCCGCTGCGTCAGGCGACTTTGGGCAGCAGCGCGCCGATCACCGCGCCCGCGATTCCGCCGTGCACGAGCTCGACGAAAGGATCCACCATCGTAATCGTCAGATTGCTCATGTTGGTGATGCCAAAGAGCGAGAAGTCGGCAGTGGCCCAGAGCAGGAAGCCGACGATCGCGCCGACCTTCATGCCGCTGACCATGTTCACCGAAGCCGCCTGCGCGCGCATCGCGTAGATAATCAGCGCAGCGTACGCAAGTGCGCCGACAGCGAGTGACCACATGATCGGCGGATCCTTGTCCACGCCGGTGGCCGAGCCGGCGTTGGCCGCGTAGTAGTCGCCCAGAAGCATTTCGAACAGGACCCACCCAGCCCCGAACACCACGACGGCGCCAACGACGGTGCCGATGACCCACTGTTTCGCGTTCATATGTTCCCCCTGACGTCGAATCTGTATTGGTTCTAAACCGCCGGTTTATTGCGCCGGTTCGGCGGGCGACGATACGCCCGTATCCCTGGGGCGTCCACAAACACGCGTGAACTCAAGCCTCCGCCCCAAACCGCTCCTTGAGGAACCCAAGGAACGCCTGCAACTTCCTCGTGTTCGGGGCCCGGCATTGGGGTCTTGAACTCCACCAGAGGGCCCCCAATTTTTCGATCCGGCCCCGCCTGGGCGGGGCGAGTCATTTGTTAAAGGAGGACCTGCAATGAACCGCAGTCAGCTTTTCTGCGGCGGGCTGTTCCAGGATTTCAGGCGTCTCGAGCAGGAGATGGACGAGCTCCTCGGCCCCTGGTCGTGGCCGCTCGGCATCCGTTCGACGGCGCGTGGCACCTGGCCGCCCATGAACGTCGGCGTGACCCCCGGCAACGTCGAGGTGTACCTGTTCGCGCCGGGCCTCGACCCCAAGTCCATCGACATATCCGTCCAGCACAATCTGCTGACGGTGTCCGGCGAGCGCAAGGTCACCCGGGGAGACGAGGTGTCGTATCGGAGTGAGCGCTTCGCCGGCGAGTTCCGGCGCGCCATCAGCCTGCCGGAAGACGTGGACCCGAACCGGATTCGCGCCCGCTACCGGGACGGAGTGCTGCAGATCACCGCGGAGCGGCCGGAGGCCACCAAGCCGCGGCAGATCAAGGTGAACTGACGCAGGAGAATGACCATGAATAACACGCAACAAGTCGCCAAGCGCCCGCCGGACGAGGCGCAGCATCAGTCCCTGGCGCGCGAGCACGAGCACGTGCTCGTTCCTGCCGCCGACATCTTCGAGGACGCCGATGGCATCAGCGTCGTGCTCGACATGCCGGGCGTCTCGAAAGATCGCCTGCACGTCAAGGCGGACGGCAACGGCCTCGTCGTCGAGGGTGATGCCGGGATCTCGATGCCGGAAGGCATGGAAGCGGTGTACGCCGATGTCCGTGCCACCCACTACCGCCGCAGCTTCGGGCTGACGAGCGAGCTCGATGCCGAGCGCATCGAGGCGCTACTGAAGGACGGCGTGCTCACGCTTCGGATTCCGAAGCGGGCTGAGCTCAAGCCGCGTCGCATCGAGATCAAGTCGGACTGATCGGCCATCCGGCCCGACCGGGCGCTCTGCGCCCGGTCGCGGTCGTGTGCTCCTTCAGGAACCCCAGGAACGCCTGCAGCTTCGGCAGCAGGTGTCGGCGCGTCTCGTACACGGCGTTGATCGAGAGCTCCGGCGGCGGGCAGCCCGGGATCGCCTGCATTAGCTTGCCACTCTCGAGCTCACTCTCGACGAAGAAGCGCGGGAACAGGGCGCGGCCGCGCCCGCCCAGCATGAACTGCTTGAGCGCGAAGTCGTTGTTGTTGGGGACCCGACGACTCTGATATCGATTCCGGTCGAGAGAACCATGGTCGGTGGACGCTGGATCTACGAATCCTGACCTTTCCTTGCATCCGAAAACCGAATACGCCCGCAGCGGCAACCTGCCCATCTAGCACGGCGTTCACACGCCCTATAGGCCGGCCTCCCAGCCAGCCGGCGGAGCCGTGGGTGAACTTTTTTTCGCTGACAGGTGAGACATTTGGGCGGGTCACGACAGAAGGCTCAATGAGGATGCGGAAATTTCCCTGGACCGGATAAGGGAGGAACCAAGTATGAAAATGATCGTTGTCGCCTTGAGCGTGGGAACCCTGCTGATCGGTGCCGGCTGCAGTAAGCCAGCTGATGATGCGACAGACAAGCGGGTCGGCGAGCTGGAAGCGAGAGTCCAGACGCTGGAGGCGCAGAACAAGGACGTCGCCCTGAAGGCCCGGATCGTCGGCGGTCTGGGGTTCCAGTCACCGCTGGACAATTTCTTCGAGAGCGATGAGTTCTGGGAGAACCCATATGACTCGGGTCAGGCCGATTGTTCAAAGGGCTGCATCACGGCACTTACTTCACAACGCAAGACATGCGCCATCATCGAGGACGCTAGCCGGCGCCTGCAGTGCTACCAGGATGCGACAGACCGCGCCAGCAACTGCCACAGGCAGTGTTCGGGACGCTTCCCGCCGACGATACCTTGACGAATGCGGCGCTCAACGCGCGACATACCGAACCCCTGCCCTTGCGGGACGACCGCTGGGGCGGGGGCGGTGGCAGAAGATCAGCGTGGAAGAGGCCTTGCGCGTCGGCACGCTGAATGGCGCTTATGCGTCATTCGAGGAGCATCTCAAGGGCTCATTGGAGCCTGGGAAATTGGCCGACCTCGTGGTGCTTGGGCGGAATCCGCTGGTTGAAGATCCGATGACGCTGGTTTCGATTCCTGTCGAGAGGACGATGGTTGGCGGGCGGTGGGTGTACGAATCCTGACGCTGAGCCCTCAACTAATTGTGGTAGCGAGGACCCGCTATTTACCTGCAATTTATCTAGAATGCGGCATTTTCTAACCGCCCTTCCGCAGCTGCCTCAACCTCTCAATCGCCCTCAACTGCGCCGCCGCCCTGGCCAGCTCCGCCTGCGCTTCGGCGACTTCCATCGCCCCGACGCGATCGCGTAGCGCTTCTTCTGCTTTCTGCTTCGCCGCGAGTGCCGCGGCTTCGTCCAGATCCTTCGCCCGCGCCGCGGTGTCCGCCAGGATCGTGACCTTGTGCGGCTGCACTTCGATGCCGCCGCCGCCGACCCAGAACAGCTGTTCTTCACCGCCCGGCGTCTGCACCCGCACTTCGCCGGGCTTCAGCGCGGTGAGGAGCGGCGCATGCCGCGGCGCGATGCCGATCTCGCCGCCCGCGGCGGGCGCGAACACCATGGTGGCATCGCCCGAGTAGACCTCGCCTTCGGCACTGACGATATCGATGTGGATCGTGTTCGCCATGATCAGGTGAGCGTCTTCGCCTTCTCCACCGCTTCTTCGATGCCGCCGACCATGTAGAAGGCCTGCTCGGGCAGGTTGTCATACTCGCCTGCAATGATGGCCTTGAAGCCGCGGATCGTGTCCTTGAGCGCGACGTACTTGCCGGGGCTGCCGGTGAACACTTCCGCGACGTGGAACGGCTGCGACAGGAAGCGCTGGATCTTGCGCGCGCGGTAGACCATGACCTTGTCTTCCTCCGACAGCTCGTCCATGCCGAGGATCGCGATGATGTCCTGCAGTTCCTTGTAGCGCTGGAGGATGACCTGCACGCCGCGCGCGGTGTTGTAGTGTTCCTCGCCGATCACCAGCGGGTCGAGCTGGCGGCTGGTTGAGTCGAGCGGATCCACCGCCGGGTAGATGCCGAGTGACGCGATCTGCCGCGAAAGCACGATGGTCGCATCGAGATGCGCGAAGGTCGTCGCCGGCGACGGATCGGTCAGGTCATCTGCGGGCACGTAGATCGCCTGCACGGAGGTGATCGA
>JANNHT010000080.1:0-1581 GCA_031404555.1 Gammaproteobacteria bacterium
GTTGACGTCGAGCCGACGCAGGCCAGTCGTTCGTGGCTGGACACCCCCACGGTTGCCAAGCTCGAGGTCGTCAAGCGTGGCGACGTTCGCCGAGCGAAGCTCTACTACCTACGTGACCGGGTCGAGGACCTCGAGCAGCGCCGACGACGGGTCGCCGCGGAAGTCCATCGACATCTTGTCCACTTCGTCGAACAGGAAGAGCGGGTTGCGCACGCCGGTGCGCGCCATGTTCTGCAGCACCTTGCCCGGCAGCGAGCCGATGTAGGTGCGGCGGTGGCCGCGGATCTCGGCCTCGTCCCGCACGCCGCCGAGCGACATGCGCACGAACTTGCGATTCGTCGCGCGCGCGATCGACTGGCCGAGCGAGGTCTTGCCGACGCCCGGGGGGCCGACCAGGCACAGGATCGGGCCCTTGAGGCGCTTCACGCGCTGCGTGACGGCCAGGTACTCGACGATCCGTTCCTTGACCTTTTCGAGCCCGAAATGGTCCTCGTCGAGGACCTTCTGCGCGGCTGCGATGTCGTGGGTCACCTTCGTGCGCTTCTTCCACGGCACCTTCACCAGCCAGTCGACATAGTTGCGGACGACGGTCGCTTCCGCCGACATCGGCGACATCAGCTTGAGCTTGTTGAGTTCGGCGGTCGCCTTGTCGCGCGCCTCCTTCGGCATGCCGGCCTTGGAGATGCGCTTTTCCAGGTCGCCGAGTTCGTTCGGCGCGTCCTCGAGGTCGCCCAGTTCCTTCTGGATCGCCTTCATCTGCTCGTTCAGGTAGTACTCGCGCTGGCTCTTTTCCATCTGCGATTTGACGCGCCCGCGGATCTTCTTCTCGATCTGCAGCACTTCCATCTCGCCTTCGATCAGCGACAGCACCTGCTCGAGGCGCGTGCGCACGTCCTGCGACTCCAGCACCTTCTGCTTCTCGGAAAGCTTGAGTGCCATATGCGCGGCGACCGTGTCGGCCAGCCGGCCCGGCTGCTCGATGCCCGCGAGCGAGGTCAGGATCTCGGGCGGCACCTTTTTGTTGAGCTTCACATACTGCTCGAAGTGCGAGACGACCGAGCGCGTCAGCACGTCGATCTCGCGCTCTTCGTACTGCTCGATGTCCGGCAGCGGCGTCATGTCCGCCATGAAGTAGGTGTCGACATCCATGTTCTCGACCATCGCGCGTGCGATGCCCTCGACCAGCACCTTGACCGTGCCGTCGGGGAGCTTCAGGAGCTGGAGGATGGTTGCGACCGTGCCGACCGTGTAGAGGTCCCGGGCCTTCGGGTCGTCCACGTCGGCCTGCTTCTGCGCGACCAGCAGGATCTGCTTGTCGCGGCGCATGGCTTCGTCGAGCGCGAGGATGGACTTGTCCCGTCCGACGAAGAGCGGGATGACCATGTGCGGGTAGACCACGACATCGCGCAGCGGCAGCACCGGCACGCGCGCGGTTTCGGGCTTGGTCGGGGCGGTCTTGCGGGATTCGTCGGTATTTCCCGTTCCCGGACGGCATCCAGATGGCCGCTCAGGCCGGCGTCACCGCGATCATCCAGCCCGGCGGCTCCATCCGCGACGAGATGGCCATCGAAGTAGCGGATC
>JANNHT010000081.1:0-2585 GCA_031404555.1 Gammaproteobacteria bacterium
GGCGCGCGCGGTCAACACGATCGTGCGCCGGAGCGCGACCGAGCTCTACGGAGAGAACACCGACGGCGCCGGCCTCGTCACCGACCTGGTGCGGAACCTCGGCGTCGCGGTCGCCGGCTCGAGGCTCCTGATCCTCGGCGCCGGCGGCGCGGTGCGCGGCGTGCTCGCGCCGCTCCTCGAACAGGAACCGCGGGAGATCCGGATCGCGAACCGCACGCCGGACCGCGCGCACCGGCTGCGCGAGGAATTCTCGGACCTCGGGGAGATCTCGGCCTCGTCCTTCGACACGGTGGACGACCAGCCCTGGGACATCATCATCAATGCGACCGCGGCGAGCCTCGCGGGCGAAGTGCCGGCGCTGCCGCCGCGCACGGTTGGCCCGGACACGGTCTGCTACGACATGGCCTATGGCCGCGGCGACACCGCTTTCATGCGCTGGGCACAGGAACGCGGTTCGATGCGCGCCTACAAGGGCTGGGGCATGCTGGTCGAGCAGGCGGCCGAGGCCTACCTGCTCTGGCACGGCGTGCGGCCCGAGACGAAACCGGTGATGGACGCCCTCGAGCGTCCGTAAGCTATTGAACTATAAGAAGAAATATGCGCATCAGCGCGCGGAGTAGCCGTTCTTCAGCGCCACGTAGTGCGCCGCGGACTCCGCAAGATAAGCGATCTCTTCGTCCGTCAGCTTCCGCGCCTGGCGCGCGGGACTCCCGATCCAGAGCGTGCGCGGCGGAATCTTCCGCCCCGCCGGCACGAGCGACCCCGCGCCGACGATCGCCTCGTCGCCGACCACGGCGCCGTCCATCAGGATCGCGCCCATGCCGATGAGGCAGCGGTTGCCGATCGTGCAGGCGTGCAGGATCACGCGATGGCCGACCGTCACGTCGTCGCCGACAATGAGCGGGATGCCGCCGTCGCCCGCGAGCCGGTCACTCGCGACGTGCAGGATGCTGCCGTCCTGGATGCTGGTGCGCGCGCCGATCTCGATGCGGTTCACGTCACCGCGAAGCACAGCGCCCGGCCAGATCGACGAGTCGTCGCCGATCGTTACCCGGCCGATCACGGTCGCGGCGGGGTCGACGTAGACCCGGCTGCCGAGGACCGGCCGCCACTCGCGGTAGGGACGGATGTTCATCCGCGCATGGTCACGAATTCTTCGGCGCTCGTCGGATGGATCGCGACGGTGTCGTCGAAGTCGCGCTTGGTCGCGCCCATGCGGATCGCGACCGCGAAACCCTGGAGCATTTCGTCCGCGCCCATGCCGATCACGTGCAGGCCGACGATGCGCCGCTCCGGGCCGGTCGTCACGAGCTTCATCTCCGCGCGGCGCCGGCGCGCGGTGATGCCGTGGTAGAGCGGCATGAAGTCGCCCTGGAAAGTCTCGACCGCATCGCCCTCGGCGGCGCGCGCCTCCGCTTCGCTGAGGCCGATTGTCCCGATCGGCGGATGGCTGAAGATCACGGTCGGTATCAGCCGGTAGTCGAGCGAGCGGTCGGCCTCGCCGCCGAACAGCCGATCCGCGAGCCGTCGGCCCGCCGCGATCGCGACCGGCGTCAGCTCGGATCGCCCGGTCACGTCGCCGATCGCGTGGATGCCCGCAACCGCCGTGTCCTGGCGGAGATCCGTCACGATCTCGCCCGCGGCGCCGACCGCGATGCCCGCCCCGGCGAGCCCGAGACCTTCCGTATTCGCGCGCCGGCCGATCGCCCAGACGATGCAGGCGAACGGCCCGAGCACGCGTCCGTCGACTAGCGCGAGGCGGTGTCCGTCGGCACCGCTCGTGACGGAGGCGGGCTCCGCGCCCGGTGCGAACGCGATGCCGTCAGCTTCCATCGACGTCATCAGCCGGCGCGACAGCATTTCGTCGAAGTCGCGGAGCATCCGCTCGCGGCGGAGCACGACCGTCACCCGCGTGCCGAGCGCGGCGAATACGCCCGAGAGTTCCGCCGAGATGTAGCCGCTGCCGACGATCGCGACCGTCTCCGGCCGCTTCCCGAGCGCGAAGAATCCGTCCGAGGTGATGCCGGCATCCGCGCCGGGAATCGGCGGAACGTCCGGATACCCACCGGTCGCGATCACGACCCGGGACGCGCGGTGCAGCTGGCCGCCGATGATGACGCCACCGCCCGCCTGCAGGCGTGCGCGTGAGCGCAGGAGCGTCACGCCGCCCTTCTCGAGATTCGCGAGATAGATGCCGCGCAGCCGCTCCACGTAGGCGTCGCGGCGCTCCTTCAGCGCGCCCCAGTGGTGCCCGGCGAGCGAGAGGTCGAAGCCGTAGTCCTTTGCGTCGCAGATGGCGTGCGCGAGCTCGGCTGCGTGATACATGATCTTCTTCGGCACGCAGCCGACATTGACGCAGGTGCCCCCGAGCGGGCCCGGCTCCGCGAGCACGACGCGCGCGCCGTGACCCGCCGCGCGTTGCGCGCAGGCGAGCCCGCCGCTGCCGCCACCGATCACGATTAGGTCCCAGTCCAGAGCCATGCGCACCATCCGGCCGTCGCGAGGGCCGATGATATACTCGAAGCGATCATGCTCTGGATCAGCCTTCCCGTGCTCGCGGCGCTGGCCGCGATCGCCGCGGCCGC
>JANNHT010000082.1:0-7905 GCA_031404555.1 Gammaproteobacteria bacterium
CAAGGAGGTCGACCCGGACGACGCCTACGCCTATGCCAGCGACAAGCGGCTGTTCTCGAAGTACGTGATCGACCGCAGCCTGCTGCCGCGCTTCGACATCCTGGATTGACGGAGTAACCGCTTGGCGAAGATCGACGAGTACCTCGAGGAGATCCTGAAGCGCGACGGCTCCGACCTGCATTTCATGGCGGGCGATCCGCCGCGGATCCGGCAGTACGGCAAGCTGTCCAGCATCCGCGCCGAGCGTCTCGGCGCGGATTTCGTGCGGGAAGCGCTGTACGAGATCATGCCGCGCAAGGCGCTCGAGCGGTTCGAGTCGCGCGACGGGACGGACTTCGCGTACACGCTCGGGAGCCTCGGGCGATTCCGCGTCAACGTCCTGCGGCAGCTGAACGGCATGGGTGGCGTGTTCCGCGCGATCCCGTCAAAGGCGCAGACTCTCGAGCAGCTCAAGATGCCCGAGGCGGTGCGAAACCTCTGCAAGGTCTCGAATGGACTGATCCTGGTCACCGGCAAGACCGGCTCGGGCAAGTCGACCACGCTCGCCGCGATGATCGACGACCTCAATACGCGCATCAAGGGACACATCCTGACGATCGAGGACCCGATCGAGTTCGTCCACCCGCGCAAGAACTGCCTGATCAGCCAGCGTGAGATCGGCATGCACGCCGAGTCCTTCGCGAGCGCGCTGCTGTCGGCCCTGCGCGAGGATCCCGACGTGATCCTGGTCGGCGAGCTCCGCGACCTCGAGACGATCGGGACCGCGATCACCGCGGCCGAGATGGGCATCCTCGTGATGGCGACGCTGCACACGAACGGCGCGGCCCCGACGGTCGACCGTATAGTCAACGTCTTCCCGGCAGACAAGCAGGGCCACGTGCGCACCATGCTCTCGACTTCGCTCCGCGGCGTGGTCTCGCAGCAGCTGATCTCGCGTAAGGGCGTCGCGGGCCGCGTGGCCGCGCTCGAGGTGCTGATCAACACGCCCGCCGCCGCCAACCTGATCCGCCAGGGCAAGATCGACCAGCTCGAGTCCACGATGCAGTCAGGCGCCGCCGCCGGCATGCGCACAATGGACTCGGCGCTCGAGCAGCTGTTCGACCAGGGCATGATCACCGGCCGGTCTGTGTACGAAAAATCGATGAACAAGACCAAGTTCGAACCGCTGCGCGAACAGGATTGACCGCCCGCTCATGCCCCGCCGCATCCTGGTCACGAGCGCCCTTCCCTACGCCAACGGCCCCACGCACCTCGGCCACATGACCGAGGTGATCCAGTGCGACATCTGGGTCCGCTACATGAAGCTTGCGGGCCACGATTGCCTGTATGTCTGCGCTGACGACACGCATGGCACGCCAGTCATGCTGAAGGCGAAGGCCGAGGGCGTCACGCCGGAGGCGCTGATCGCGGCCGTCGGCGCCGAGCGCCAGCGCGACTTCGCGGCATTCGGCATCGGTTTCGACAACTACTACACGACGCACTCCGAGGAGAACCGGCGCCTGACGGTGAGCATGTACCAGGCGCTGGTGGCGGGCGGCTACATTACGCGCCGAAACGTCCGGCAGGCCTACGACGAGCAGGCCGGCATGTTCCTGCCGGACCGCTACGTAAAGGGCGGCTGCCCGCGCTGCCGCACGCCGGACCAGTACGGCGACAGCTGCGAGAACTGCGGCGCGACCTACTCGCCGGACGAGCTGATCGACCCGGTGTCCGTGGTTTCGGGCACGCGCCCGGTGCTCCGCGATTCCGAGCACATCTTCTTCGACCTCGGCAAATTCGAGCCGATGCTCCGGCAGTGGACGCGCTCCGGCGCGCTGCAGCCGGCCGTCGCCAACAAGCTCGACGAGTGGTTCGAGACCGGGCTCCGCGACTGGGACGTGTCGCGCGATGCGCCCTACTTCGGCATCGAAATCCCCGACGCCCCCGGCAAGTATTTCTATGTCTGGCTCGACGCGCCGGTCGGCTACATGGCGAGCTTCGAGAACCTGGCGCGCCGCAAGGGACTGTCGTTCGACGCGTACTGGTCGAAGGACTCCGGCGCGGAGCTCTGGCATTTCATCGGCAAGGACATCCTGTACTTCCACACGCTGTTCTGGCCGGCGACGCTCGAGGGCGCGGGCTTCCGCAAGCCGACACGGGTGCACGCGCACGGCTTCCTGACGGTCAACGGCGAGAAGATGTCGAAGTCCCGCGGCACTTTCCTGACGGCCGGGCAATACCTTGGCGCGCTGCCGCCGGAGTACTTCCGCTATTTCCTCGCCGCCAAGCTCGGCAGCGGGCTCGAGGACATCGACCTGAACCTCGACGAGTTCGCGACACGCATCAATGCAGAGCTCGTCGGCAAGCTCGTCAACATCGCGAGCCGCTGCGCGGGTTTCATCCACCGCGGCCACGGCGGACGACTGGCGGATGCGCTGCCGGATCCCGCGCGCTCTACCGCGAGTTCGTGGACGCCGGCATCGGTATCGGCGAGGCCTGGGAATCGCTCGAATACGCGGCAGCCGTGCGCGAAATCATGGCGCTCACCGACCGCGCAAACCTCTATATCGACCGGCACAAGCCCTGGCTCGCCGCCAAGGACCCGGCCCGCGCCGCGGAAGTCCAGGCGGTCTGCACCCAGGGTCTCAACCTGTTCCGGGTCCTGATGATCTACCTGAAGCCGGTCATGCCGCAAATGGCGGAGCGCGCCGAGGCTTTCCTCGGCTCGCGCATTTCGAGCTGGAAGGACGCCGGGACGCCGCTCACCGGCACGCCGATCGGTGAGTACCAGGCGCTCGCGACGCGCGTGGACCCCGCGGCCGTGAAAAAACTCGTGGAGACGCAGATGACTGAAACACCCGCCGCCCCGCCCGGAAAGGACGCCGCGAAGCCGGCAGAGATCGACGCCGAGACTTTCGCGCGGATGGACCTGCGCATCGGGCGCATCGAGGCGGCCGAACTCGTCGAGGGCGCGGACCGGCTGCTCCGGCTCACCGTGGACCTGGGCGCGGACCGCCGCACGATTTTTGCCGGCATCCGCGAGGCCTACGATCCGGCGTCGATCGTCGGCCGCCACGTCATCGTCGTCGCCAACATGAAGCCGCGGAAACTCCGCTTCGGCGTGTCCGAGGGCATGGTGCTCGCCGCGTCCGGCGAGTCTGGTCTCTTCCTGGTCGGACCGGATGCGGGCGCACAGGCCGGCATGAAGGTCAGCTGACCGCAACCGCGATGCCCGTCACGGTCGCCGCCATCGATGTGCTGCTGCCGCAGACACAGTGCCGGCGCTGCGGTTTCGACGGCTGTCGGCCCTATGCCGAAGCCCTCGCCGCCGGCACGACCGCCCTCAACCGCTGTCCGCCGGGCGGCACGGCCGTGATCGAACGCCTCGCGGCGCTGCTGAAACGGCCGGCATTGCCGCTCGATCCCGGCTGCGGACGCGAAGCACCGATGCAGATCGCCTGGATCGACGAGGCCGCCTGCATCGGCTGCGCGCGCTGCCTCGACGACTGCCCGACGGATGCGATCATCGGCGCTCGCCGCCGCATGCACACGGTGGTCGCGGCTGATTGCACGGGCTGTGAACTCTGCCTGCCGCTCTGCCCGGTGGACTGCATCCACCTCGAGCCCGCGCCGGCCGTTCCCGACGATCGCGCCCGCGCTGACCGCTTCCGCACCCTCTACGACCAGCGGCGCGCGCGGCTCGCGCGCGAAGCGGCCAGCCAGCGCGCAGGCCTGCGCGCGAGCCTCGGCGACGATGGCGCGCCGGCGGCCTGAGCGCAGCCTCGACGCCGGCGCGCGCGCGCTGCTGTTCGAGCGGCTGCGCGCCGCGAATCCGAAGCCGGCGACTGAGCTGCATTTTGGCTCGCCGTACCAGCTGCTGGTGGGCGTCATGCTCTCCGCCCAGGCGACCGACCGCAGCGTCAATCTCGCGACCGGACCGCTGTTCGCCGTGGCGGGAACGCCCGAGACCATGCTCGCGCTCGGCGAGGCGGGAGTCGCCAAACGCATCCGCACGATCGGACTGTGGCGCGCAAAGGCGAAACACGTGATCGCGGCGACGCGGATCCTGGTCGAACGGCACGGCGGCGAGGTGCCGCGTGAGCGCGCGGCGCTCGAGGCGCTGCCCGGCGTCGGCCGCAAGACGGCAAACGTCGTGCTGAACACGGCCTTCGGCGAGCCGACCATCGCGGTCGATACCCACATCTTCCGCGTGTCGAACCGCACGGGATTGGCTTCTGGCGCGACGCCTCGGCAGGTCGAGGACCGGCTGATGGAGCGGGTGCCGGCCGAGTTCCGCCAGGACGCGCACCACTGGCTGATCCTGCACGGGCGCTACGTCTGCCAGGCGCGCCGCCCGCGCTGTCCCGGCTGCCCGATCGCGGACCTCTGCCTGTACGGCGAGAAAACGCAGGCGGACAGGTAATATCGGCTGCGGCGTTCCGGTCCGTTCGGGAAGACCATGAACTTGCAGTCCACCAGCGCGACGCGATATCCGGTGACCGGGGCAGGCCTCGGCTTCCGCCGCGCCCTGCTGCCCGAGCTCAAGGAAACGGGAACGGCCGGCATCGATTTCTTCGAGCTCGCGCCGGAGAACTGGGTGCATGCGGGCGGTAAGCTCGCGCGCGACCTGCGGCAGTTCACGGAACGGCATCCCTTCGTCGCGCACGGCCTGTCGCTCTCGCTCGGCGGCCCGGCCCCGCTCGACGAAGAACTGCTGCGCGACATCCGCACTTTTCTCGACCAGCACCGCATCCGCGCCTACACCGAGCACCTGAGCTACTGTTCGGACGACGGACACCTCTACGACCTGATGCCGATCCCGTTCACCGAAGAAGCCGTGACCTGGGTCGCCTCGCGCATCCGCCGCGCGCAGGAGATCCTGGAACGTCCGATCGCAGTCGAGAACGTCTCCTACTACGCCGCGCCCGGCGCACGCATGAGCGAGATCGAGTTCCTGCGCGCGGTGCTGGACGAGGCCGACTGCGGGCTGCTGCTCGACGTCAACAACATCTTCGTCAACTCGATCAACCACCGCTACGACGCCCGCGAGTTCCTGCGCTCGCTGCCAGCCTCGCGCGTCTGCTATTTCCACGTCGCCGGCCATTACGTCGAGGCGCCGGATCTCCGCGTCGACACGCACGCCGCAACGGTCAGCACCGATGTCTGGGCGCTCCTCGACGAAGCCTATGCGCTCTTCGGCCCGGTCCCGACCCTGCTCGAGCGCGATTTCAACTTCCCGCCGCTCGCGGAGCTCGTGAGTGAAGTCGCGGACGTGCGTGCGCGGCAGCAACGCCAGGCGCCTCGCGCCGCCGCGGCGGGCGGCTCCGCGTGAAGCTCGCGGAACAGCAGCGGGCCTTCGCCGCGCACCTGCGCGATCCCGCGCGTGTCCCGGCGCCCGCCGACATCGAGCCGCGGCGCATGCAGATCTACCGCGATCTGTTCTTCAACAACCTCGTCGACCTGCTGGGCGGCGCTTTCCCGGTCGCGCGGCGCATCCTCGGCGCGGATCGCTGGAAGCAGCTGGTCCGCGCGTTCTACGCGGGACACCGCGCGCACACGCCCTACTTCCTCGAATTGCCGCGTGAGTTCCTGGGCTGGCTTCAGGCGCGCGACCTGCGCCCGGCGGACGAGCCGCCATACCTCGACGAGCTCGCGCATTACGAGTGGGTCGAGCTCGCGCTCTCGGTCAGCGAGGAGGAACTCCCGGCCGCCGGACCGCAGCCCGTATCACCGCAGGACGCGCCGCTCGCAGTCTCTCCACTCGCCTGGCCGCTCGCCTTCCGCTGGCCCGTGCACCGGCTCGCGCCCGAATTCCAGCCGGCCGAACCGCCGGCCGCGCCGACATTCATCGTCGTCTACCGCGACCGGTCGGATGCCGTGCAGTTCCTCGAGATCGGCGCCGAGACGGCGCGCCTGCTGGACGGGCTCGAGCGATCGCCCGGCATGACCGCGCGCGAAGCGCTCGCTGGCCAGTCCGCTGCGCCCGAGGCCGCGGCCCAGGCCGTCACCGATCTGATCGCCCGCGGCGTCCTATTCGTCACGTCATCGGACCGGAGCACGCGACCCTGAACGCCACCGCCTTCCTGTCGGGCCTGCATCGCGGTCTCGATCGTATCGGGACCTGGCTCCCGCAGCTGGCGCTCCGGGGCATCGTCGGCTGGGAATTCTTCGAGTCCGGCCTCGAAAAGCTGCATGGCCAGAACTGGTTCGCGGACATCGCGGACAGGTTCCCGTTCCCGTTCGGGCTGCTGCCGGTTGATGCGAGCTGGTTCATCGCGACCTGGGCGGAGCTGATCGGCGGCATCTGCCTGTGGATCGGTCTCGCGACGCGCTACTGGGCGATCGTGCTGATCGTGCTCTCGTATGTCGCAATCGCGAGCGTGCACTGGCCGGACGACTGGTCGTCGTTCGCCGAGCTGTGGAAGGGCTATGCGATCACCGATCGCGGCTACGGCAACTTCAAGCTGCCGCTCATCCTGATCGTGCTGCTGCTGCCGCTCCTCTTCAGCGGTGCCGGACGCGCGAGTCTCGACGAGCTGATCCGCCGCCGCTTCTGAGCGGTCACTTCTTCGGCATGTAGAGGTCGGTCAGCGTCCCCTCGAACGCCTCAGCGGCGAATGCCACGGTCTCGGACAGCGTCGGGTGCGGGTGGATCGTGAGCCCGATGTCCGCGGCCTCGGCGCCCAACTCGATCGCGAGCGCCACCTCCGAGATCAGCTCGCCCGCATGGCTGCCGACGATACCGCCGCCGACGACCCGGTGCGTGTCCGGGTCGAACAGCAGCTTGGTGAACCCCTCGTCACGGTTGAGCGCGAGCGAACGCCCGCTCGCCATCCACGGGAACAGGCCCTTGCCGAGCTTGCGACCGTTCGCGGCCGCTTCGGTCTCGGTCTCGCCCGCCCAGGCGATCTCGGGATCCGTGTAGGCGACCGACGGGATCACGCGCGCGTCGAACGCGCGTTTCTGGCCGGCCGCATTCTCGGCCGCGACCTTGCCCTCGTGCGTCGCCTTGTGGGCCAGCATCGGCTGGCCGACGATGTCGCCGATCGCGAAGATGTGCGGCACGTTGGTGCGCTGCTGGCCGTTGACCGGGATGTAGCCGCGCGCGTCCACCGTGACACCCGCGGCATCCGCATTCAGTAGCTTGCCGTTCGGAACGCGCCCGACGGAGCAGAGTACGCGGTCGTAATCCTGCGGCGCCGCAGCGCCCTTTCCATCGAAGCTGACGCGGAGCCCCTCTTTCCGCGCCTCGACGCCCGTCACGCGCGTGCCGGTCTGGATCGCGCCATAGCGGGCGCGCAGGCGCTTCTCGAGCGGCCGGACCAGGTCGCGGTCGCAGCCGGGCATCAGCCAATCGGTCAATTCAACGACGCTGACCTCGGAGCCGAGTGCGTCATACACGCAGGCCATCTCGAGGCCGATGATGCCGCCGCCGATCACGAGCAGGCGCTTCGGAATGTCGCGGAGATCGAGCGCGCCGGTCGAATCCAGCACCCGCGGATCCTCGGGCAGGCCCGGGAGGCGCGCGGGCTCGGAGCCCGCGGCGATGATGCAGTGCTCGAACGCGACGATCGTCGTCGCGCCGTCCACCGCGCGCACCTTGACGCGGTGCGGCGAGGCGAAGCGCGCGAACCCGCGGAGCACCTCGACCTTGCGCTGCTTGGCGAGAATCGTGAGGCCCGCCGTCAGCTTGCCGACGATCTTGTTCTTCCACTGCTTGAGCGCCTCGGTGTCGATCTCCAGCTTGCCGAAGCGGATGCCGTGCGCGGGCATCGTCGCCACCTCGTCCATCACCGCGGCGTTGTGCAACAGCGCCTTCGACGGGATGCAGCCGACGTTCAGGCACACGCCGCCGAGTTGTGGCCAGCGGTCGACGAGGATCACCGAGAGGCCGAGGTCCGCCGCGCGGAATGCGGCGGTATAGCC
>JANNHT010000083.1:0-2361 GCA_031404555.1 Gammaproteobacteria bacterium
GGATCTGGAACCAGCCGTGTTCGGTTTCCTCGAACGCGAAGGTGAAAGCCGGGAACGGCTTCGTCGTGCCGAGCCAGATGAAGCGGCATTCGCGCGTGTCGAGGTCCGGTTCGAACACGGCCTCGTGGCGCTTGCGCGTGCGGCTGTTGACGCCGTCGGCCGCGACCACGAGGTCGGCGTCGGCAAACGGCATGTCGTCCGCGATCTCCTGCTGGAAGTGGTGCACGACGCCGAGCTCGGCGCCCCGCTCCTGCAGGATGCCGAGCAGGCGCTTGCGCTCGATGCCGCAGAAGCCGTGGCCGCCGGTCTTCGTGACCGTGCCGCGGTAGTGGACGTCGATGTCGTCCCAGTGGTGGAAGCTGCCGGTGATCGCGGCGTGCGAGGGTCCGTCCGCGGCCTGGAAGCCCTCCATCGTGCGGTCGGAGAACACGACGCCCCAGCCGAAGGTGTCGTCCGGGCGGTTGCGCTCGTAGACCTCGACGCGGGCGCGCGGCAGGGCCTTGCGGAACAGGATGGCCGAATAGAGGCCGGCCGGGCCGCCGCCGAGGCAGACGATGCGTTTCATGGCGGGGCGTCCATCGCGGCCGGAATTACAGGCCTAAATAGTTGACTTGTCAACTAATAATCAGAGGGGACGCATCCCTTTCTCCGAAAACTCGGTGCCGGGTCGTAGTTTCGTAGTTTGAGACGTGACCGCCTCCACCAAACTACGAAACTACGACCCGGCACCGCTCCGCAGCGCCTTGCGCTGGAGCTTGCCGGTCGCGGTCTTCGGCAGCGATTCGAGGAACTCGACGATGCGCGGGTACTTGTAGGGCGCGATGCGCTGCTTGACGAAGTCCTGGAGCTCGCGGACGAGCGCCGCGTCCCCTGCCCGGCCGGGCGCGAGCACGATGCAGGCCTTCACGACCGTGCCGCGCTCGGGGTCCGGCGCCGCGATCACCGCGCATTCCCGCACCGCGGGGTGCGCGAGCAGCGCCCACTCCACCTCGGGGCCCGCGATGTTGTAGCCGGCCGAGACGATCATGTCGTCGGCGCGCGCGACGAACCAGAAATAGCCGTCCTCGTCCATGCGGTACAGATCGCCCGTGACATTCCAGCCGAACTGCACGTAATCGCGCTGGCGGTCGTCATCGAGGTAACGGCAGCCGGTCGGCCCGGTCACCGCGAGCCGGCCCGTCGAACCAGGCGGCATCGGCTGACCCGTCGCGTCGAGCACGCAGGCGCGATAGCCCGGCAGGGGCTTGCCCGTTGCGCCCGGGCGGATGTCGCCGCCCGCGGCCGAGATGAAGATGTGGATCATCTCGGTCGCGCCGATGCCGTCGATGATCCGGATGCCCGTGTGCTGCTGCCAGAGATCCGAGATCGCCTTCGGCAGGAACTCGCCGGCCGACACGCAGCGCTTCAATGACGACAGGTCGCGGCCGCCGACCTCGCCCGCGAGCGCGCGATAGGCAAACGGCGCGGTGAACAGGCAGGTGATGCGGTGTTTCTCGATCGCCGCCAGGATCGCGGGCGGCGATGGCGACTCGATCGGCACGGTCGCCGCGCGGAAGCGCAGCGGAAACACGAGGAGCGCCCCGAGCCCGAAGGTGAACCCGAGCGGTGGGCTACCGGCATAGACGTCACCGGGAGCGGTTTTCAGGAGGTGGCGCCCCACGACGTCCGCCATCGCGAGCACATCGCGGTGAAAGTGCACGCAGGCTTTCGGCTGGCCGGTCGTGCCGGAGGTGAAGGCGAGCAGGCAGATGTCGTCGGAGGCCGTGTCCACGTTTGCGAAGCGATCGCAGGCTTTCGCCATGCGGTCCTCAAGATCGCCGTCGCCCCAGGCGATGATCGTGGATGGCCCCTGGCATTCGGCCGCGGCTGTCTTCAGCTCCGCGAGCAGGCGCTGATCGCAGAGCGCGAACGCCGGACGCGCTTTGCGGATGATCGCGCCGAGCTCGGGCGCGCGCAGCATCGGCATGGTCGTCACCGCGATCGCGCCCGCCTTCATCACGGCGAGCCAGGCGGCGTAGAGCTCGGGACCGTTGTAGCCGCGGAGCAGCACGCGGTTGCCCGGCAGGACGCCGGCGCCGGCCAGCACGTTCGCGATCCGGTTGGCGCGCGCGAGCAGCTCGCGATAGGAGATCGGGCCCGCGTCGGTCAGGAGCGCCGGCCGCTCGCCATGCCCTTCCGCGATCGCGTCGTCAAGCAACACGGTCGCGCAATTAAGGCGATCGGGATAGCGAAGCTCCGGCAGATCGAAGTGCAGCCGCGGCCACTGTGCTTTCGGCGGCAGGCCGTCACGCGCGAACGTATCCACGCCCAGATCTTAATGGTGCCGGGACGTAGTTTCGTAGTTTGGCGAGTCACACTACG
>JANNHT010000084.1:0-2869 GCA_031404555.1 Gammaproteobacteria bacterium
CGCGAGCGGCGCGGAAGCCACGCTCTCGATGACGGGCGGCAGCAGCTTGTACATCACCGGGGTCACGAGGCGCGCGAGCAGCGTCGAGCTGACGAGCCCGCCGATGATCACGATCGCGAGCGGCGAGTAGAGGCCCGAGCCCTGGAGTGCGAGCGGCGTCAGGCCGCCGATCGCGGTCAGCGACGTCAGCAGGATCGGCAGGAAGCGCACTTCGCCCGCTTCTGCGATCGCATCGTCAAGTGCGCGGCCGCGCTCGCGGAGCTGGTTCGTGAAATCCACCAGCAGGATCGAGTTCTTGATCTCGATGCCGACCAGCGCAATCATCCCGATCAGCGACGTGAACGACAGCGTGTAGCCGGAAAGAAAGAGCGCGACCAGCCCGCCCGTGATGCCAAGCGGTACCACGCCGAACACGATCAGCATCGAGCGGAAGCTGCCGAACTCGAGCACCAGCACCGCGAGGATGCCGAACACCGCGACCAGCATCGCGACACCGAGGCCGGAGAAGCTTTCGCTGCGCGCCTCGACCTCGCCCGCGGCGACGTAGCGGTAGCCGGCGGGCCAGGTCATCGCGTCGAGGCCCGCGAGCACCTGGCGCGTCAGCTCGTCGGTCGCGTGGCCGGTCGACGGGTGCGCGGTGACGCTGACCGCGCGCTCGCGGTTGAAGCGCTTGATGACGGACGCCGCCGTGCGGAATTCCGGGTCGGTGAACTGCGCGAGTGGCACCTGGCGGCCGCTGACCGACGAGACCTGGACGGCCTGGAGCAGGTCGAGCGTCGGGCGCGCGCCAATGGGGAGGCGCAGCGTGATGTCGTACTCGTCCCCGTCCGGCTCGCGGAAGCGGCCGGCGGCGAGGCCCGCGACTGCGAGGCGCACCGTGCGATCCGCCTCGATCGCCGGGATCCCGAAGAGCGCGGATTTTTCAGTATCAATGCGCAGGTCGATGTCCGTGCGCTGGAGGCGGAGCGGATTGACGACATCGCGCGTGCCGGGCACACCCTCGATCAGGCGTTCGACGTCGGCCGCGAGCAGGCGGAGCGTCTCGATGTCCGGGCCGATCACGCGGATCTCGATCGGTGCGGCGACCGGCGGGCCGTTCTCGAACTGGTGCACGCTGATCCGCGCGGCGGGGTACTCCTCGAACGAGGCGCGGAGCCCGTCGAGCAGGCGCGTGGTGTCGGCGGCGTCCAGTCCTTCGACCTCGCCGAACACCTCGGCGATGTTCGCGGCGGAGTTCCGGGACAGCACGTTGTAATAGATGCGCGGGTTTTCCTGGCCGAGGTTTGAGAACCACCAGTGGATCTCCGGCGTTGCAGCGAGCCGCTCCTCGACGTGACGCAGCGCCCGGTCGGTCTCCGCCAGGCTTGAGCCGTCCGGCGTCTCGATGCGCACGCGAAACTGCGGGATGTCGGCGGTCGGGAACAGGCTGAAGCCGATCGACGGCACGAGCAGGAGCGACAGGGCGAACACGCCGAGCGCTGCTGCGAGCGTTGCGCGCGGCCGCGAGAGCCCGTAGCGCAGCGCCGGCCCGTAGATCCGGTGGATCGCGCGCATCAGCGCGCCGAGGAGGCGGTCCGCGAGCTCATCGGAGCGGTCGGCGAAGGCGCTCAACCGCGCCATCAACGCCGCGAGCCAGGGCTGCCGGTACGTGCGCGGCTTGCCGCCCCGGAGCAGGCGGCTCGCCAGGAACGGGATGATCGAGAGCGCGACGAAGAACGACGCGAGGATCGTGAACAGCACCGCGGCCGGCAGCGAGCGGATGAAGTCGCCGGCGCCCTCCGGCAGGAACAGGAGCGGCACGAAAGCGAGCAGGAGCGTCGCGGTGCAGCCGAGCACGGCGAGCCAGATCTGGTTGGTCGCGGCGATCGCGGCCTCGAGCCGCGTCATGCCCTGGCGGATGTTCCGCGCGATGTTCTCGACCACGACGATCGAGTCGTCCACCAGCAGCCCGAGTGCGACCACGAAGCCCGCGATCGAAAGCTGGTTCAGCGAGAAGCCCACGAGGTACAGCATCGCGAGGCCGATCGCGAGCGACAGCGGGATCGAGATCATCACGATGCCCGCGGCGCGCAGCCCAAGCGGCAGCAGCGTCAGGATCACGAGGCCGATTGCGATCGTGAAGTCGAACTGGAGGCGCGACAGGCGGCGGTCCACGTTCGCCGACTGGTCGAATCCGCGCTCGAGCCGGACGCCTGCAGGCAGACCTTCCTCGAAGGCCGGCAATCGCGCGTAGATCGCGTCCCGCACGTCGAACACGTTCTGGTTGTCCTTCATGCTAGCGGTCACGAACACCGCGCGCGCGCCGTTGAAGCGGCCGATGTAGCGTTCATCCGCGGCGCCCCAGGCGATGTCCGCGACGTCGCGCAGGTGCACGAGGCGGCCGGCCTGTGCGGCGACGATCGTGTCGCCGATCTCGTCCAGCGATTCGTAGCTGCCGGAGGTCTTCAGGTTGTAGCGGCGGAGCCCGACGTCGACCGCGCCGCCCGGGATGCTCGCGTTCTCGCCCTGCACCGCGGCGATCACGCTGCCGAGCGAGACTCTTGCCGATGCGAGCCGCTCCAGGTCGACCGCGACCCGCACTTCGGAAGCCGGGTAGGCCCAGGTGTCGGCACGGCGCACTCCCGGCGCGGTCTCGATCAGCTCCTCGAGGTTTTCCGCCAGCTTGCCGAGCTGCCGCCAGTCCGCATCCGGGCTGACGAGCGCCATCTGCACGATGTTGACAGTGCCTGGCGTGAACTGCCGGATGTCGATCGAGAACACGTCATCGGGGAGCGAAGGCCGCACGACGTTGACCTCGCGGATCACTTCATCGTACTTGCGGTCCGGATCCGAGCCGTAGGTGAATTCGATCTCGACCAGCGCGAGGCCG
>JANNHT010000085.1:0-4733 GCA_031404555.1 Gammaproteobacteria bacterium
GACCGCTTCCGCCGCTGGCAGGCTTTCTCGAACTCGAGTCCGTCCGAGGGCATCATCGCGGCGGTGCGCACGTTCTGGACGCGCGAGCATCCGATCAGCATCTACGTGTTCGGCGACGAGTTCACCGGACCGTCGATCCAGGACGTCGTCGACACCGTGGATCGCATCAACCGGTCACGCGGCACCGGCGAACGGCTGGTGCGCATCCATTCGCTCGGCTTCCCGATACCGGGCCAGTTTCCCCAACACACCAGCATGAGATATGCGACGCTCATGCGCATCCTTTCGGCACGAAACGGCGGCGTTTTCGTCGGATTGCCGGAAGGCCAGGCCGCAGCCATGCGACGGAGCAATTGATGAACCCCAGGACTCTTCGCAACGCGACGGCGATGCTCGTCGCGATCCTGCTGCTGCCGGCCTGCGCAGCGACGCGCCTCACGACCCAGGCGCAGTTGCCGCCGCCCTTGATCGACAAGCTGCCGGCGCGCGTCGGCATCTACTACTCGAAGGAGTTCAGCGAGTACATCCACAAGGAGACGCGCGGGCAGATCGACTACGAAGTCACGCTCGGCCCCGCGCACGTGACGAACCTGAACTGGCTGATGCAGGCGATGTTCGCGGATCTTGTGCCAGTTGCCGACCCGACCCGCGTCGCCGACATGACGCCGCCGCTCGTGATGGTGCTCGAGCCGAAGTTCGAGGAGTACTCGTTCCTGACGCCGAGCGACATCGCGGGCGATGCCTACATCGTGACGATCCGCTACCTGCTCACGCTCTACGACGGCAGCGGCGGCCGCGTGGACTCCTTCACGTTCACCGGCTACGGGCGCGAGAAGGCGCGCACGCTCGCAAACAAGGAGCCGCTCGCCGTCGCGACGCAGCGCGCGATGCGAGACGCAGGCGCGAAAGTCGCAGTCGAGTTTACCGACCAGGAATCCGTGCGCCTGCTGCTGCGCAATCCCTATGGCGCCCGCCCGGCGATGCCGACCGTGATCGCGGTGCCGACAGCGGAGCCGCCGTCCACTTTACCGCAGGGAGCGGCGATGCCGATCGCGCCGGGCGACAAGCCTCAGGACGCGGGGAAGCCGGAAGGAACTGCGCCCCCGCCGTCGGAAGCGCCACCGCCCTCAACCGCCGGGATTTAGCGCCGGAGCCGTCGCCGGGGTTGTCGCCGGCGTCGTCGTCGATTCGGGATTGTGCTCTTCGTACCATTCGGACGTGAAGCTGACCTTCTCGGTCGCCACCGCCTTGCCGTCCACGAAGCGCGGGCTGTAGTTCGCACGCGCGAGCGCGCGGCGTGACTGCGAGAGCTGCCCGTCCGACATGTTCGTCTTTTCGACCGTGATGTCCTGCGGCTCGCCGGTCTCCGACACGGTGAAATTGAAGAGGGTCGTGCGGATCATGTACTCGCCGGTCAGCGTATTGAGCCCGCGGCTCGCGGCGACCGGCGGGCGATAGAAAACCATGCGCGGGACCATCAGCGGGTTGCCGAGTGCCGGATCCGGGTTCTGCGCCAGGATGCCGGACGCTTCGGCGTAGTAAGGCAGCGCAACGGCAGGCCGCGACGTGGACTGGTACCAGTCACCGAGTTCGATCAGCGTTTCCGTCATCAGGTCGCGCGGCGGGTCGCCGGTCGCGCGCAGCATCGCGAGCGCCTGGTCGGCGGCCTTCAGGCCGACGCGGTCCGCGGCAGGCGGAGGCACGCGGGATTCCCGGTAGACCTTGCCGACCACCTCACCCGTGATCTCGTCGCGAGTCGGCTGCTGGCTCTCCAGCGTGTCCGGATCCATCGTGTACTGCATCCGGTGGGTGCGCGCGATGCCGATCAGGCTCTTGATCGTCATCGGGTCGTAGCCGCCGCTCTCCTTGGTGCTGATCTCGTGCGCGCGCAGGTACATGAGCCGCGCGGCGATGTACTCGCGCAGCCCCTCGTAGAACGACGCGAGCTTCAGCACGGCCGGCAGCGTGCGTGGGTCGGCATAGCCGTAGTTCTGCTCGAGCACCTTGAGCGTGTACATCCGGTCGCTCTCGACGCCCTTGAAGTCCTCGATGGCGTAGCGGCTCTCCGCCGACTGCTCGATCAGCGGGAGCTGGCTCAGGTTGAACAGGCCGTCCGAGCGCCGGCTGACCGCGAGCGCGCGCTGGTACTGGTCGACCGCGAGCAGGTGCTGGTCGATTGCTGCATACGCGGCACCGAGGCCCGCGAGCGGCACGACCATGCGCCGCGAGGAGATGCCCCCGGAAGACTCGAGCAGGTCGAGCGACTTCCGGTAGCTCTTCTCGGCTGCGGCGTAGTCGTTGAGCTTGAGCTGCGTGGCGCCCAGGTTGTTGTAGGCGATCGGCAGCTCGTAGTCGCGGTCGGCGCCGTTTTCCGAAAGCTCCACCACGCGCGCGGCGAACGGCAGCGCCTCCTCGTAGCGCGCGGTGTCGTACATCGCGCGGAACTGGTCATAGGCCGCCATGCGGAGATCGGGTGGTGGCAGGCCGGCGGACGCTTCGGGCGTCGTGGGGGCTGCGGTCGTCGCCTGGGCAGCGACAGGCGCAGCTGGCTCGGCCGCGGGCCCTTCGGCTGCGGCGGCTACGAGGAGGAGCAAAGCGAGTCCCTGGATCATGCTCAAACGATAGACCATCCGATCGCGGGCGTGTTCCCGACTCGGCGCGCCGGACCCCTCATCGGCCGCCCGGTCCGCGCTCAAAAAGCGCTATCAGGCCACCGGCGGCGAGCGCGAGCAGGGGGTCGGTGATCTCCGCGGTATGCCCGGGCAGCCAGGTCTGGAGCAGTTCGACCGAGAAAATGAGCCCGGCGCCGAGCGCGGTCGCCGCAAGGACGGTGAGGCCGCTTCGCGCCAGCAGCCAGACCAACGCGCCGTCCTGGAAGCAGCGCAGGAACATGTCACCCAGGTTCGCGGCCCGGTACTGGGCCAGCGACTCGACGAACGGCAGGAATGCAAACCGGTCCTGGGCGACCTGGAAGTCGAAGGGCGCGAGGCCACGGACCGCGATCAGCGCGACGAGGCCCGCCGCGACCAGGCTCGCGGCGCGCTCCGAGGGCAGGTGCGAGAGCGGATACCAGAGCGCCAGGGCGACGGCCATACCCGCAATCTCGCCGGCTTCGAGCGCCGTGCCGGCGAACAGCACGCGGCCGATGAGGACGATCGCCATCGCGCTCCCGACCAGCGCGAATCGCCGTTCTGGCGCCAACCGCTCGCAGATCGGCATCAGCACGAGCCAGGCGATCGCGTGCGGCAGGATCGCGCCCGGCGACCACCAGTCGTCGCCCGCGAGCGGCTGGAAAGCATCGGCCCACTTGCCGGGATCGAGCACCGGCGCGAACGGAGCGAGGCGGTAACAGACCCAGGACAGGAGGAGCGCGGTCGCGACCGGATGGCGCAGGAAGCCGGCGAGCGGCGACGCGTGCAGCCGCTGGTTGGTCGCGGCGACGGCGAGCGCGATCCAGGCGCCGCCGAAGGACCCTATCGCGTTATAGAGAAGGTCCGCGAGGCTCGCGACACGGCGCGTCTCGTAGAGCTGCGCGAACTCGACCGCAAACGAGAGCAGGGCGCCGGCCGCGGTCGCGGCGATTGCGGCGACCAGTCCGCCGAGTCGCCGCGACAGCAGCCAGGTCAGGCAGGCGCCGAGCGGCAGGTACAGGAGGACGTTCGCCGCGATGTCGCTTTTCGTTGTGCGCGCAAACGAGAGCGTGCGGATCAGCTCCAGCGTCCCGGCCCCGCCGGCCGGCGCAAAGCTGAAGGGGTAGAGCGATCCGTAGACGATCAGGAAAGCGATGACCGCCAGCAGCCACGCGGCGATCCGGCGGTTGCCGTCAGTCACGCTTCCTTCCGATCGCGAGTCGGCGCATCGGCAGAGTGTACCGGGCCGCGCGGGCCTAGCCGAGATTCACGGCGCGCTGCAGCGCGAGGACCTCGTCTGCCCGCAGCGCGCGGAAGTGGCCGGCCGGCAGCTGCCCGAGCTTGAGGCTGCCGAGTGCGGTGCGCTCGAGGCTCTTCACCTTGATGCCGACACGCGCGAACAGCCGCCGGATCTCGCGGTTCTGTCCCTCGCGCAGCGTGACCGAGACGAGCGACAGGTCGCCGCGCCGGCGGTCCTTCATGCGCTTCAGCACGCGGATGCGCTCGAGGTGCGCGCGCTTCGCGCCGCCCTCGGGCTTGCCGGTATCGGCGAGGTACAGGCCGCGCTCGAGGCGCGCGAGCGCCTCGGCCGAGAGCGCGCCCTGCACCGCGACGCGGTATTCCTTCGCGACGCCGCGGCTCGGGTGCGCGAGCCGGTGTGCGAGTTCGCCGTCGTTGGTCAGGAGCACGAGGCCCGTCGAATCAGCGTCCAGCCGTCCGACCGGATAGACGCGATCGCCGGCCGGCACCGCGGCCTGCACCATGGCGACCACGTTCGGCCGGCCGCCCGGATCGCGCGCGGTCGAGATCACGCCGCGCGGCTTGTTGAGCATCAGGTAGAGGCGGGGACGCGAACGGTCCTCATGCCGGCGCAGGTCCACGACCGAGCTGTCCAGTTCGACCAGGTCGCGCGCGGGATCGACCAGGCAGGGCAGTTCGAGCACCAGGCGGCCGTTCACGCGGACGCGCCCGGCGCGGATCGCGAACTCGCAGTCGCGGCGCGAGGCGACGCCGGCGTCTGCGAGCGCAAGCTCGTTCCTCTGAACCCGAGCTTGTTGAATACGCCAGCCGCGGCCTTTGCAATCTCGCGCCGGCGTTCCTGAT
>JANNHT010000086.1:0-4682 GCA_031404555.1 Gammaproteobacteria bacterium
AGACGTCTTCGAGAGGGACCCCGAGCTGTGGCTCGCCTACGGCGACTTCGCGGCGCGCCGCCGCCGCCTCCAGGGACTCCACCGCCGCCGTCTCGCGCATGCGATCGAGGCCGTGCGCGAGCTGATGAGAGAGGGCCACGACGCCGACCTCGCGGAGGAGGAGGTCGACGTTGAGGTCCGAGGTCGCGAACCGGCCGCCGTCGAGCGGCACCAGCGGGCGCAGGTCGGGCGGCAGCACCGGCAGCATGGTCAGCACCATCCACTGCGGATTGTTGCCGGACTCGATGAACGACTCGAGCAGCTTCAGGCGCTTGGTCAGGCGCTTGATCTTGGTCTCGGACGTCGTGCCGCCGATCTCGGTGCGGACCTTGCCGGTCTCGGTCGCGAGGTCGATGGACTTCAGCAGCTCGAGGATCGCTTCGGCGCCCATGCGCGCGTCGAACTCGTCACCGTACTTCTCGATCGCCTCGAGGTACATCTCGTTCGACATCAGCTGGCCGCGCTCGAGCGGCGTCATGCCGGCGTCGACAACGACGAAAGCCTCGAAATACAGCACGCGCTCGAGGTCGCGCAGCGTCATGTCGACCATCAGGCCGATGCGGGACGGCAGCGACTTCAGGAACCAGATGTGCGCGACCGGGCTCGCGAGCTCGATGTGGCCCATGCGCTCGCGCCGGACCTTCGACTGCGTGACCTCGACGCCGCACTTCTCGCAGATCACGCCGCGGTGCTTCAGGCGCTTGTACTTGCCGCAGAGGCACTCGTAGTCCTTCACGGGCCCGAAGATCTTGGCGCAGAACAGGCCATCACGCTCCGGCTTGAAGGTCCGGTAGTTGATGGTCTCGGGCTTGCGCACCTCGCCGAACGACCAGGACTTGATCATGTCCGGCGACGTCAACGCGATGCGGATCGAGTCGAAATTCTCGACCTGGACCTGCGGCTTGAAGAACTTGAGTAGGTCTTTCATTCGATCACCCTTCCTGCTCGAGTTCGATGTTGATGGCGAGCGAACGGATTTCCTTGACCAGCACGTTGAAGGACTCCGGCATGCCGGCATCCATCGAGTGGTTGCCGTCCACGATGTTCTTGTACATCTTGGTGCGGCCGTTCACGTCGTCGGACTTGACGGTCAGCATTTCCTGCAGCGTGTACGCGGCGCCATAGGCCTCGAGCGCCCAGACTTCCATCTCGCCGAAGCGCTGGCCGCCGAACTGCGCCTTGCCGCCGAGCGGCTGCTGGGTGACGAGGCTGTACGGACCCGTCGAGCGGGCGTGCATCTTGTCGTCCACCAGGTGGTTCAGCTTCAGCATGTACATGTAGCCGACGGTCACCTGCCGGTCGAATGCCTCGCCGGTGCGGCCGTCGGTCAGCACGGTCTGGCCGCTGGTCGGCAGGTCCGCGAGCTCGAGCAGGGATTTGATCTCCGCCTCGCTCGCGCCGTCGAACACCGGCGTCGCCATCGGCACGCCGTCGGTCAGGTTGGTCGCCAGCTCGATGACCTCGGCGTCCGACAGTCCGGAGATGTCTTCCTTCTGTCCGCCGGTCGTGTTGTAGACGCGCTCGAGGAACTTGCGCAGTTCCACGACCGCGTTCTGCGCCTCGAGCATGCGCCCGATCTTGGTGCCCAGGCCTTTGGCGGCCCAGCCCAGGTGGGTCTCGAGGACCTGCCCGATGTTCATGCGCGACGGCACGCCGAGCGGATTCAGCACGATGTCGATCGGTGAACCGTCCGCCAAATACGGCATGTCCTCGACCGGGACGATCGTGGACACGACGCCCTTGTTGCCGTGACGGCCGGCCATCTTGTCGCCCGGCTGCACGCGGCGCTTCACGGCCAGGTACACCTTGACCATCTTCAGCACGCCCGGGGCGAGGTCGTCGCCTGCGGTGATCTTGGCCTTCTTGCCCTCGAAGCGGCGCTCGAATGCCTTGTGCTGCTCGGCGAGGCGGCGGCGCACGGCCTCGAGGGCCTCGCTCGCCGATTCATCGCGCATGCGGATCTCGAACCACTCCTCGCGCGGCACTTCGTCCAGGTACTCGACCGTGACGGCGGCGCCGGCCTTCAGCTTGTTCGGCCCGCCGCTCGCGACCTTGCCCGCGAGTTCGCCGCGCAGGCGCGAGAACAGGTCGTCCTCGAGGATGCGGCGCTGGTCGTTCAGGTCCTTGCGAACCTTTTCGATCTCGGATTTCTGGATCGCGAGCGCGCGGCTGTCCTTCTCGACGCCGTCGCGCGTGAACACGCGCACGTCGATGACCGTGCCGTCCATGCCCGGCGGGACGCGGAGCGACGTGTCCTTCACGTCGGATGCCTTCTCGCCGAAGATCGCGCGGAGCAGTTTCTCTTCCGGCGTCAGCTGGGTCTCGCCCTTCGGCGTGACCTTTCCGACCAGGATGTCGCCCGCCTTGACCTCGGCGCCGATGAAAACGATGCCAGCTTCATCCAGCTTGGCAAGCGCGCTGTCGCCGACGTTCGGGATGTCCGCGGTGATTTCCTCGGGCCCGAGCTTGGTGTCGCGCGCGACGCAGGTCAGTTCCTCGATGTGGATGGTCGTGAAGCGGTCTTCCACGACCACGCGTTCCGAGATCAGGATCGAGTCCTCGAAGTTGTATCCATTCCACGGCATGAACGCGACCAGCATGTTCTGGCCGAGCGCGAGCTCGCCCAGGTGCGTCGATGGGCCGTCCGCCAGCACGTCGCCCTTGGCGATCGTGTTGCCGACCCGGACCAGCGGGACCTGGTTGATGCAGGTGTTCTGGTTCGAGCGCGTGTACTTCGTCAGGTTGTAGATGTCGACGCCCGGTTCGCCGGCCGTGACCTCGCCCTCATTGACGCGCACCACGATGCGGGACGCGTCGACCGAGTCGACCGCGCCGCCGCGGCGCGCGATGACCGCGACGCCGGAGTCGATCGCGACCGTGCGTTCGATGCCGGTGCCGACGAGCGGAGTGGACGCGCGCAGCGTCGGGACCGCCTGGCGCTGCATGTTCGAGCCCATCAGCGCGCGGTTCGCGTCGTCGTGCTCGAGGAACGGGATCAGCGCGGCGGCGACCGAGACGATCTGGCGCGGCGACACGTCCATGTACTGGATGCGGTCCGCCGGCATCAGCGTGAATTCGTTCTGGTAGCGGCAGGAGACCAGGTCGCCGGTGAAGCGGCCCTTGTCGTCGAGCGGCGCATTCGCCTGCGCGATCACGAACTCGCTCTCCTCGATCGCGGACAGGTAGTCCACGTCGCCGGCCACGCGCTTGTCGCGCACGCGCCGGTACGGCGTCTCGAGGAAGCCGTACTTGTTGGTGCGGGCATAGACCGCGAGCGAGTTGATCAGTCCGATGTTCGGGCCTTCCGGCGTCTCGATCGGGCACACGCGGCCGTAATGGGTCGGGTGCACGTCGCGCACCTCGAATCCGGCGCGTTCGCGCTTCAGGCCGCCCTCGCCGAGCGCCGACACGCGGCGCTTGTGCGTGATCTCGGACAGCGGGTTGTTCTGGTCCATGAACTGCGAGAGCTGCGAGGAACCGAAGAACTCCTTCACCGCGGCCGCGACCGGCTTCGCGTTGATCATGTCCTGCGGGTTGATGTCCTCGTTCTCGGCCAGCGTCAGGCGTTCCTTGACGGCGCGTTCGACGCGCACCAGGCCGATGCGGAAGGCGACTTCCGCCATCTCGCCGACGCAGCGCACGCGCCGGTTGCCGAGGTGGTCGATGTCGTCCACCTTGCCGTCGCCGTTCTTGATCGCGATCAGCGTGCGCAGCACGTCGACGACGTCCGACATCTCGGCGCCGTACTTGGCGGCGAGCGCGCGGCCATTCTCGTCCTTGCGAAGGTCCGCGACGGTCGAGAAATAGCGGCCGTCGTACAGGATGCCCGGCTCCTCGAGCCAGCGTTCGGCCGCCGCACCCGTGAGTTCCGCCGGGAACTCGCGATTGACGCGGCGGTTGAACTTCATGCGGCCGACCGCGGACAGGTCGTAGCGCTCGCCGTTGAAGAACAGGTTGTGGAACAGGTTCTCGGCCGCGTCCTTGGTCGGCGGCTCGCCCGGACGCATCATCCGGTAGATCTCGATCAGCGCCTCGAGGCGGGTCGTGGACGCGTCGATGCGCAGCGTATCGGACACGTACGGGCCGCGGTCGAGGTCGTTCACGTACAGCGTGCCGATCTCCGGCACGTTCGCGCCAACGAACTTCTCGACCAGCACGACCGTCAGCACGTCGTTCGCATTCGCGAGCACTTCACCCGTCTGCGGATCGGCGACGTCGTGGGCGAGGATCTTGCCCTCCAGGTACTCGACCGGCACGGTCAGGCGGCGGACGCCCGCTTCCTCGAGCAGGCGCACGTGACGCGCGGTGATGCGGCGGCCTTCCTCGACGATGACCTTGCCGTTCGCGCTGATCTCGAACATCGCGATCTCGCCGCGCAGGCGCTCGGGCACGAGATCGAGCTCGAAGCCCTTCTTGGTCAGGTGCATGGTGTTGCGGTCGAAGAACATCCGCAGGATGTCGGAGTTCGAGTAGCCGAGAGCGCGCAGCAGGATCGTGACCGGCAGCTTGCGGCGGCGGTCGATGCGTGCGAACACGCAGTCCTTCGCGTCGAACTCGAAGTCGAGCCAGGAGCCGCGATACGGGATCACGCGCGCCTGGAACAGCAGCTTGCCGGAGCTGTGGGTCTTGCCCTTGTCATGGTC
>JANNHT010000087.1:0-3970 GCA_031404555.1 Gammaproteobacteria bacterium
GTTGTAGAAGGCGATCGGCGAGGTATCCTCGCGCCATTCCTCGACGCGGCGCACTTCGAGCGGCGCCTTCGGCAGCACGTTGAAGTACTTGCCGACATCGGCATAGATCGAGTCGATGTAGGCCTTCGACTGCGCCAGGTACGCGGCCCGGCCCTCGTCCGTGTTCGGGAAGAAGTTTGCCGGGTCGGTGCGCAGGTGCTTGAAGAACGCCGGCAGGTCACCCTTGAAGCCGACCGTCTGCATGATCTTTTCCATCTCGCCGCGGATGCGCGCGACCTCCGCGAGCCCGATGCGGTGGATCTCGTCGGCGCCGAGCGTGGGCTCGGTTGTCCAGAAGTCGATCTGAGCCTTGTAGAAATCGCCGCCGTCCGGCAGTTTCCAGACGCCGTGCGGCCCGACCGACTTGCCGCGAAGCGTTTGGATGTTGGCGAGCATCGCGTCGAGCCCTTCCTTCATCGGCCCGCGCATGGCGGCGGTGCCGGCGTCGAGCAGGCGTTTCTTCTCCTCGACGGAGGCGTCGAGCTTCTCGACCTTGCCGCGGAAGTCGGCGAGGATCGCCGAGTCCTTGCCGCTGTCGTCGAACGGTGTGCCCGAGAGGACGGAGCGGCCATCCTGGAGCACCGGGTCGAAGGAGAACGAGGTCGGCACGATGCCGCGCGACGCCGCCAGGTTCATGACGTCGATGAACTGCTGCGTGGCCGGCTTTGAGCCCTCGAGGCGCGAGATGTAGGCCTCGGCATCTGACACGTCGTCGATCGCGTGGATGTTCTGCATGAATGTGACGAGCGCGGTCGTCGGGTTGGTCTGCGTCGAGAACGCGTAGTTGTGGAAGCGCCACTTGAAGTTCGCGACGCCGGTCGCCTGCTGCAGCTCGAAGATCTTGTAGCTGACCTTCATGCCATCGGACAGCGCGTCGTACTTGAACTCCCCGCGCAGTCGGTCGAGGTCCTGCTGCGTCAGGTCGTTCTGGCGGCTCGCCTCAGCGTCCGAGAAGTCGTTCCACTTGCCGTAGTCCGGTCCCTTCATGCCGAGCTGCGACTGCAGGATCGGGCTGTCCTTGACGTTGCGCTGGAACACTTCCTCGAAGAAAGCGGCGAGGCGCTCGTCCTCGGTCGCGGGCGTTGCGGGGGCGTCCTGGGCGACGGATGCCGTCACTGCCAGTCCGAACATCACGGCGCCGCAGGCCATCGCGGCAACCCGGCGGAGGAACGCAGTCATTCGATTCTCCTTGTGGAACGCAGGTCCCAAGCTAGTGGCAAGCGACTGCGTGCGCAGTGCCTCCCATCGCGGCAATCCGGCGGCTCGTCTCACGACAGGGGCCCGGACACGGTCCGGACACCTGCCCGGACCCATGAAAAGGTGGTGGCTAGGGAGAGAATCGAACTCTCGACCCCGGGGTTATGAATCCCGTGCTCTAACCAGCTGAGCTACCTAGCCACGCGGTGGGAAGGTGCCCCGGGGGGCGCGATTATATATTGAACCGGAAGTGCATGACGTCGCCTTCGCGGACGACGTATTCCTTGCCTTCGAGCCGGAGCCGCCCGGCCTCGCGCGCGCCGGCCTCGCCCTTGCCGGCGATGTAGTCCGGGAACGCGATTGTCTCGGCGCGGATGAATCCGCGCTCGAAATCGGTGTGGATGGCGCCCGCCGCCTGCGGCGCGCTCGCGCCCGAGCGCACGGTCCAGGCGCGCACTTCCTTCGGCCCGGCGGTGAAGAAGGTCAGCAGCCCGAGCAGCCGGTAGCCGGCGCGGATGATGCGATTGAGGCCCGCCTCCGCGAGGCCGAGGTCCGCGAGGAATGCCGCGCGGTCACCCTCGTCAAGTTCCGATATCTCCGCCTCGATCGCCGCGCAGACCGTGACGACCTCGGCGCCCTCCGCCTTCGCAAGCGCCGTCAGCGCGTCGAGGTGCGGATTGTCCCTGAAGCCCTTCTCGTCCACGTTCGCAACGTACATGACGGGCTTCGCCGTCAGCAGGGACAGCTCGCGCAGGCGCTCCCGCTCGAAGCCGTCGAGCGACATCGCACGCACCGGCGCGCCATCGTCGAGCTGCTTGCGCATACGCACGAGCGAATCGCGCCAGCGGATCGCGTCCTTGTCCATCGCCTTGGCGGCCTTGTCGGCGCGCTGCATCGCCCGCTCGACCGTCTCAAGGTCCGCGAGCGCAAGTTCGGTGTTGATGATGGTGACGTCGGAGGCCGGGTCGACCCGGCCTGTCACGTGAACGATGTCAGCGTCGTCGAAGCAACGCACGACATGCGCGATCGCGTCCACTTCGCGGATGTGCGCCAGGAACTTGTTGCCAAGGCCCTCGCCCTGCGAGGCGCCGGCGACGAGGCCGGCAATGTCCACGAATTCGACCGTGGTCGGCACGATCTTCTCGGGTTTCGCGATGCCGGCGAGTTCGCCGAGGCGCGGGTCCGGCACCGGCACGATGCCGACATTCGGGTCGATCGTGCAGAACGGATAATTCTCCGCCGCGATGCCGGCGCGCGTCAGCGCATTGAACAGCGTCGACTTGCCGACGTTCGGGAGCCCGACGATGCCGCAACGGATGCCCATGGGAATGGCGCGGGCTCAGCCCGGCGCTTCTTCGTCTGCGGCGGGGCGCGTATGCAGTCGATTCATCATTTTCTCCGCACCCTCCGTCACCAGCCGCGGAAATTCCGCGACCGCCAGTTCGATCAATTCCCGGATCAGCCGCTCCTCGACCGCGCTCGGCCGTTCCAGCACGTAGCCGATCACCAGGTCGCGGTGGCCCGGACGCCCGATGCCGATGCGCAACCGCCAGAAGTCCTCGCCGAGATGCGCGATGACGTCCTTCATGCCGTTGTGGCCGCCCGCGCCGCCGCCCCGCTTGAGGCGCGCGACGCCGACCGGCAGGTCGAGCTCGTCGTGCACGACCAGCACCTGTTCGGCCGGCACCTGCAGGTAGTCGCAGAACGCGCGCACCGACTGGCCGCTGCGATTCATGTAGCCCATCGGCTTCAGGAACCACAGCGGCACGCCGGCGACAGTGCCCTTGCCGGCCTCCGCGATGTAGCGGCGCTCCGGCTTCAGGCGCAGGTCATGGCGGCGAGCCAGTTCGTCCACGAACCAGAAGCCCGCGTTGTGACGCGTGTCCTCGTGTTCGGAACCCGGATTGCCGAGACCGACGATGAGCGAGAGCGGAAGTCCGGCCAAAGCGCCTTACTTCTTGCCGTCGCCCTTCTTGGCGCCCTTGTCGTCCTTGCCTGCCTTGGCACCAGCCTTCGCATCCGCAGCGGGGGCCGCGCCAGGCGCGGCTCCGGCCGCGGCCGCAGGCGCCGCACCCGGTGCAGCCGGCGCTCCGGGAGCCGCAGGCGCGCCCGCGGCGGCCAGAGCAGCAGCCTCGTCGACGACCGGCGTCTCTTCTTCCTCGACACGCGGCATGTGGATCGACGCGACCGGCGCATCGCGCCCGGCCAGCAGGTCCACGATCGCCACACCGGCAGGAAGCTTGAGCTCCGACAGCTTGAAGACCTTGTTGATCTCGAGGCCGGAAACGTCCACCTCGATGAACTCGGGCAGGTCCTTCGGCAGGCAGGTGACTTCGACGTCGTTGCGCACGTGCGAGAGCACGCCGCCCTGCTCCTTGACGCCCTTCGCCTCGGCGCCGCCCTTGAAGTGCAGCGGAATCTGCATCCGGATCGCCTCGTCCTCCAGCACGCGCTGGAAGTCGATGTGCACGATCTGGTTCTTGTACGGGTGCCGCTGCACGTCCTTGAGCACGGCCGCCTGGCTCTGGCTGCCGACCTTGAGCGCGAGGATGGTCGAGTAGAAGCGCTCGTTGTCCATCATCTGCGCCAGGCGCGTGTGATCGAGCACGAGTGCCTTCGCATCACGCTTTCCGCCGTAGAGAATCGCCGGGACTTTGCCGAGATGACGCAGGCGGCGGCTCGCACCCTTGCCCTGGTCGTCACGGAACTCGGCGTCGAGTTCGAACGAAATCTT
>JANNHT010000088.1:0-5656 GCA_031404555.1 Gammaproteobacteria bacterium
TTCCCCGATCACCTGCGAAGTGCGCTACGGCGTCTGCGCGATGTGCTACGGGCGCGACCTGGCGCGCGGCCGCCTGATCTCGATCGGCGAGGCGGTCGGCGTGATCGCCGCGCAGTCGATCGGCGAGCCGGGCACGCAGCTCACGATGCGCACCTTCCACATCGGTGGCGCCGCATCCCGTGCGGCCGCGATCTCGCTGGTCGAGATCAAGGGCAAGGGCACGCTGCGCTTCCACAACGTCAAGTCGGTGCGCCACGAGAAGGGCCACCTCGTCACGACCTCGCGTTCCGGCGAGATCGGCGTGATCGACGAGTTCGGCCGCGAGCGCGAGCGCTACAAGATCCCGTACGGCGCGACGATCGTCGCGGACGAGGGCAAGAGCGTGGTGCCCGGGCAGATCGTCGCGAACTGGGACCCGCACACCCATCCGGTCGTCACCGAGGTCGCGGGCTTCATCCGCTTCAACGACTTCGTGGACGGCGTCACCGTGCAGTCGCAGGTGGACGAAGTCACCGGCCTGTCGTCGGTCGAAGTGCTCGATCCGAAGCAGCGCGCGGCAGCGGGCCGTGACCTGCGCCCGGTGCTGAAGCTCGTCAACAGCAAGGGCAAGGAAGTCACGTTCGCGAACACCGACATTCCGGCGGTCTACACGCTGCCGGCGGGCGCGCTGGTGTCGCTCGAGGACGGGGCGAAGGTCTCCGTCGGCGACGTCATCGCGCGTATCCCGCAGGAATCCTCGAAGACCCGCGACATCACCGGCGGCCTGCCGCGCGTCGCGGACCTGTTCGAGGCCCGGAAGCCGAAGGAACCGGCCATCCTCGCGGAAGTGACGGGCACCGTCAGCTTCGGCCGCGAGACCAAGGGCAAGCGCCGCCTCGTCATCACCGGCGAGAGCAGCGAGCGCTACGAGGAGCTGATCCCGAAGTGGCGCCAGCTCAACGTGTTCGAGGGCGAACACGTGGAGCGCGGCGAAGTGATCGCGGAAGGCGAGCCGAACCCGCACGACATCCTGCGCCTCCAGGGCATCGCGGCACTCGCGAACTACCTGACGCGCGAGATTCAGGACGTGTACCGGTTGCAGGGCGTCAAGATCAACGACAAGCACATCGAGGTGATCGTTCGCCAGATGCTGCGCAAGGTCGAGATCAAGGACGCCGGCGACACGGCGCTGCTGCGCGGCGAGCAGCTCGAGCGCGCGCGGCTGCTCCTGCTCAATGACCGCATCGTCGCTTCGGGCAAGACGCCCGCGGGGTACGAGCCGATGCTGCTCGGCATCACGAAGGCCTCGCTGCAGACCGATTCGTTCATCTCGGCGGCTTCGTTCCAGGAAACGACCCGCGTGCTGACGGACGCGGCGGTGCGCGGCATCAAGGACGACCTGCGCGGGCTCAAGGAGAACGTCATCGTCGGCCGGCTCATCCCGGCAGGCACCGGCTTCTCCTTCCACGCCCAGCGGCGCAAGAAGCCCGGCGACGATGTGCATCGCGGATTCCTCGATTCCGGGGCCGAAGCGGCCGGCGAGGAGCCGGTGGCGGCGGAGGCCGTGGCGGAATAGGGGACGGCACCGGACCCGGCGTCGGCCGGGTACGGCGCTTGTTCGTCGCAGCGGAGCCTGATCCCGCACGCCGGTCTCGCGCGCGGCGCATCGGCTACACTTGGGCGCCGTGCGCAAGCTGAAGCAGGCCATCGCGGAATGGAGATGGGGACCGTTGCCGGAACGCCGTGCGCGCGGCCTCGTCCAATTGCATGACGTGCTCGCCGGCACCGGATTTCACCGCAAGTACTGGATGGTGCTGGGCCTGCTGCTCGGCTGCATGCGCGATGGCGGCCCGATCCCCTGGGACCGGGACGCGGATTTCGCATTTCACGAGAAGGACCTCCCCGCATTCCTCGCTGCATTCGAGGAACTGCGCCGCCAGGGATTCAGTCCGGCGCGGGTTCAGGTCAACAACGATGGCAGCATCACGAAATGGGCCGTGCGCCGCGAAGGCGTGAAGTACGAGTTCTTCCTGTTCGCGCAGCTCGGCAACAAGCTGCGCTGGTTCTACCACTGCCGCAAGCCGAGGCTGGAGCTCGTCAACGAGATCCCGGTCCACGGTCTCGATGAGTTCGAGCTCTACGGTCGCCGCTGGCTGAAACCGGACAATGCCGACGCCTGGCTGACGGCGCTGTACGGAGATTGGCGAGTCCCCAATCCACACTACGTCTACTGGCGCGACTGCGGTGCGACGGTGGATCGCTATCCCTGGAGTGGCGAACGCCGCGGAGTCTGAGGCCGGCGCCCGGCCGCGTGGCATTTATGCAACAAAAACAATGCCTTGGGCCGGGCCCAGGGCGGGTCCAAAGCCCGGCTTGACGCCCCAAAGCCCCGGTCTCTACAATCGCGGGCCTTTTCGGCCGCCAACCCCGGTAATCGGGTGGCGGTCGAATGGCAAAGATGTATCCGGGCCGCCACTGGGCGGCCCGGTGTTTCATGCGTCCGGTAATCCAGCCGGCGCCGGAAGTAGGTACGACATGTCGACGACGAACCAGTTGATCCGTGGCGGCCGAGTGGCGGCGACGTACAAGTCGAAAGTGCCGGCGCTCGAGCGTTCGCCGCAGCGACGCGGGGTCTGCACGCGCGTGTACACGACGACGCCGAAGAAGCCGAACTCGGCGTTGCGCAAGGTCGCCCGTGTTCGGCTGACCAACGGCTACGAGGTCACGAGCTACATCGGCGGCGAGGGCCACAACCTCCAGGAACACTCGGTGGTCATGATCCGCGGCGGCCGAGTGAAGGACCTGCCGGGCGTCCGCTATCACACGGTGCGCGGCACGCTCGACTGCGCCGGCGTCACCGACCGCAAGCAGAGCCGTTCGAAGTACGGCGCCAAGCGCCCGAAGAAATAACGGACAGGGGCAATATTAATGTCACGTCGCACATCTGCACCGACCCGCGTCATCCTTCCGGACCCGAAGTTCGGGAGCGAAATGCTGGCCAAGTTCATGAACATGGTCATGACGAGCGGCAAGAAGTCGGCCGCTGAGCACATCATGTACGGCGCCATCGAGCGCATCACCGAGAAGACGAACCGCGAAGGCGATGCCGCGCTCGAGCTGCTCTCGACCGCGCTTGAAAACGTCAAGCCTGCGGTCGAGGTGAAGTCGCGGCGCGTCGGCGGCGCGACCTACCAGGTGCCGGTCGAGGTTCGCCCGTCGCGCCGGCAGACGCTCGCGATGCGCTGGCTGATCGAGGCCGCGCGCGCGCGGAGCGAAAAGTCCATGGCCCACCGCCTGGCGCATGAGCTGATGGATGCCGCCGAGAACCGCGGCACGGCCGTCCGCAAGCGCGAAGACACGCATCGCATGGCGGAGGCCAACAAGGCCTTCGCGCACTACCGCTGGTAAGAGACTTTCATGCCCCGTATCACGCCCATCGAGCTCTATCGGAACATCGGCATTTCTGCGCACATTGACGCGGGAAAGACGACGACGACCGAGCGGGTGCTTTTCTATACCGGCGTGTCGCACAAGATCGGCGAAGTGCATGACGGCGCGGCCGTCATGGACTACATGGAACAGGAACAGGAGCGCGGCATCACGATCACCGCCGCGGCGACCACCTGCTTCTGGAAGGGGATGGACAACCACTACCCCGAGCACCGCATCAACATCATCGACACGCCCGGACACGTCGACTTCACGATCGAGGTCGAGCGCAGCTTGCGCGTGCTCGACTCGGCGGTCGCCGTGTACTGCGCCGTGTCCGGCGTGCAGCCCCAGTCCGAGACGGTCTGGCGGCAAATGAACAAGTACAAGGTGCCCCGCGTCGCGTTCGTCAACAAGATGGACCGCGCCGGCGCCAACTTCCTGCGCTGCGTGGAGCAGATCCGCACGCGCCTGAAGGGCAACCCGGTCGTGATCCAGCTCCCGATCGGCGCCGAGGAGAATTTCACCGGCATCGTCGACCTGATCCGCATGAAGGCGATCTGGTGGGACGACGAGACCCAGGGCATGCGTTTCGAGTACCGGGACATCCCGGCCGACATGCAGGCGCAGTGCGATGAGTACCGCCTGAAGCTGGTCGAAGCCGCCGCCGAGGGCAATGAAGAACTCCTCCACAAGTACCTGGAGGAGAACACGCTCTCGACCGAGGACATCAAGAAGGGCCTGCGGGCGCGCGCGATCAAGAACGACATCTGCATCGTGACCTGCGGCTCCGCCTTCAAGAACAAGGGCGTGCAGGCCGTGCTCGACGCGGTCATTGACTACATGCCGTCGCCGCTCGAAGTGCCGGACGTCAAGGGACAGTCCGAGGACAGCGAGGAGATCACGCGGCCGCCGACCGATGACGCGCCGTTCTCCGCGCTCGCGTTCAAGATCCTGAACGACCCGTTCGTCGGCAACCTGACTTTCTTCCGCGTCTACTCGGGCACGCTGTCCTCGGGCGACCAGGTGTATGTGCCGAACCGCTCGCGCAAGGAGCGCATCGGCCGCCTGCTCCAGATGCACGCGAGCGATCGCGTTGAGATCAAGGAAGTCCGCGCCGGCGACATCGGCGCGGCCGTGGGCCTCAAGGACGTCACCACGGGCGACACGCTGTCGGACCCGGATGACGTGATCGTGCTCGAAAAGATGGAATTTCCGGCGCCGGTGATCTCGGTCGCCGTCGAGCCGAAGACCAAGGCCGACCAGGAAAAGATGGGCATCGCGCTGCAGCGCCTCGCGAAGGAAGACCCGTCCTTCCGCGTGTCGACCGACCAGGAGTCCGGCCAGACCATCATCTCTGGCATGGGCGAGCTGCACCTCGAGATCATCGTCGACCGCATGAAGCGCGAGTTCAAGGTCGAGGCGAGCGTCGGCAAGCCGCAGGTCGCCTATCGCGAGACCATCCGCCGGTCTGTCGAGCAGGAAGGCAAGTTCGTGCGCCAGTCCGGCGGCCGCGGCCAGTACGGCCACGTCTGGATCCGCCTCGAGCCGCTCGAGGAAGGCAAGGGATACGAGTTCGTCAACGAGATCGTCGGCGGCTCGATCCCGCGCGAGTACATCCCGGCGGTGGACAAGGGCATCAAGGAAGCGCTGCACGGCGGCGTGATCGCCGGCTTCCCGATCGTGGACGTCAGGGTCGCGCTGACCGACGGTTCGTACCACGACGTGGACACGAGCGAAATGGCGTTCAAGATCGCCGGTTCGATGGCGTTCAAGGAAGCCTTCACCAAGGCGAAGCCGGTGCTGCTCGAGCCGATCATGAATGTCGAGGTCGTGACACCGGAGGAGTACTCGGGCGACGTGATCGGCGACCTGAACCGCCGCCGCGGCCAGATCACCGGCATGGATGAATCCGTGTCCGGCAAGGTCGTGACCGCCGATGTCCCGTTGTCGGAGATGTTCGGCTACGCGACGACCGTGCGCTCGATGAGCCAGGGTCGCGCGACATTCACGATGGAATTCAAAAAGTACGTCGAAGTGCCGAACAACGTCGCTGAGACGGTCCTGAAGAAAGCCTCCTGAGGAATATCGAGCCATGGCCAAGGAAAAATTCGTCCGGTCAAAGCCCCATGTGAACGTGTGTCCGATCGCACTCGTCAGGGGGGCTATCATCATCTGGACTTGCCCGCCGACGGTGTCGATCAAGGCGGGGCCTCCACCCTTGTACGGCACGTGCGTGGCTTTAACG
>JANNHT010000089.1:0-14391 GCA_031404555.1 Gammaproteobacteria bacterium
AGTCCTGCGGCTGCGAGGGATCGACCGCATCGAAAGCGGCCACGTCTGCCTTCAGCCCGGCGAGCAGTTCCTGGATGTCAGGCTCTTCGGTCGGTGCTTCCGCTTCGGCGGCCGATGCGCGACCGGCAACGGAGAGCAGCAGGACCGCAAGCCAATGCACCGCATACTGTGTCCGGATCGTCATGAAGGGCCCTCCTGCGCCCGCGAAATCACGATATCACGGCACCGATCGGCTGCCGATCCAGGTCCTCCGGCCGATCGACATCGAAGGCCGCGGCCTCGATGCCGATCTCGATGACCCGGCGCGACGGATCCGCGAGCAGACTCTTTGCGCCGGCATCGCCGCGCAGGCGCCGGAGTTCCGGAAACACGCTCCGCGGCAGGATCGCCGGCGGACCGAGCGTGGCACTCGAGCGCGCTGCGACAATGGAGCGGGGCGCCGTGCGCCATGCGGCGATCAGGAGTTCGAGATCCGCGGGGCCGATCGCGACCTGGTCAGCGAGCAGCACGAGCGCGGCGGGCGCCGTGCGCGGTATCGAGGCGATTCCGGCGCGGAGCGAACCGGCGAGGCCGCTCCGCCAGCCGCGGTGCACGACGACAGTCAGCGGAAGCCCCGCGACGGTCGCCGCCAGGCGGGTCGCGTGAGCGCCGAGCACGACCGTGCAACCGGCCGAACGACAGGAGAGCGCCACGCGCGCGGCGTGGCGGAGCAGGGTTTCGCCGTGCCGGCGCGCGAGCAGCTTCGGGCTGCCGAACCGGCGGCTGCCCCCGGCTGCGAGCAGCACGACCCATGGCCGGAGTATCATCCCGCGCATGCGCAAAGAATACGCGAGCCTGAGGCGGCGCCCACTGCTGGCCCCGGTCTGGCTCGCGGCGCTCGCGGGCGTCATCGCGGTCGCGCTCGCCATCTGGATGGTCGGCGCCGCCTCGACGACGACGATTTTCGTGATGCGGCACGCGGAGAAAGCGCTGACGCCGCCGGACGATCCGCCGCTGTCCCCGACCGGCGAGGCCCGTGCGACCGCTCTCGCCGAGCAGTTCGGTCGTGCGCCGAAGGGGCTCGGGCTCGACTGCATCATCGTCAGCGAGTTCCGGCGCACCCAGGACACTGTGCGACCGCTCGCCAATCGCCTCGGCATCCCCGTCATCGTCGTGCCCGCGGGCGACCCGGCCCTCGCTGCGGACCGCGCTTTGAAGGAGTATCGCGGCGGGCGCGTGCTAATCGTCGGTCACTCGAACACGGTGCCGGCGATCGTCGAGGAATTGAGCGGCGACATCGTCCCCGAGATGGACGACAGCGAATTCGGCATCGTCTACCAGGTCGCGGTTCCGCGCTGGAGCCGCGCCGCCGTCACGCGTTTCGACTTTCCCTGAGCGCGATCGCGTTCTTGACGAATTCCTGGTGCCTGGCGATGCGGAGATCCGCGAGGACTGCGTCTTCGATCCGCCGGTCCTGGCCGACCAGAAAGGTCGCGCGGCGCACGCCGATGCCGAGCGGGCCGTCCACGTCGTAGTCCCGAATCGCGGACTTCTTCTCGTCCGACAGCAGCACGAACGGTAATCCGTACTCATCGCGGAATCGCCGGTGGCTTTCCGGGGACTGCGGGCTGATGCCGACGACCGACAGGCCGGAAGCCAGGATGCGCGTGTGGAGGTCCCGCAGGTCGCAGGCTTCGCGCGTGCAGCCGGGCGTGAAATCGGCTGGATAGAAGTAGAGGATCAGTGGGCCGCCCGACAGGAGCGTCACCAGGCGCTGGCGCTTGCCGTCCTGGTCCTGCAATTCGAAGTCCGGCGCGGCTTCACCGATCGACAGCATGGTTCACATCCTCATCCGTGCGATTCCGGGCCACGGTAGATCGTTTCCATGACGCCGTAGTTAGACCGGTGCATGCCGAGCCGGGAGTACACGGCGAGCGCGCGATCATTGCCCCGGTCCACGTAGAGCCGGATGCCGCAGATCCGCGGGTCGGCGCGGGCGATCTCCGTCAGGTGCAGGTAGAGCGCCCGGAACACGCCGGCGCCGCGGTGCACCGGCAACACATACACGGACTGGATCCACAGGAACTGGCCATTTCGCCAGTCGCTCCACTCGAAGGTGGTCAGCAATTGCCCGGCCGGGCGGCCGTCGATCTCGGCGATGTAGTAGCGCCCGTGGGTGGGGTCGTCGAGAACGGCCCGGATGCCCGGGCGCAGCAGCGCGGGATCGAGGGTCTGGCCTTCGGATTCGGTCGCGAGCGCCGTATTGGCTTCGGCGATGAAATCGAGGTCGGACAGGGTTGCGTCGCGGATCCTCATGAGCCGGAAACGGTACACCAAGCCCGCCGGGGCGTCTCGCGGAGCCGGTTTGCTTGCTGGCCCCTCAAGGGGTCTTTACAATCCGCCCCCTCGTTCGTGGGGCGGTAGCTCAGTTGGGAGAGCGCTGCGTTCGCAATGCAGAGGTCGAGGGTTCGATCCCCTTCCGCTCCACCATTTTTTGTCTCCGATTGACTGCTTTCTCCGATTGACAGCCGACTGATCGCGGCCTAGCGTGAACTGGAAAGTCGCGCTCCCGCGGTTTTGGTCATTTTTGTCAGAATCATTCGGAGAAAAGCCAAGATGGCAGCCAGGAAGAAGTCGAGAAAGGCCGCGCGCCGCCCGGTGCGCGCCAAGCGCCGTGCCGCCGCCAAGCGCAAGCCGGCGAAGCGCTCAGCCGCCAAGCGGACGATTGCGAAACGCACGAAGCGCGTCGCGCGGAAGAGCAAGGCCGCGCGCAAGCGGCCAGCCGCGCGCAAGCCGACAACCGTACGCACGGTCGTCACCCAGGTCGCACGAGATGTCGCAGCGAGTAAGGCCGGCACGGTCGCACGCGGGATCGCGCGCGATGCCGCGACCGCAACTCGAAGCTCGGCCAAGGTTGTGCAGGCCAAGGCCCAGGCGGCGATCAAGGATTCCGCCGAGAAGGTGCGCGAAGCGACCCGCTCGGTCGAGCGCGCGGCCGACCAGATGGTGGCGACCGCCGCCGCCCAGGTCGAGCGGGCGAGCACCGCGGTCGAATCCGCGATGGCGAAGCCGGTCGAGCCTGCCAAGGCCGCCTGAGCCCCAGTCGGGGTTTCATGCTGCGGGATGTACCCGGGAGCGGTCTCAGCGGGCCGCTCCTCGGGTAACATTCCCGCGCGTCCGCCCCGGTAGCTCAGTGGATAGAGCGCTTGCCTCCTAAGCGAGAGGTCGTCGGTTCAACTCCGGCCCGGGGCGCCAGGTTCCGCGCGTAAGCCGCTGAAACGCTTTCCTTTCTGGACCGGAGTGGTCCGGTATAATCGTGCTGGCCATGAGCCGTTCCCTGCGCGAGTTGGTCCAGTCGAGCCCGTTCTCGAGCGCCCAGGCGCCGTTTCTCGAAGCGCAGTTCGAACGCTATCAGCGCAATCCCGACGAACTGCCGCCGGAATGGCGGGCTTTTTTCGAGTCGCTCGGCGGCGCGGACGCCGATGGCGCGGCCCGGCGCGTAGCGCGACCGCTGCCCGGAACGAGCCCGGCGCCTGCATCTGCAACCGCGGTTGATGGCGAGAAACAGTCCGCCGTCTCGCGGCTGATCCAGTTCTTCGCGCATCGCGGCCACCTCATCGCCGATATCGACCCGCTCGGCCTGATGCCACGGCCGACGCCGCGGGTGCTCGAACCGTCCACCCTCGGGCTGGCCGAAGCTGACATGAAGACCGAGTTCCACACCGGCAGCCGGACGGCTGGCGTGGAAAAGCAGATGCCGCTCGGCGAGATCCTGAAGCAGCTCCGGCACATCTACACCGGCCGCATCGGCGTCGAGTTTGCCCACGTGTCCACCGGCGACGAACGCCTCTGGCTCCAGGACCGATTCCAGGATGGGCGCCTGCACTACCGCTTCAGCAAGGATGAGCGCCTGAACCTGCTGTGGCAGCTGACCGCGGCGGAAGGCCTCGAGCGCTATCTGCACACGCGCTACGTCGGCCAGAAGCGCTTTTCGCTGGAAGGCGGCGACGCGCTGATCCCGCTGCTCGACGACATCGTGCAGCGCTGCGGCGCGGGCGGCGTCGAGGAAGTCGTGATCGGCATGGCGCATCGCGGCCGCCTCAACGTCCTCGTCAACGTGCTCGGCAAGTCGCCGTCCATGCTGTTCTCCGAGTTCGAGGGCAAGGTGGACCTCGACGGGCTCAAGGGCTCCGGCGACGTCAAGTACCACAAGGGATTCTCGGCGGACCTCAAGACCGCGGGTGGCAACGTGCACGTCGTGCTCGCGTTCAACCCGTCCCATCTCGAAGTCGTGAACGCCGTGGTCGAGGGATCCGTGCGCGCACGCCAGGAACAGCGCGGCGACAGCGCGGGTGCGACCGTGGTGCCGCTGCTGATCCACGGCGATGCCGCGTTCGCCGGGCAGGGCGTGGTGATGGAAACGCTGCAACTGTCGCAGGCACGCGGCTTCTCGACTGGCGGCACGCTGCATATCGTCATCAACAACCAGGTCGGCTTCACGACCAGCGAGCCGCGCGATGCGCGCTCGACGCTCTATTGCAGCGACGTCGCCAAGATGATCGAGGCGCCGATCTTCCACGTGAATGCGGATGACCCGGAGGCCGTGGTCTTCGTCGCGCGGCTCGCGCTCGAGTACCGGATGAAGTTCCACAAGGACGTCGTGATCGATCTCGTCTGCTACCGCCGCCACGGCCACAACGAGGCCGACGAGCCGGCGGCAACGCAGCCGCTGATGTACCAGGCGATCCGTAAGCACCCGACGGCGCGCCAGATCTACGGCGAACGGCTCGAGCATGAAGGGCTGCTGGCGGAAGGCCAGGCCGCCGAGATGGCAGAGGATTACCGGAGCGGCCTCGACGAGGGCCGTCCACAGGCGCGGGCCTTCGCGGGCACGACCGGCAACCGCCACACCGTGGACTGGAGCCGCTACCTGGGAGGTGACTGGTCGGAACAACCGGACACCTCCGTGCCATCGAAGCGGCTCGCAACGCTCGCGAAAGAACTGACGAAGCTGCCCGCCGACTTCACGCTGCACCCGCGGGTCGCGCGCATCGTCGAGGACCGCCGGCGCATGTATGCGGACGAGCTGCCGCTCGACTGGGGCGCAGCTGAGACCATGGCCTATGCGACGCTGCTGACCGACGGCTTCGACGTGCGGCTCACCGGGCAGGACTCGGCGCGCGGCACCTTCTTCCATCGGCATGCGGTGCTGCACGACCAGGCGAGCGGCCAGACGCTCGTCCCGCTCGAGCGCGTCGCCGAGGGCCGGGCGCGGTTCCGCGTCATCGACTCGACGCTCTCGGAGGAAGCGGTGCTCGGATTCGAGTACGGCTATTCGACGACCGATCCCGGCGCGCTCGTGATCTGGGAAGGGCAGTTCGGCGATTTCGTCAACGGCGCGCAAGTCATCATCGACCAGTTCATCTCCTCGGGCGAGGCCAAGTGGGGGCGCGTCTCGGGCATCACGCTGTTCCTGCCCCACGGCTACGAGGGCCAGGGCCCGGAGCACAGCTCTGCGCGCCTCGAACGCTTCCTGCAGCTGTCGGCGGAACTGAACGGGCAGGTATGCGTACCGTCGACACCGGCGCAGATGTTCCACCTGCTGCGCCGCCAGATGCTGCGGGCGCTGCGCAAGCCACTCATCGTCATGACGCCGAAGAGCCTGCTGCGCCACAAGCAGTCCAGCTCCACGATGGCGGAACTGTCGTCCGGGGAATTCTGCACCGTGATCGACGATCCCGCGGCGCCGGCGCCCGACCCCGTGCGCCGCGTCGTGCTGTGCAGCGGCAAGGTCTTCTACGACCGGAAGGAACGGCAGTTCGCCGTTGCGGCGAATGACGTCGCACTGGTGCGCGTCGAGCAGCTCTACCCGTTCCCGGCCGAGGAATATCAGGCGATCGTCGACCGCTACGCGCAGGCGAAGGACATCGTTTGGTGCCAGGAGGAGCCGCAGAACCAGGGCGCCTGGTACCAGATCCGGCATCGCCTCCAGGCCGCGCTCGGCGACGGCCATCACTTGCTCTACGCCGGCCGCGAAGGCGCCGCGGCACCGGCGACCGGCATCCCCGCGCTGCACCAGCGCGAGCAGGATGCGCTGGTCGCGTCGGCGCTGCATGCTGCGCGGTCCGAGGACTCCCATCGTGCGACGCATCGTCTGACCGTCGCATCCACCAGGAAGCGTTCATGACCATCGAAGTGCGTGTGCCGCAGTTGCCGGAATCCGTCGCCGACGCGACGCTCGTGATCTGGCACAAGCAGGTGGGCGACAGCGTCGCGCGTGACGAGAACCTGGCCGATCTCGAGACCGACAAGGTCGTGCTCGAGTTGCCGGCGCCGGCCGCGGGCGTGGTCCGCTCGATCGAAGCGAAGGCCGGCGCGACGGTCACGAGCGGCGAGCTGCTCGCCGTGATCGAGGAGCAGGCCGGAGCAGCGGCAGCCAGGTCCGTGCCGAAGGCGGAATCGAAGAAGCCGGCGGAGCCGAGAGCTGCGCCGGCCGCGAAGAAGGCTGAACCGGCTGCGGCGGCGCCGAAAGAGGAATCCGGCGGCAAGCTGTCACCGGCGGCGCGCCGCCTGGTCGAAGAGAATCGCCTCGCGCCGGCGGACATCGCGGGCAGCGGCCGCGACGGGCGGATCAGCAAGAGCGATGTCGCGCAGCACCTCGAGTCCGGCGCGCCGGCGCGTGTGGCGGGCTCGTCCCGCCATGACCAGCGTGTCCCGATGTCCCGCCTGCGCGCGCGCATCGCGGAGCGACTCGTCGAGGCGCAGACGACCCAGGCCCTGCTCACGACCTTCAACGAGGTCGACATGCAGGCGCTGATGGGAATGCGCAGCCGCTACAAGGAAGATTTCGAGAAGCGCCACGGGGTGCGCCTCGGCTTCATGTCCTTCTTCGTCAAGGCCTGCGTCGAGGCGCTGCACCGCTTCCCGGTGATCAACGCCTCAGTCGAGGGCAACGAGATCGTCTATCACGAGTACTTCGACGTCGGGGTCGCCGTCTCGACAGACCGCGGCCTGGTGGTGCCGGTGCTGCGCGATGCGGACCGCATGGGGTTCGCGGAAATCGAGAAAGCCGTGACCGGCTTCGCCGAGCGGGCGCGCAGCGGCAGCATTACGCTCGAGGAGCTGACCGGAGGCACGTTCTCGATCACGAACGGCGGCGTGTTCGGGTCGCTGCTGTCGACCCCGATCGTCAATGCGCCGCAGAGTGCGATCCTCGGCATGCACAAGATCCAGCAGCGCCCGATCGCAGTCGGAGAGCAGGTCGTTGTGCGGCCGATGATGTACGTCGCGCTGACCTACGATCACCGGATCATCGACGGCCGCGAAGCCGTCCAGTTCCTGGTTGCAGTCAAGGAGGCGCTCGAGGATCCGGCGCGCCTGCTGCTCCAGGTTTGAGCGAGGAATCATGAGCGACAGTTACGACGTGATCGTCATCGGCGGCGGGCCCGCCGGCTATCCCGCGGCCATCCGCGCGGCGCAGAACAAGCTCTCGGTCGCCTGCATCGACGAGTGGAAGAACCGCGACGGCAGTTCCGCCTTCGGCGGCACCTGCCTGAATGCGGGCTGCATCCCGTCGAAGGCGCTGCTCGAGTCCTCCGAGCTCTACCACCGCGCCCAGCACGAGTTCGCAGTGCACGGGGTGAAACTCCAGGGCATCAGCTTCGATGTTGCCGCGATGCAGAAGCGCAAGGGCGCAATCGTGAAGGGAATGACCCAGGGCATCCTGTCGCTCCTGAAGAGCGCAGGCGCGACGGCGCTCACCGGCCACGGCAAGCTGCTGCCGGGGCGCAAGGTCGAGTTCACTGGCCATGACGGCGCGAAGCGCACGCTTTCGGCGAAGCACGTGATCCTGGCGTCGGGCTCCGAGCCGATGCCGCTGCGCGGTGTCGCCTTCGACGGCGAGCGCATCGTCGATTCCTGGGGCGCGCTCGAATTCGCCGAGGTGCCGAAGCGCCTCTGCGTGATCGGCGCGGGCGTCATCGGCCTCGAGCTCGGCAGCGTCTGGCGTCGCCTCGGGGCCGAGACGGTCGTCCTCGAGGCGCTCGAACAGTTCCTGCCGATGGCGGACGGCGCCCTCTCGAAGGAGGCCGCGCGCCACTTCAAGAAGCAGGGGCTCGACATCCGGCTCGGTGCGAAGGTGAGTTCCGCGACGGTGAAGCCGGACGGCGTGCACGTCGGCTACACGGATGAGAAGGGCGCGCAGTCGCTGGTGGTCGACCGCCTGATCGTCGCCATCGGCCGGCGGCCGTTCACCAAGGACCTGCTCGGCGAGGGAACCAGTGTCGTGCTCGACGATCGCGGCTTCATCCAGGTCGATGATCACTGCAAGACCGGCGCTGCGGATGTCTGGGCGGTCGGTGACTGCGTGCGTGGGCCGATGCTCGCGCACAAGGGCAAGGAGGAGGGCGTCTCGGTCGCCGACCGGATCGCCGGCCTGTACGGTCACGTGAACTACAAGGTCATTCCGTCCGTCATCTATACGGCACCCGAGATCGCCTGGGTCGGACAGTCCGAGGAGCAGGCGAAAGCCGCCGGACGCAGCACCAAGATCGGCAGCTTTCCGTTCGCCGCGAGCGGACGCGCGAAGGCGATGGAAGCGGGCGCGGGTTTCTGCAAGGTGGTCGCCGACGCCGCCACCGACGAAATCCTCGGCATCCACATCATCGGGCCGATGGCGGGCGAGCTGATCGCGGAGGCCGTGCTCGCGATGGAGTACTCGGCGAGCAGCGAAGACTTGCAGCGGACCATCCACGCGCACCCGACCCTGTCCGAGGCCGTCCACGAAGCCGCGCTCGCCGCCGACAAGCGCGCCATCGACATCCCGAACCGCTAGGGACGCATCTAAAAGGGGACGCATCCCTTTGGAAGCGGGTGCGTCCCCTTTGCGTTCGGCGCGACATGCAAAGGGATGCGTCCCCTTTTAGATGCGGCGGCGGGCGCTGATGACGCCGGGCAGCGCCGAGAGCCGCGCGAGCAGGCGCGACAGCTCGTCGAGCCCCGTGACGGCGATCCGCAGCAGCAGGTCGGCGCTGCCCTGGGCATCGTCACCGCGGGACGTCAGCCGCTCGATGTTGATCTTCTCCTCAGCGACGAGGGTCGTCACGTCGCGCAGCAGTCCGCGCCGGTCCATCGCATGCAGCACGATGTCGACCGGAAAGCGCCTGCCCGCGGCCTTGCCCCAATCCACCTGCAACAGCCGCTCGGGCGCGCGCGCCGCGAGCCGCGCTAGGTTCCGGCAATTGCTCCGGTGCAGCGTCACGCCGCGCCCGACCGTCACGTAGCCGGTGATCGGTTCGGGCGGCACCGGGTTGCAGCAGCGCGCATGGGAGGAGAGCAGGCCGCCGACGCCTGCGATCTCGACCGAAGCGCCGGGCTGCGGACGCAGCGGCCCGATCGGCGGCAGTTCAGGTTTAGGCCCGGCAGCGCTTCGCATGCGGCGCTGGATCGCCGCGGAGATCTGCGCGACCGAGAGGTCGCCCGAACCGATCGCGAGATAGAAGGCGTCTGCGCCGGTCACGCCGAACTCGCCGATGAGGTCCGAGACAATCGCCTGGCTCGCGCCCTGCCGCGAGAGTTCGCGCTCGAACAGGTCCCGGCCCTCCTGGCGATTCTGCCCGGCGTCCTGCTTCTTGAACCAGGCGCGGACCTTGGCGCGGCTGCGGGGCGAGGCGAGAAAGCCCTCGCGCTCGATCAGCCAGTCGCGGCTCGGCCGCGCCTGCTTGCCGCCGATGATCTCGACGACCTCGCCGTTCGCGAGCCGGTGATCGAGCGGCACGATGCGGCCGTTCACCCGCGCACCGCGGCAGCGATGACCGAGATCGGTGTGCACGTGATAGGCGAAGTCGATCGGCGTCGCGCCGCTCGGCAGGTCGATGACCTGGCCCTTCGGCGTCAGCGCATAGACGCGATCATCAAACAGATCAGCGCGGACGCGGCTCAGGAAGTCGCTGTCGCTCTCGGCTTCGGCGACCGGGGCCAGAAGTTCCCGCAACCACTCGATCTTGCGGTCATAGGCGGCATCGCGGGCAGCGCCTTCCTTGTAGCGCCAGTGCGCGGCCACGCCGAGTTCGGCATGGTCGTGCATCTCGCGGGTGCGGATCTGGATCTCGAGCGGCACGGCGGAGGGCCCGATCACCGCCGTGTGCAGCGAGCGGTACAGGTTGTCCTTCGGCGTCGCGATGTAGTCGTCGAACTCGCCCGGGATGTAGTGCCAGCGCCCGTGCACGACACCGAGCGCGGCGTAGCAGTCGGCAACCGAGGCCGCGACGATGCGCACGGCGCGGACGTCGAACACCTGGTCGAAGGCCAGGTTCTTGCGGTGCATCTTCCGCCAGATGCTGAAAATGTGCTTCGGCCGGCCGACGACTTCCGCCTCGACGCCGGCGCGCGCGAGCTCGCCCTGGATCTCCGCGATCGCGTTCGCGATGTAGTTTTCGCGATCCACGCGCGATTCGTTGAGCCAGCCGGCAATGCGCCGGTACTCGGTGGGCTCGAGGTAGCGGAACGCCAGGTCCTCGAGCTCCCATTTCAGCTGCCAGATGCCGAGCCGGTTGGCGAGGGGCGCGTAGATCTCGCGCGTCTCGAGCGCAAGGTGCAGCCGCTCGGCTTCGGGCAGGTCGCGAACGCCGCGCATCTGGCGGAGCTGGTCTGCGAGGCGCACCAGCACGAGGCGCGGATCGGTGACGACGGCGAGCAGCATGCGTCGCAGCGCATCCGCCTGTGCGTCAGAGAGCGCACTGTCCGGCGACCACCGACCGCCCGCACGAAACTCTCCGAGCCGTCCGAGTTCCGACGCGAATGCCGCGACCGGCGCGCCGAATGCCTGTGTTGCCGAAGCTGGAGTCAAGAGGCCCTGGGCGAGCAGCGGCTGGAGCAGGGCGCCCGCGATGATCTCCCGCTCGGCGTCGAGCGCTGCAACGATCCCGGCCGTGTCCTCGCCCTGCTGCATCGCGGTCTGCCAGGCAGGCCCGTCCGCCGCGATGCCCGCGAGCATCGCGCGTAATTCGACCAGCACGGCCGCACCGGCGGACGCTCCTGAGGTCGTCGTCTTCATGGCGAGCCGTTATCATAACTCCCATGGTGCGAATCCTCGGCCTCGACCCCGGTTCGAGGGTCACAGGCTACGGTGTCGTGGATGCCGGCAAAGGGCGCTTGCACTACGTCGCGAGCGGCTGCATCCGGGTCGGCAGTGGTTCTATGCCCGGGCGGCTGGTGCAGATCCAGCGCCACGTCTCCGAGATCGTCGAGACCTACGCCCCGGGCGAGGTGGCCATCGAGCGGGTCTTCATGCACCGGAATCCCGACAGCGCGCTGAAACTCGGACAGGCCCGCGGCGCCGCGATCTGCGGCGCCTGCCAGACTGGCACGCCGGTTTTCGAGTACGCTCCCCGCGCCGTCAAGCAGACGGTCACCGGTACCGGTGCGGCGGAAAAGGTCCAGGTGCAGCACATGATCAAGACGCTGCTCGCCTTGCAGGGTCGCGTGGCATCGGATGCCGCGGACGCGCTCGCCATCGCGATCTGCCACGCCCATCATCGCGGGGCGCGCCGGTGATCGGACACCTGCGCGGCCGGCTGGTCCGCAAGGCGCCGCCGGCGCTCATCGTCGAGGTCGGCGGCGTCGGCTACGAACTCGAGGCGCCGATGTCCACGTTCTATCGCCTGCCCGAGGTCGGCAGCGAGATCCTGCTCCACACCCACCTCGTCGTCCGGGACGACGCGCACCTTCTTTATGGTTTCGCGACAGAGGACGAGCGGCGCCTGTTCCGGGACCTGCTGCGCGTCACCGGCATCGGCCCGAAGATCGGGCTCGCGCTGCTGTCCGGAATGGATGTCGAATCCTTCCTGCTCTGCGTCGAGGCGCAGGACGTCGATGCGCTGACCCGGATCCCGGGTATCGGTCGCAAGACGGCCGAGCGCCTGCTGATCGAGATGCGGGATCGCATCCAGGCGCTCGGCCAGCTGCCCTCGACCTCGACGCGCGTGGGCGCCGTACCCGGCCCGCAGGCGGAAGCCTTCGCCGCGCTCGTCGCGCTCGGCTATCGCCCCGCCGAAGTGACGCGACTCCTCAAGAGCGTCGACCCGGAAGGCATCGGCACGGAAGAGCTGATCCGGCGCGCGCTTCAGGCAGCGGCGAGGTAGGATCGCCCGATGATTGAGCAGGATCGGGTCACGACCGCAGCTGCGACGCGCGAGGACGAGGATCTCGCCCGCAGCGTGCGACCGAAGAGCCTCGACGAGTACATCGGCCAGGCCGCGGTCAAGCAGCAGATGAACATCTTCGTCGAGGCAGCCCGGCGACGCGGCGAAGCGCTCGACCACGTGCTGATCTTCGGCCCGCCCGGCCTCGGCAAGACGACGCTCGCGCACATTGTCGCGCACGAACTGGGAGTCGGGCTTCGCCAGACTTCCGGCCCGGTGCTGGAACGGCCGGGTGATCTCGCTGCGATCCTGACCAATCTCCAGCCGCGGGACGTGCTGTTCGTGGACGAAATCCACCGGCTGAGTCCCGTCGTCGAGGAAATCCTCTACCCGGCGATGGAGGACTGCAAGCTCGACATCATGATCGGAGAGGGTCCGGCGGCGCGCTCGATCAGGCTCGACCTGCCGCCCTTCACGCTGATCGGCGCGACGACCCGCGCGGGCCTGCTGACCTCGCCGCTCCGTGACCGCATCGGCATCGTGCAGCGGCTCGACTACTACGCGCAGGAAGAGATCCAGCAGATCATCGTGCGCACCGCCGGCATCTTCAACCTCGAGATCGACGAGGCGGGCGCGATCGGCCTCGCGGAACGCTCGCGCGGCACGCCGCGCATCGCGAATCGGCTGCTGCGCCGCGTGCGCGATTACGCCGAGGTGCGCGCGGCGGGCCGCATCGACGGCGGCGTCGCGGCGAGTGCGCTCGACATGCTGGAAGTGGACCGCGAGGGCTTCGACCTGCTGGACCGGCGCCTGCTCCTGACCATCATCGAGAAGTTCGATGGCGGGCCGGTCGGCATCGACAGCCTTGCGGCGACGCTCGGCGAGGAGCGCGATACGCTCGAGGATGTCGTCGAGCCCTACCTGATCCAGCAGGGATTCCTGGTGCGTTCGGCGCGCGGACGGCTGGCGACCCGGCAGGCCTGGCAGCACTTCGGGCGCGAGCCACCGGTGAACCCGGCGGCGGGCAACCTGCCGCTGTTTCGCGCCTGAGCCGCGTCCGATGGGAATCTTCTCGTTCCCGGTCCGGGTTTACTGGGAAGACACGGATGCCGGCGGCATCGTCTACTACGCGAACTACCTGCGCTTCCTTGAACGCGCGCGGACTGAATGGCTGCGGGCGCTCGGCGTGGACCAGGCTGCGCTCCTCAGGGACGAACGGCTCCAGTTCGCGGTGGTCGAAGCGCACATCCGCTACCATCGGCCGGCGCGCTACGGCGACGAACTGATCGTGACGGTCGCGGTGGAAGAGCGGCGCGGCGCGTCGATCACGATGCGCCAGGAAGTCCGGCTCGGCGCCGTCGATGGCGAGCTACTGGTGAGCGCGACGGTGCGCGCCGCCTGCCTCGATTCCGACGGGCTGCGGCCGCGGCCGCTGCCCGATGCACTCGCCGCGCTGTCATGAAGGAAAGCCGTTGAACGAATCGCACTCGATACTCCAGCTCGTCCTCCAGGCCGGGCTGGTGGTGCAGGCGATCATCGCACTGCTGATGATCGCTTCCCTCGCATCCTGGAGCATCATCTTCCGCAAGCGCCGGCTGCTGCGGCAGGCCATCTCAGAAGCGGACAAGTTCGAGAAAGTGTTCTGGTCCGGCGGCGACCTCGCCAAGCTCTATCGCTCGATCGAAACCCGCGGCGCGCCAGCCGTCGGCATGGAAAGCATCTTCGAGGCGGGCTTCGGCGAATTCTCCCGCCTGCGCGGCCAGGCCGGCGTGCCGGCGCCCGAGCTGCTCGAGGGAGTGCGCCGCACGATGGGGGTCGCGCAGCTTCGCGAGATCGACCGGCTCGAGCAGAGCCTCTCGACGCTCGCGACCATTGGCTCGACCAGCCCCTATGTCGGCCTGTTCGGCACAGTCTGGGGAATCATGGGCGCCTTCCAGGGGCTCGGGAATGCGCAGCAGGCAACGCTAGCGATGGTCGCGCCCGGCATCGCGGAGGCGCTGATCGCGACGGCCGCAGGCCTGTTCGCCGCGATACCGGCGGTCGTCGCCTACAACCGCTATGCCGACAAGGTGAACCGCCTCGAGATGCGCTACGACGCCTTCATGGACGAGTTCTCGACGCTGCTGCAGCGCCACGCGGCTGCACGGAGCGGCTAGTGGCGAACCCGAAACGCCGCCGGAAGTTGATGGCCGAAATCAACGTCGTCCCGTACATCGACGTGATGCTCGTGCTGCTGATCATCTTCATGATTACGGCGCCGCTCCTGACCCAG
>JANNHT010000090.1:0-3122 GCA_031404555.1 Gammaproteobacteria bacterium
CCTCAAGGCGTTCGATCACAAGCTGATCGACACCTCGGCGCGTGAAATCGTCGAGACGGCGCGCCGTACCGGCGCGACCGTGCGCGGCCCGGTGCCGCTGCCGACGAAGATCGAGCGCTTCACGGTGCTGGTGTCCCCGCACGTCGACAAGGACGCGCGCGACCAGTACGAAATCCGCACCCACAAGCGCCTGATGGACATCATCAACCCGACCGACAAGACGGTCGATGCGCTGATGCGGCTCGAGTTGCCGGCGGGCGTGGACGTCCAGATCAAGTTGAACTGATTCCGCGGGTCGCTATACTGGGCGGCTTTTTTGCGGGGCTGATTTGTAAGTGTTGGGACAGCATCGGCCAATTGCAGCCGGTGCGGTGAAAAAAGGATATAAATCATGACCATAGGTCTGGTCGGCCGGAAGGCCGGCATGACTCGGGTATTCACCGAAGCAGGCGATTCCCTGCCGGTGACGGTCATCGAGGCCCTGCCGAACCGCATCGTGCAGGTCAAGGACTCGAAGGCCGACGGCTATCGCGCCGTCCAGGTCACTTTCGGCACCCGTCGCGCATCCCGGCTCACCAAGCCGGTCGCGTCCCATTATGCGAAGCCCGGCGTGCTGCCGGGCGAGAAGCTGGTCGAGTTCCGTCTCGCCGACGGCGAAGGCGCGGACCTCAAGAGCGGCACCGAGCTCACGGTGGACCTCTTCAAGGAAGGCCAGATCGTGGACGTTGCCGGGACGACGATCGGCAAGGGCTACGCGGGCGTGATGAAGCGCCACGGTTTCGCCGGCGGCATGGCGAGCCACGGCGCCTCGGTCGTGCACCGTGCCCCGGGCTCGATCGGCCAGCGCCAGACACCAGGCCGCGTATTTCCGGGCAAGCGCATGGCGGGCCGCATGGGCAACGCCAACCGCACCGAAGAAAACCTGAAGGTCGTCCAGGTGGACCTCGAGCGCAACCTGCTGCTGATCAGCGGTTCCGTTCCGGGCGCGCCGGGCGGCCGTGTCGTCATTCGTCCGTCGGTCAAGGCCGCGGCGCGCGCCAGGCGGAAGTCCGTCAGCGCAGTGAAGAAGTGAGCCGAGGGCGCAACGCATGAAGCTCAAGCTGGTGAATGGCGGGCCCAAGGGCTCGGAAATCGATGTCAGCGATGCGACCTTCGGCCGTGAATTCAACGAGCCGCTGGTGCATCAGGTCCTGACCGCCTATGCGGCCGCGGGCCGCTCGGGCACCAAGGCGCAGCTGACGAAAGCCGAAGTGCGCGGCGGCGGCAAGAAGCCGTGGCGCCAGAAAGGCACGGGCCAGGCGCGCGCGGGCTCGACCCGCAGCCCGATCTGGGTCGGCGGCGGCCGTGCGTTCGCGGCGAAGCCGCGCAGCCACGCGCAGAAAGTGAATCGGAAAATGTATCGCGGCGCGATCCGCTCGATGCTGTCGGAACTCGCGCGCCAGGAACGCCTGCTCGTGACCACGACGCTCGAGCTCGAGGCGCCGAAGACCAAGATGCTGGTCGGCAAGCTCGCCGAGCTCGGCCTGAAGAAGGTGCTGATCCTGATCGAGGCCTACGACGAGAAGCTGCACCTCGCGGCGCGCAATCTCGAAGGCGTGGACGTGCTGCCGGTCGGCAGCCTCGACCCGGTTTCGCTCGCGCGCTACCCGAAGGTGCTCGCGACCGTCGGGGCGCTGCGGATGCTCGAAGAGAGGCTCGCATGACCACCTATTCCAAGGATCGCCTGTCGAACGTCGTGATCGCGCCGCACGTGTCGGAAAAGAGCGCGCGCATCGCGACCGAGGGCGGCCAGTACGTTTTCCGCGTGCGCACCGATGCGACGAAGCCTGAGATTCGCGCCGCGGTCGAGTACCTGTTCGAGGTCAAGGTGGCCACGGTTAACGTGATCAACCAGGCCGGCAAGGCGAAGCGCTTCGGGCGCACGCCGGGCCGCCGCTCGGACTGGAAGAAGGCCTACGTGCGGCTCGCCGAAGGCCAGCAGATCGAGATGTCCGGCGCGGAACGCGCCTGAGCTGATGTGAGACGGAATTAATCCATGGCACTCAAGAAACTGAAGCCGACTTCGCCGGGAACACGCTTCCAGCTGCGTCCCGACCGCTCGCACCTCCACAAGGGCGCGCCGGTGCGCGCGCTCGTGGCCGGACACAAGTCGACCGGCGGCCGCAACAACGTCGGCCGCATCACGACCCGCCACAAGGGCTCGGGCCACAAGCACAGCTACCGCCTGATCGACTTCCGTCGCGACAAGGACGGCATCGTCGCGAAGGTCGAGCGCCTCGAGTACGACCCGAACCGCTCGTCGTACATCGCGCTCCTGCTCTACAAGGACGGCGAGCGCCGCTACATCCTCGCGCCGCGCAGCGTCGAGGTCGGCGACGAACTCCAGTCGGGCGCCGATTCGCCGATCCGCGCCGGCAATGCGATGCCGCTCCGGCACATCCCGGTCGGCTCGATCGTGCACAACATCGAACTCAAGCCCGGCAAGGGCGGCCAGGTCGCGCGCGCGGCGGGTACTTCCGCGTCGTACTCGGGCCGCGAGGGCAGCAACGCCATCCTCCGCCTCAAGTCCGGCGAGACCCGCAAGGTCAGCATCGAGTGCCGCGCCACGATCGGCGAGATCGGCAACGACGAGCACAACCTGCGCGTGTTCGGCAAGGCGGGCTCCAAGCGCTGGCGCGGCATCCGCCCGACCGTGCGCGGCGTCGTGATGAATCCGGTGGACCACCCGCACGGCGGCGGCGAGGGCCGCTCCGGCCAGGGCAACCCGCACCCGGTTTCGCCCTGGGGCTGGCACACCAAGGGCAAGAAGACGCGCAACAACAAGCGCACCGACGCATTCATCGTGCGCCGGCGCAAGAAAGGAGCGTAAGCGAAATGTCACGTTCCCTCAGGAAGGGCCCGTTCGTCGACCTGCACCTCGCGAAGAAGGTGCAGGTGGCGCGGGACAAGAACGACCGGCGCCCGATCAAGACCTGGTCGCGCCGCTCGATGATCCTGCCGGACATGGTCGGGCTGACGATCGCCGTGCACAACGGCCGCCAGCACGTGCCGGTGCTCGTCACCGAGAACATGGTCGGTCACAAGCTCGGCGAGTTCGCGCCGACCCGCATTTTCAAGAGTCA
>JANNHT010000091.1:0-1926 GCA_031404555.1 Gammaproteobacteria bacterium
TACGACGAACTGCGGCGCGCGCTCGAACTGGGCCGAGTAGTTCTTGGACGACAACAGCCGCACGCGCTCGGAAACATGCTGGGCGTGACGCTTGAGCGACACCGTCCTCAACTCGTCAGTCGATGCCTCGACCGCCATCAGGTAGGCATCGAGCGGGGTCTTCACGTCCACGACGACATCGCGGCCCTCCGGCAACTTGATGACCATGTCCGGGCGGAGCGCACCGTCCTCGCCAGCGACATGAACCTGCTCCTCGAAATCGACATGCGCGGTCATGCCGGCGAGTTCCACCAGTCGGCGCAGCGCGATCTCGCCCCACTGGCCGCGCACCTGCGGCTTGCTGAGCGCCTGCACGAGATTGCGGGTTTCTTTCTGCAGGTTGGTGTGGGATTCGCGCATGTCGGTCAGGTGCTGGCGCAGGCTGCCGAAATCACGTTGCCGGTCAACCTCGATCTCGCGCAGCGCCTCGGAGGTGCGCGCCAGCGATTCCTGGATCGGCTTGATCAGCGATTCGATCGCCTGCTCGCGTTCCTTGAGTGAGCTCTGGGCCTGAAGCTGGTGGCCGCCCAGGTTTTCCTTCGCGAGGCGCAGGAAGTTCTCGATATTCTCGCGCAGCTGCCGGCCCGCGAGGTCGTCGAAGCGGCGGTCGAGCTGCTCCATGGCGCGCTCGAGAGCGATCTTGCGCTCCGACTCGATCGTGGCGCCGCGCCGCCGGCCCAGCCACCAGCCCGCGCCGAGAGCCAGCACGACGCCGAGCGAGAGCAGCAATAGCGTGGTCGTGTCCATGGTCCCCGTCAGATGCCGAGCCACTCGAGCAGTTCACCGGGCTTGCCGAGCACGGCGTCCGGCTGCCAGGCCGCGGGATCCTCGCCGTCGGCGAGATAGCCGAATCCGGCCGCGAGGGGAATCATGCCGCGTTACGGGCGGCCTGCACGTCGCGCTCCGCATCGCCCAGGTAAGCGCACTGGCGGGGCTCGAGTCCGAGCAGGGCTGCGGCGTGCAGGAGCTGCATCGGGTGTGGCTTGCGCTCGGGCAGGGTGTCGCCGCTGATGACGCAGGCGCTGCGCCGGTCCAGGCCTAGCGCCTCGAGCAATGGCACGGTCAGCCAGCCGGGCTTGTTGGTGACGATGCCCCAGCGCAGTCCCGCGTCCTCGATCGCGGCGAGCACCTCGTCGAATCCGTCGAATACGCGGGTACGGACCGCGATCCCGTTCCGGTAGAGATCGAGGAAGCGGCCACGCAGGGACTCGAACCGCGCGGGTTCCGGTTCGCCGAAGCCGAGACGGATCAGGCGCAGTGCGCCATGCGAGACGTGCGGCCGGATCTGCTCAAAGGGCAGTTCCGGCAAACCCTCCGCGATGCGCAGCTGGTTGAGCGCATGCGCCATGTCGGGCGCGGTGTCCAGCAGCGTGCCGTCGAGATCCAGCAACACGGCGCGCAGGCCGCGGCCGCCATTCATGCGTTGGCTGCTGGGCGCCGGAAATGCGCGAGATAGTTGACCGACGTGTCCGCGCTGATCCGGGCCTGGCGCGTGGCCGGGTTGTAATCGAGTCCCGCGAGACCCACGAGCTCGAGACCCGAATCCCTGGCCCAGCGAGCGAGTTCCGACGGGCGGATCAGCCGGGCGTACTGATGCGTGCCCATGGGCAGCAGGCGCAGCAGGTATTCGGCGCCGACAATCGCGAGGGCAAAGGACTTTGGATTGCGGTTGATCGTCGAACAGATGACATCACCGCCGGGGCGCACGAGCCTGGCGACTGCCGCCACGACCGACGCGGGCTCCGGCACATGCTCGAGCATCTCAAGGCAGGTCACGAGGTCGTAGGCACCGGATTCAGTTTCGGCGAGCGTCTCGGCCGGCACCAGGCGGTAGTCCACCGCGATCCCGGCCTCCAGCGCATGCAGTCGCGCCACGTCGAGCGCCCC
>JANNHT010000092.1:0-6602 GCA_031404555.1 Gammaproteobacteria bacterium
CCCCCCCCCCGGCACCGTGTGAAATGCGGCGATCACCCAGAAGCTCGCGATCGCGGCCAGCAGGTGCTTCAGGCTGTGGCCGCTGACCAGGCCACCCGCCGCGAAGATCGCCGAATCGAAATACTCCGCCAGCTTCGCGGCAGCATAGGCGCCGAGCCCCGCCCACAGCCATCCCGCGCGCAGCCAGCGGTGCGGTCGCAGCCACAGCGCGAGCGGCAGGAGCAGCATCGGCAGGAACTGCACCAGCGCATAGGGGCGCAGGTCGCCGGCGCCCGCGCTCTCGGTCCGTATCCACCACGCGATGCTGCCGATGCCGAGCGCGACGAGCGGCCACAGGAGCGCCCGGCCGACGATCCAGGAGAATCGGTCACCAATCACTGCGGAAAAGAGCGCCATGAAGGCGATGGTCATCGGCAGCCGGTCCCACACGAGCGCGGATGTCGACGGCTGGTAGTGGTAGTACGCGGAACCGAAGGCCACGAGCGCGATGCCCCCGCACAGCACGAGGTACTGCGTGCGGAGCTCCGGCGCGACGATGCGGCCGGTACGCGCGAAGCCCCAGATCCCCGCGAACAGGAACGGCAGGTTCGTCAGCACATTCCAGGCATTCGGAATGCCGGCGAGGGTTCGCCCATCGACGAATGCGTGATAGCCGGGATCCTGCGGGATCGGATCAACGAAGAACATGATCGCGACCGCCGCAACGGCGACGATCAGGATTCCCATCAGGCTGCGATCGATCTCTGCCATGGCGCGCCTCCCCTCGGCGCAGGAGTAACATGTCGCCGGTGAATTCGCCACTCCGCGCCGGCCTGACATTGTCGGTCCTCCTTCTGCCGCCGGCATCGGCTGCGCAGGCACCGCCCATCACGCAGGTCACGATGCGTGTGTTCGAGCAGGCCGACACGGACGTGCTGTCCTTCGGCCGGCGCATCTATGCGACCCATTTCGACGCGACCCGCACGCGCATGATCGGGCTCGAGATCGGCGCTGCGTATGCGAAGCCCGACGAAACTTCGCTGCTCGCCGTCGACTGTTCGCTGTTGCGACCGGATGGCAGCCGCTCGGCGCCGGGCCGCGCCATGACCTTTCAGCTCTTCGCCGGCGAGACGCATTCGAACAGCGCCAACTTGCTCTGGGGCGTCGCGGCGGAGGAAGACTGGATACCCGGGTTCTATGCGGTCGACTGCGCGATCGCCGGCCAATCGCTCGGCCAGGCACTGTTCACGGTGGTGCAGAATCCGCCCGATGTCGCGGACACCGACATCCGCGTCGCGGAGCTCCGGTTCTTCCCGCTCGCGGCCGAGCTGCCGCCCAGGGCGGAGCGGCAGTACACGGACAGTTTCAGCGCCGCGGAGGCCCGGCGCATCGGCGTCGAGATCGAATTCACGCATGCGCCGCTCGGCCGGTCCGTCACCGTGCCGGTCGCCTGTCATTACTATTGGCCGGACGGCCAGGTCATGGCGCCGGCGCGGATGACCTATGAGCCGGGCCCGGAATGGCCGGGCGGCTTCTCCGCCGGGAACATGGGCTGGGATGAACCGGGGCTATGGCCGGCCGGCCACTACGCCGTCGTCTGCCAGGTCAACGGGAAGCCCGCGGTCGTTGACCGCTTTGAGGTCCGCTGACGCAGAAAAAGCGGTGGCGCGTCACGATCGGGTCGGCGCTCGGCGTGCGAGACTCCCCGGAACGTCCACCGGAGGGTTTCCCCGTGCGCAAAATCCTGTTCGCAACCGTAGCCGTCGGCGGCGCCCTGCTCGCCGCGACCGCCTCTCTCGCCGCATCCGACTACTACCTCAAGATCGAGGGTGTCGATGGCGAAGCCGCGGATTCGCGCGCCAAGCACATCGAACTCGAGTCCTGGTCCTTCGGCGCGACCCAGGCGTCGGTCGTGTCGCCGCGCGACTCCGCATCGGGCCTCCCGACCGGCAAGCGCCAACACAAGCCGATGACCGTCACCAAGCCGGTCGAGGCCTCGACACCGCTGCTGCGGGAATCGCCGACCCTGGCATCGACTGCGGCCGCCGCCCCCGCCCCGGCCGTGACGGCGGAAGTCCAGACCGTGAGCTTCAGCGTGCCGGAGCCGGGCGATGCGTCGACCGCCGAACTCGTGCGCATGTGCGCGAGCGGAAAGCACATCAAGAACGCCACGCTCAGCAGCCCGAGCGGCCGCTACCAGCTGACGGATGCGGTGATCACTTCCTGCACCGTCACCGGCAATGAGCGCAGATACGAATTCCGCGGACACGTCACGCTGATGAAGTGACGCGCAGCTCGACGATCACGGGAACGGGCCCGCGGGATTGTGCTTCGCCAGGAAAATCTCGACGGCGCCCAGGAACTTGATCCGGTCCGCCGATTTCTCGATGTCATGCTCGACGTCCTTGAACTCGATGAATTCCAGCGGTTTTCCCGCTTTCTTCATCGCCTTGATGAAATCCTCCGCCTGCCGGTACGGCACCGTCTCATCGTCCGTTCCGTGCATCAGCAGCACCGGAATCGCCACTTCATCTGCGCGCCGGACCGGTGAAACGTCTTTCAGATTGACGTCGGACTCTCCCTGGACACGGTCGCGCCAACGGCGGTAACGGGACGGCAATAATTGGTTCTTGTCATAGCGCATCATGGCCGGGACGTCGGTGACGCCGGCAAAGCTGATCGCGCAGCGGAACAGCTCTGGCGTCTTGATGGCGCCCATTAATGCCGCGTAACCGCCATAGGACGCGCCGGCAATGCAGATTCGCTTCGGGTCGACCGTGCCGTCCTTGATCACCCAATGCACGCCGTCGGTCAGGTCGTCCTGCATGCCGGCGCCCCATTGGCCAAATCCCTTCTTCAGGAACTCCACGCCGTAGCCCGCCGAACCGCGGAAGTTTGGCTGCAGAACGGCATAGCCGCGATTGGCGAGGAACTGCACCCAGTAGTCAAAGCCCCAGGAGTCACGGGCATGCGGCCCGCCGTGCGGCAAGAGCACGAGCGGCAGGTTTCTGGGATCACGCCCGGCCGGCAGCGTCAGGTAGGCTGGAATCTCCAGGCCGTCGCGTGCCTTGTAGCTGACGACCTGGACCGGCGAGAGTTGCTTGCCCTTGAGCGCCTCGTACGGCGTCGCAATGCGACTCAGCTGCTCGGCGGTGCGATCGTAAAGATAGTAGTGACCCGGATCGCTCGCAGTCCCGGTCCAGACGATGAACCGCTTGCGGTCGCGGCTCGAACTCGTCACGTAATTCATGCGCCCGACCATCGCCGCATCGAGCTCTTCCTGCACTTTCTTCATCTCGGGCTGGAGCCATGCAACCCGGCGCCGGTCATCGGTGTAGTACACCGCCTCCACGGCGGTTTCGTCATCGGTCATCGAGTAGTCTTCGATATCGACCGTCGCGTGCTCGAAGACCGGCTTGCCGATCTCCATAGTCTTCCAGTCGAAGTCATACAGTGCGAATCGTCCGGTCTGGGCATTGGTGAGGACCAGCCCCTTTCTTGTTGCGCTCGGTATCCGGAACGTGTCGATCTCGCCTTCCGTGTCTTCCATGCGCACGGCTGCAGAGTGCTTGAAGTACCAGTCGTTCTCGTCCTCGCGGGTGAAGATCCGCATGTGATCGCCCTCGTAGCCGACGCCGGCCCGCACGACCCCGCCGGCATCCGCATGCCAGAACAGGATTGGGTCACGCGCTTCCACGACGATCTTCATCTCCCCCGTTGCAAGGTCCGCGCGATAGACGGACGGGTAGTAGAACGCCTGTCGAGACAATGAAATCAGGACGTAGGAACCGTCCGGCGCGGTGTAAATCACCTGATCGCCGTAAAAACCCTGGCTGTTGTAGCCGATGGAGGTGGCCTTGCCGCTGCTGACTTCGTAGGAAACGAGACGCGTCATCTTGGTCTCGTAGCCGTCGATCGTCGCATCCATCAGCAGGCTGATCAGGACACGATCAGGACCCGCCCAGTCGAACCAGCGGATCTCATGGTCGCCGATGCTGACCATCTTCGTGCCTTTCGTGCGATCCGCCAGGTTGAAGATGGCGACCACTTCCTTGCCGTCCGCATCGACCTTGGCGGCCATCAGCTCACCGGTCGGAGACAGTTCCGGATCCTCGATGAAGGGTCGCTTGCCGAACGCCTCGACCGGCAGGCGCTCGACGTCAGCCGCGAATGCGGCACCGCTTGCGCAGACCAGGACGAGCGCCAGCCAGCGATCGGGGCTCACGACTCCCCGCGCTTCATGCTCTTGATCTTGCCGTCCACGATCGTGACGACCATCGGGAAGGACTGGCTGCCGCGGTCATAGGTCCAGGTCTCGACCACCGTCGTGCCGACCTTGACGCGCCCACTGCCGCTCACGGTCGGGCCGTAGACATCCTTGGTCTCGACCGATCTCGTCTCTGGCTCGCCGCATTTTTCCAGGAGCTCGTCCACCGACATGTCGGACGAGGCAATCCATTGCCCGCAACGGAACGTTTCCGCGAATGCCGCCGGCGCACCCAGCGCCAGGCCCGCCGCGATGATCACTGCCAGGAACCGCGTGTTCATGCTGCACCTTCCTTGTGTGCGAGCGCCCGCTCGATCCGGCGATCGGGCACCAGCCACATCAGAGCCACCGGCACATAGATCGCCTTGGCGACCCAGTGGGAACCGAATGCCGCCAGTATCGCGCCCAGATACAGGAGCGGCGAGACCTTGCCTTTCCAGTCGCTGCCGACGGCCTTGCGCAACAGCGAGTCGCGGCCCTGGGACGCGATGATGCGGCCCTGGAGGATGAAGTAGGCGATCGCCGCCATCAGCAGCACGACTCCGTAGAGCGCCGTCGGCAGCTCCGCGAAATGGTTCTCGCCCATCCAGCCCGTGGTGAACGGGATCAGCGACAGCCAGAACAGCAGGTGCAGGTTCGCCCAGAGGATCGGACCCGTCACCCGGTGCATCGTGTGCAGCATGTGGTGGTGGTTGTTCCAGTAGATCGCGAGGTAGAGGAAGCTCAGCACGTAGCTCAGGAAAACCGGCAGCAGCGGCTCGAGCGTGCCCGCGCTCTCGCCGTGCGGCACCTTGAGCTCGAGCACCATGATCGTGATGATGATCGCGATCACGCCGTCGCTGAATGCTTCCAGGCGGTTCTTGTTCATCGGCCCTTCCCCGCCCCGGCTGGCGGAAAGACATGCGGGAATTGGCGCGCCCGGCGGGAGTCGAACCCACGACCTACGGCTTCGGAGACCGTCACTCTATCCAGCTGAGCTACGGGCGCGTTTTTGACCGGAGCGCGATTTTAGCGGCGAAGGCTCCCGGACGCTATAATTCCGGCGGCCCCGATCCAACCGATGCGAGCGACCCCGAATGGCCAAGCACGACCGGCATTTCGTCAATGTTTTCAGCGCCGTGCTCGGCATCCTGATCGCGATCGCGCTGGTCCTGATCGGCATCTCGCGGGTCGTGGACAGCGGCCCGAAAGGCGCGCGCGACACCGCCGATCCGCTGATGCAGGCGGAAGCGCACGCGCGCATCAAGCCGTTCGGGCAGGTCGCCGTCGCAGGCGCGGACAATGCGGCGCTCGCGATCGTCGCGCCGGTCACGGCGCCCGCTGCAGCCGCGCCGGCCGACGGAGCCGCAGCCGCGCCCACCGACGGTCGTTCAGTCTACGAGTCCGCCTGCATCGTCTGCCACGGACCGGGCCTCGCGGGTGCGCCGAAATTCGGCGACAGGCCGGCCTGGGCGGCGCGCATCGGCCAGGGCACCGCGACCCTCGAGCAGCACGCGATCGCGGGCTACCAGGGCAAGGCCGGCTTCATGCCGGCCAAGGGCGGGCGCGCGGATCTCTCCGACGACGCCGTCAAGGCCGCAGTCGAGTACATGGTGGCCGCAGCAGAGTGATCGCTTAATGGAGGCATCAACATGCGTTACCTGACGATTCTCCTGTTCCTGTTCCAGCTTGTTTCGACTGCACACGCCGGTGAAAGCTCGGGCTTCGTCGACCCTTCGAAGCCCAAGGTGGAGCAAACGCTCTGGGAAGTATGCCGCCTGACGATTGCGCGGCCTGGACGACCGCTGGGATCGCTGGACATCGTGGTCTACACGAGTCTCATGCCGAGAGGCCAGATCAACGAATCCGATTACAACATCGCGTTTGCCGCCTACGTCGAGAAGACGTACGGAGTTCGAGGCGGGGCGGAATGCGGCGGCGTGAAATCCGAAGCCGAAGCCCAGCACATACTCGACTTCTGGACGACGAACAAGGCGGATCCGTCGCAGATCACGGTCATCAAGACGGGCTGGACGTACCCGTAGCCATGAGTGGCTCACGATCCAGCCGCCGGTAACCGATCGCTTCCGACAGCTCGGACATTCCCACGCGCGGCACTCCCGCGAGATCGGCGATCGTGAGCGCGACCCGCTGGATGCGATGACAGGCACGCGCCGACAGCCCGAGCCGCCGCGATGCGGTGTCGAGCAACGCGTGCTCGCGCGCGCCCAGGGCACAGGCCTCCGCGAGCGGCCGCGGATCGAGCGCGACGTTCATCGCGCCGCGTGAAAGCTGCCGTTCGCGCGCGAGCAGAACGCGCCCGGCGACGGCGGCACTCGACTCTGATAACGCTGATGCCGGCCGGAGTGCCGCGTAC
>JANNHT010000093.1:0-4131 GCA_031404555.1 Gammaproteobacteria bacterium
AGCGACCGAGCTCGGCGTCAGCGTGATCCGCCCGCTGGTGACGGCGCGCAGCGTCGTGAAGCTTGACGCCGAAACGCGCGCGAAGAAGCTCGCGCACTGGCGCGCGGTCGCGATCGCCGCCTGCGAACAGTGCGGCCGCGCCGTACTGCCCGTCATCGAGGAGCCCGTGCCGTTCGCCGCGTGGCTGGAGTTGCCCGCCACATCCGGCGTGCGGCGCATCCAGCTCGCGCCGGATGCGGCCGAGGCGCTCGGCGCGGCGGCCGCCGGCGCGCGCGCGATCGAACTCCTGGTCGGACCGGAGGGCGGGCTCGAGGTGGTCGAGCGCGACGCCGCGCTCGCCGTGGGTTATCGTGCCTGCCGTCTCGGACCGCGGGTGCTGCGGAGTGAAACAGCGGCCGTCGCCGCGCTCGCGGTCCTGCAATCGGTGGCAGGTGACCTGAATTGATCGATTCCTCGGCCGCGCGCGCGACGCTCGAAGACGACGGTCTGCGGCTGCTGCTCGATCCGTACCTGTGCTTCGGTCCGGGCACCGAACACCACGCCCAGACGCTCGCCGCGATCGTGAAGGAAGCCGCGGCGCTCGGGCTCGCGGTCTGCGTCGAACAGAAGAGCTGGGACGAGGCCGCGACCGATCCGGATGTGCTGCGCCGGCGCGTGGCGCTCTGGCGTTTCGAACCGCTGCTCAAGATCCCGGAACTACCGATGCCCTCGCGGCGCGACCTCGCCGCGCGCTTCGTGCCGGTACGGAATGAAATCGACCGCGCGGACCTGCGCCTGCTCGGTGCCCTCCACGCGCGGCTCGTCGAACTCCTGATCGCCGACGATGGGCGGCTGCACCGCCTGGCGAGCCGCGCCGGCATCGGCAACCGCGTGCTGACGCCCTGCGACGCCCTCGCCTGGCTCGAGGCGCTCGCGGGGCAGGCGCGGGAACTCTCGGTGACGGAAGTCGAGCCGCGCGCCGCCACCACCAATCCCGCGCTCGAGGCCATGCTCGCCGAAGACTGCGAGCCCTTCGATCCCTACCTCGCGGCGCGGCTCGAAGCCGCGGGCACGCGCGTGCTGGTCGCGAACGACAACGGCCGGCCAGTCGCGCTCGGCCTGCTCGCGACCGAGGGCGACGAACTCGCGTTGGTCGCGCTCGCGACCACCGATGCCTCGCGTGGCCATCGCACGATCGAGCCCGTCGTCGCCGCCGCGCTCACGATCGCGCGCCGCCAGCGGCTCGCGCTCCGCGCCTTCGTGCCGCCGCACGCGGATCACATACTGCTGCTGCTCGATCAGCTCGGATTCGAGCGCCGCGGCCGCGATCGGCACGGCCGCGAGATCTTCCGTCACTCGCTCGATGAGCTCGCCGCGCGGCCGGCGTCGGGCCGCGACGCCTGGCTGCTGCCGCTCGAGGCGGCGAGCCACGACCGGCTGGTGCCGGAACTCGCGGGCGCCACCCAGACCGAGCTCTTCTCGGCGGCGCCGGTGCCGCACACGCTCGGCAGTCCGGTCCGCAAGCAGCTCCTGTGCACGCGTGTCGCGCGCGAACCGCAGCCCGGAGACCTGCTGCTCCTGTTCCACGCGCGCGCGCCGGACCGGATCCGTTCGGCCACCGTCACGGCCGCGGCGCGCGTCGAGCGCGCCGCGCACGCGACGACGGTCGGCGAACTGCTCGCGCTCTGCGCCGGGCACCAGGGTGATTCGCTCGCTCGGCTGCGCGCGCTGCTCGAACTCGGCCCCGTGACGGTGCTCGACCTGCACTGGCTCGGCCGGCTGGCGCGCCCGCTGTCGGTGTCGGCGCTGATCGAGCGCGAAGTCGTGGTGTCGACGCCGGGATCGGCGGTGCGGCTGACTGCGGAGGCGCTGCAGCGGCTCGCGCCGGAGCTGGCGCTGGCATAAAGGGGATTGCTAAAAGGGGACGCATCCCTTTACCAAGAGGTTGCAATAGATGAGTCGCAATCATTGCGTAAAGGGATGCGTCCCCTTTTAGCAATCCCCTTTATGCGGTGACGGTCGTCTCGTCCGCGATCATTTCCTCGAGGCGCTCAAGGTCCGGGATCAGCGGCAGCTCGTTCACCATGCGCACCTGGCACAGCACGGGGCTGCGCTCCGGGAAGGCCCGCGAGGTGTCCGGCGCGATCACCTGCGGATTCACGCGCACGAGCTGGGGGAAGCCCTGGGTCGCGATGCCGAAATGCCCGGCCGGGAGCTTCTGGCCGAGGCAGGTGAAGATGACGATGCGCGTGCGCCCGCCGATCACCGGGATGCGCTTGCCGCAGGCGCCTTCGAACGACACGACCGGCACGCCGCGGCCGTTCCAGGCTGCGATGCCGAGGTACCAGGGCGGCGCGCCCGGCATCTCGGTCAGCGGCTGGAATCCGGTTACCTCGGCGACGCAGGCGCGCGGCACCAGGAGGCGCTCGTCGAGGAGCGGCACGAGGAGCCCGTAGAGTTCCTGTTCGGCGCTCATGAGGCCCGCGGCCGCACCAGCGGCTCGATGGCCTGGAGCAGCTGGCCTTCCTGGTAGGGCTTGCCGAGGTATTCGTTGACGCCGAGCTCGATCGCGCGCGCGCGGTGTTTCTCGCCGACGCGGGACGTGATCATCACGATCGGGATGTCCTTCAGCCGCGCGTCATTGCGCACGTGCGAGGCGACTTCGTAGCCGTCCATGCGTGGCATCTCGATGTCGAGCAGGATCACGTCCGGGATCTCGTCCTGGAGCACGGACACGGCCTCGAGCCCGTCCTTCGCGGTGACGACCCGCATGCCGTTCCGCTCCAGCAGGCGCTGCGTGACGCGGCGCACCGTGATCGAATCGTCCACGACGAGCGCGAACACGCGCCGGTCCGTCTGGCCCGAGAGCCGCGGGTCCGGCCCCAGCCGCTGGCGCCATTCGGAGCGCACCAGCGCGCCGACATCGAGGATCACGCAGATGCGGCCGTCGCCCAGGATGGTCGCGCCCGAGATGCCGCGGATGCCCGAGATCTGCGGGCCGACCGTCTTGACCACAATCTCGCGGCTGCCGATCAGCTCGTCGGTCACGATCGCAGTCGAATGCTCGCCGGCGCGCACCAGGATCACCGGCACGGCCGTATCGTGCTCGGGCATCGAGGCCGGCGTGCCACCGACGAAACCTGCGAGATGCTGAAAGCGGTACTTCTGCCCGCCGTAGTCGAAGCTCGCGGTCTCCTCGCCGAGATGCTTCAGCACTTCCGAGCGCGGCACGCGCACCACTCCCTCGACCGTCGGCAGCGGCAGGGCGAACAACTCCTCGCCGACCCGCACAACGAGCGCCTGGCTGATCGCGAGCGTAAACGGCAGGCGCACGGTGAAACGCGTGCCCTTGCCGGCCTCGGTCTCGGTGTAGAGCGAACCGCCGAGCTTCTTGATTTCGGTCGCGACCACGTCCATGCCGACGCCGCGGCCGGCGGACTGCGTGATCTTGCCGGCGGTCGAGAAGCCGGGCTCGAGGATGAGCTGCAATGCCTGTTCGTCCGAGAGCTCGTCCTTCGGCGTCGTGAGCCCGAGCGACACCGCGCGGTCGCGCACGGCTTTCAGGTTCACGCCGGCGCCGTCGTCGGCGACCGTGATGACGACTTCGGATCCCTCGCGCTTCAGCGCGACGTCGATCGCGCCGGTCTCGTCCTTGCCGGCGGTCTTGCGATCCGCGGGCAATTCGATGCCGTGCACGATGGCGTTTCGCAGCATGTGTTCGAACGGCGCGAGCATGCGCTCCAGCACCTGGCGGTCGAGTTCGCCCGCCGCGCCGTTGATGTGGACCTCGACTTTCTTCCCGGTCTCGGCCGCGGCCTGGCGCGCGATGCGGGTCAGGCGCTGCACATGGCGCTGGAACGGCACCATGCGCGTGCGCATCAGGCCGCCCTGGAGCTCGGACACGATGCGGCCCTGCTGCATCAGCAGGTTCTGCGCGTCGCGGGTCTGGATCACGAGCAGGCCCTGCACGCTCGCGACGTCTGAGGAAGTTTCCGCGAGCGCGCGCGAGTACTGCTGGATCGACGAGTACTGGTCGAGCTCGAGCGGGTCGAAATCGTCGCGCCGCTTTCCAGAGTCCACGTGCCGGTGCAGGATCTGCGCCTCGGTCTCGATCTCGAGCTTGCGCAGCTGGTCTTTCAGGCGCTGCACGAC
>JANNHT010000094.1:0-4775 GCA_031404555.1 Gammaproteobacteria bacterium
CGTAGTTTCGTAGTTTGGCGAGTCAAACTACGAAACTACGACCCGGCACCATTAGAATCTCCCGATGGCGGCGTACCTTGAGGCGGATCAGGAACTCGCGCGGCTGGCGCGACGCGCCGCCGGCATGCGCGGCGGACCGCGTGTCCTGATCCTGCCGGGCATCATGGGCTCGACCATCGGGCGGATCCGCAAGGACGGCAGCGCGGACGTCACCTGGTTCGACCCCTTCGAGATCGCTTCGGGCCAGCTCACCAAGCTCGCGCTGCCGAAGGGCAGCCGCTACGCGGCGCAGGGCGTGCTGCAGTTCGCCTACGAGCGCCTGCGCCTGGTGCTCCGTATCGCGGGCTTCGACGCGGCCTACCACCCCTACGACTGGCGCCAGGACATCGCGGCCGCGGGCGCAGCACTCGCCGCGCGGCTGGTGCGTGAACGTCGCCAGGACGTGATCCTGGTCGGCCACAGCATGGGCGGGCTCGTCGCGCGCGCCGCGCTCGCGCGCCCGGGCGCGGACCGCATCGCGCGCGTGATCCAGCTCGGGACGCCGAACCGCGGCGCTTTCGTCGCGGTGCAGGCGCTGCGCGGCACGTACCCGCTCGTGCGCCGGCTCGCGATGCTCGACCTGCATCACGACGCGGCTGAGATCGCGGACCGGGTCCTGACGACCTTCCCCGGCCTGTGCGCGCTGCTGCCGCTCGCCGGATCCTGCCAGGACTTCGATCCGTTCGACGCCGACCACTGGACCGACGGGCCGCGGCCGAGCGTCAACCTGCTGAAGGCCGCGGGCGCCGCAATCGAGTCGCTGCCACCGCCCGACGAGCGCTTCGCGCTGGTCGTGGGCTACGGCCAGGACACGGTCGTCGCGCTGCGGCGCGAGCGGCGCAAGCTCGAATATGGCCGCGCTCCACTGGGCGACGGCACCGTGCCGCTCGACCTCGCGCACTGGCCGGGTCTTCCGACCTGGTATGTCGAGGAAACCCACGGCTCGCTGCCCGGCAACGCCGAGGTTGGCCGCGCCGTCATCGATCTCGCGCGCGGCGAGACCACGAATGCATTGCCACATGTGCTGCCGCGCGCCCGACGCGCGCCCGTGCTGTGGCAGGACGAGGTGCGCGCCGCGCCCCGAACCGAAGATCGCCTGGGAAGACCTCTCCGAGCGCGAACAGCGCGAGTTCCTGCGCGAGTTCGTCGACACCGCCCAGCCGCACCACGCGCCGATCCCCGGCACCGAGCGAGGCGCGCCGGTCAAGCCCGTCGAACTCGCCTTCATCGAGGGCAGCATCACGCAGAGCAGTGCCTCTGCGCTCGTGCTCGGGGCCTTCGCGAATGTCGAACCCGCGGGCGCCGCCCAGGCGATCGACCGCATCCTGCACGGCGCGATCAGCGACCTCGCGCGCCGCCGCGCGATCGGCTCCGCGGCAGGCGAGGTGTTCGTGCTGCCGGTCGGGCGCCGCGGGCTCGCCGCGCGGCTCGTCGTATTCGCAGGCCTCGGCGACTTCGGCCGCTACGGGCCCGACGTGCAGCGCCTCGCCGCGGCCAACGTCACGCGCACGCTCGCGCTCGCGGGCGTCGACGATTTCGCGATGGTGCTCTGGGGCACGGCCTCCGGCGCCGATGCGGCCTCCGCCGCGCGCGCCCAGCTCGAGGGCGTGCTGACGGCGCTCGCCGACCTCGCGCCGCAGCTGCGCCTGCGCCGGATCGCCTTCATCTCGCGGAACGGTCAGCGCCTGACCGCGGCGCGGCGCGTGGCGGAAGACCTGCTCCGCCAGCATCCGGCCGCGCGGCTCCTGAAGCTGATGCCGGAGCGAAAGGCCGCGCGCAAGGCGGCGCGGGTCACCAAGGCCGATGCCACCCCGCTCGCCTGGCTGTTCGTGCAGCAATCCGCGAACCAGGTGCAGGTCGCCCTCCTCGGCCCCGCGCCGAAGGCGACCGCGCTCGTCGGCACGCGCCGGATCGACCTGAAGTCGCTCGAACGCGAACACGCGCGGCTCGTGCCCGGCATGCCGGTCGCCGAACTCGAGAACTTCGGCGAACGCCTGTCCGAACTCCTGCTGCCGGATGACATCCGCGCTGCGCTGCCAGACGTGAAATCCGTACCGCTCGTCGTGGTGCACGACCGCGCGAGCGCGCACTGGCCCTGGGAAGCGCTCAGCATCGACGGTTGGGCGCCGGCGGCCGCGAAGGGCCTGAGCCGCCGCTACGCGGCCGAGGGCATGTCGGTCGCGAAGTGGCGCGAGCAGCGCCGGCGCGAGCGCGAGTTCAACGTGCTGCTCGTCGTCAACCCGACCGGCGACCTGCCGGGCGCGGTCGAGGAAGGCGAGCGCGTCGCGAGGATGCTGGCCCAGCTCGAAGGTGCTGGCATCACGACCATCCGCGGCAGCGAGGCGACCCGCACGCGCCTGCTCGCCGAGTTCCGCTCCGGCGACTACGACGCGATCCACTTCGCGGGCCACGCCTACTTCGACGCGACTGCGCCCGCCTCGAGCGGCATCCTCTGCGCGGGCGGACGCGTGCTCTCGGGCGCCGACCTCGCGGCGCTCGAGTCCGTGCCGGCTCTCGTGTTCTTCAATGCCTGCGAGTCCGCGCGGTTGCGCGCCGCCGTGAAGCCGCTCCGCCAGCTCGACCGCAGCGTCGGATTCGCCGAAGCCTTCCTGCGGGGCGGCGTCGCGAACTTCATCGGCACCTGGTGGCCGGTGTCGGACAACGCGGCCAGCGCCTTCGCGGCCACCCTTTACCGCGACCTCGCGAGGGGCCGCTCGATCGGCGATGCGCTGAATGGTTCACGCGCGGCCGTGCGGCACCTGCCTTCCGCTGACTGGGCGAACTACCTGCACTACGGCAGCTTCGACTTCACGCTGAAGCAGGAACGCTGAGGCCACCATGGCGCAGATCGCGAGCCTGCACGTCTATCCGGTGAAATCCTGCCGCGGCATCGACGTGGATTCTGCGCTCGTGACGCCGACCGGCCTCGAATGGGACCGGCGCTGGATGCTGGTGACGGCGCGGAACAAGTTCGTCACGCAGCGCACGCACCCGGTGCTCGCGACGATCACGGTCGCGATCGGTGGCGGAACGCTGCGACTATCGACCGAGGGCTACGGCGAGCTCGTCGTCGACGTGACCCACGGTGGTGACTCCCGCCGGACCCGCGTCTGGGATGACGACTGCGCCGGCATCGATGCGGGCGAAGATGCCGCCGCCTGGCTGACCACGGTGACCGGCGAGGGCATGCGCCTGGTGCGCGTGGACACGGACGTGCCGCGCAACGCCAACCCGAAGTACGCGGGCCCCGGGCCGCAGCCGCTCAGCTTCACGGACGGCTATCCGTTCCTGATGATCTCGCGCGCCTCGCTCGAGGGGCTCAACCGGCGCCTGCCGGCGCCGATCCCGATGGGCCGCTTCCGCCCGAACGTCGTGATCGACGGCGTGCCCGAGCACGCGGAGGACGCGATGGCGCTCTTCCGGTTCGGTGACGTCGTGCTCCGCGGCGTGAAGCACTGCACGCGCTGCGTCGTCACGACGACCGACCAGCGAAGCGGCGCCCGCGACCCGGATCAGCAGCCGCTGCGCACGCTGCAGAAGTACCGCCACGACCGGGCGCTCCGCGGTCTGACCTTCGGCCAGAACTGCACGCTGCACGCGGGCGTCGGCGCGCGACTCGCGGTCGGCGCGCCACTCACGATCGAGCCTTACCAGGTATAACGCACGCGATAGGTCACGACGGCCTCGCCGTCCGCGGCGATCTTCACCGGGAACTCCACGGTCTGTGCGTCCTTCTTCTCGGATGGCGCCGACTGCTGGATCAGCGACCACTGGCTCCAGCGGTAGAGGTTTTCGCGCACGATCACCTCGACGGCCTGCGCCTTGTGGTTCCGGACCTTGATCTCGAACGCTTCCTCCATGACGCGGCCTTTCGTGTTCAGCACGAAATCCGTCTGGCGGCGCTCGCCGACGACGTCGAAGGCCGTGCCGAGCCGCACGCGGACGTCCTCGTCCTTCGCCGTGTGGTCGATCTTGTCCTCGCCGATGAACTCCAGGCTGCCGTCGGCCTTGTCCTGCTGCGACACGCGGATGCGCCCTGCCGGCAGCGGCATGCCCATGCCCGAGGTCTTGTCGTTGCGGAACGTGAGCAAGACATCCACCTTCGTGTTCGACGCGGGGCCGAGCTCGCGCTCGAGCAGCGGCGCTCCGTAAAAGCCGCCGAGCTCCGCGCCGTAGTACACGAGGCGCTTTTTCGCCGGCACCCGCGTCGCCTGGTCGAAGAGCTCGATCTGCTTGGTGGAGTTGTTCGGGATCGTCGCCGGGCGACCGAGCGTGTAGAGGTGGTACTCGAAAAAGGACTTCTCCTCGAAGCCGGCCGGCGCCGCGGCAGCCATGTCCTGCATCGCGTACAACCGCTCGCGCCCCATCTTCATTTCCGGCTGCACGCGATTGACGTCGCCCGCGATCAGCTTGAGCTTCGCGTCCTCATAGCGCGCGCCCGACTGGTTCAGCAGGCTCACCCACGCGCCCACGTCCACGAAGCCCGAGTTCGCATCCGCGCCTTCGCTGAAGATCAGGTTGTAGTCGGCCCACCAGGTGATGCCGCCGGTCTGGTAAGCCACCCGCGCGCGCTGCGTGCCGCCTTTCGCGGAGAGAATGTCCCACTCGAGCGTCGGTCGCGTGATCAGCCCGCCCGGCAGCTCGCCGAAGCGCATGTTGCTCCACTCGCGCAGCGCGTGGAGCTGCCCGTCGGAGCCGCGGACGACGAGGCCGTCGTACGACGAGAGCAGCGTGCC
>JANNHT010000095.1:0-1584 GCA_031404555.1 Gammaproteobacteria bacterium
CTTGGCGTGGTCGCCGATCCGCTCGAGCGCGCGCACGACCCACATGATCTCGAGCGCACGACGGATCGAGCGCGGATCCTCCATCATGAAGGTGATGTTCTGGCGCTGGATCGCCTCGTACTCCTCGTCCACCTTGCGGTCGCGGCGCGCCACTTCGAAGGCCTCGTCCGCCTCCAGCCGCGCGAAGGAATGCAGCGCATCGTGCACCATCTCGGTCACCAGCTTGCCCAGGTGCCGGATCTCGCGGTAGTTGTCCGCCGGCTTCTCCATCGTCGCGAGACGCGCCGCGATGTTGCCGACCTTCTCCACTTCGTCGCCGATCCGCTCGAGATCGGTGATCGTCTTGATGATCGCGACCATGACCCGCAGGTCCGAAGCCGTCGGCTGGCGGGTCGCGATGATGCGGCCGCACTCCTCGTCGATCTCGACTTCCATCTGGTTCACGCGATAGTCGTCGCGGGCGACTTCCTCGCCGAGCGCGCTGTCGCCGGTGATCAGTGCCTTCACGGCACGCTGGAGCTGCTGCTCGACGAAGCCGCCCATCTGCATCACGCGCGTGCGCACACGTTCCATGTCCTCGTTGAAGCGCCGCGACGTGTGCTGACCCAGGTCAGCAGGTTCCATGATCCGTACTCCTGGCCGGCGGTGCCGGCGTCACCGCATCATATCAATGCTGGGCGTCCCTGGCCGGAACGCCGCGCGCGCGCGTGATCGCGTGCCGCACGTCGTCGCCGCAGACCAGGAAAACCACGTGTTCGGCGACATTCTTGGCATGGTCGCCGATGCGCTCGAGGCTCTTCAGCGCGAAGACCGTGTCAAAGATCGGCCGCAGCAGCCGTGTCCGCTCCATCGCGACCGTCATGAGCTGGCGGAGCGCAGCCTCGAACTCGTCGTCGATCTCCCGGTCGAGCCGGGCCACCTCATGGACCAGGCCCGCATCCCCGCGATCGAGCGCATCGACTGCCACCTGCATGGACTCGGAGGCCAGCGCCGCCATGTGCCGCAGCGGCCGGTGCATGACCCGCGACGGCCCGATCTCCGCGCTGCCGGCGCTCGCGAGCGCAAAGCGCGCGATCTTCTTGGCCTCGTCGCCGGCCCGCTCCAGGTCGGTGACCGCGCGCGAGATCGCGAGCACCATCCGCAGGTCGCTGGCGACCGGTGCGCGCTGGGCGAGCAGCCGGAAGCTTTCCGCCTCGATCTCGGTCTGCCACTGGTTGATCTGCAGCTCGCGGGCCAGCACGAGTTCCGCCGATTCCCGGTCGGACTCGAGCAGAGCCCGCACCGCCGTCCTGACCTGGTCGGCGACCAGGCTGCCCATCGCGTGGGCGCCCACGCGCAGCCCGGTCAACGCGCCGTCGTACGACTTGAAGGTGTGCGGCCCGGTGTCACTCATCCGTAGCGGCCGGTGATGTAGTCCTCGGTCGCCTTCTGCGTCGGATTCGTGAACAGCTTGCTCGTGTTGTCGTCGGATGGGCCTGGTGGCGGGGGGATGATTCGGCGCCCGGAATCTTTTTCGGGGCCGGCGCCCTTTTGCTCGTCGCCGGTCTCGCCGCCGTCTCCACGTTGCTGTCCCGCATGGCCGCC
>JANNHT010000096.1:0-7368 GCA_031404555.1 Gammaproteobacteria bacterium
AGTTTCGTAGTCTAGCGAGCCAGACTACGAAACTACGACCCGGCACCGATCGAGGCAAGATATTGTTCGGCCGCGACGAGGCTGATCACTTCGGCGTACTTCGCCTGCAGGTCGAACAGGCTCGCCTCGTGCGGCGCCGGATGCCGGTCGCCGACGGCGTCCCGCACGACCAGCGGCACGAACCCGTGCTGGCAGGCATCCACCGCCGTCGCGCGCACGCAGCCCGAGGTCGAGACGCCCGCGATCAATAAGGTATCTACGCCAAGCGCGTGCAGTGCGGGTGCGAGCTCCGTGCCGAAGAACGCGCTCGCGTATTGCTTGCTGAACACGCGCTCGCCGGCCAGCGGCTCGAGTCCCTCGCCGAAGGCCGCGAGCTCCGGATGCCGGCCGCGCTCGAAGCTCGCGAGCGCGGGGAGCTTGCGAAAGAACACGCCACCGTCGCGCCCACCCGGTTCGTAGACCACATTCGTGTGCATGATGGGGATGCGGGCGCGCCGCGCCGCACCGAGCAGTCGCAGTGCGCCTTCGCGCGCTCTCTCGACGCCCGCGTAGAGCGGCGAGCCCGGCGCGAGGTACGCGCGCACGAAATCGACGACGACGAGCGCAGGCTTCGCGCCCGGTTGCAGGGTACGGCTGGCGGGCGCGCGGTCGATCGGTTCCGCCATCCTCGTCAGCGGTTCAGCGCACCGCGCGCCGCGTGGATGTGGGACAGCATCACCGATGCCGCCCAGTCGGGATCGCGCGCCTCGAGCGCGCGCACGATCTCGAGGTGATGCTGGGCGCTGCGCTGAAGATCCTCGGCCGTGTACTTCTGGAAGGTGCGCATCATCAGCGGCGCCTCGATCAGCGCGGCGAGCGCGCGGCCAAGCCGCGAACTCGCGGAGGCCTCCTGCAATCGCCGATGGAACTGGCTGTTGAGTTCCGCGATGCGTTCGAGATGGCCGGACTTGCGCTCGGTGGACTCGCGGTACTGCACTTCGGCGAGCCGGCGGAGTTCCTCGATCTGCCCGGCGGAGGCGCGGAGCGTCGCCCGCCGCGCACCGTAGGATTCGAGCATGGCGCGGAGATCAAAGACCTCGTCGGAGTCCGCCTCCGACCAGGTCGTGACGACGGCGCCGAGGTTCGGCGTGAACTCGACGAGGCCTTCCGCGTCGAGGCGGCGGAGCGCCTCGCGCACCGGCGTGCGGCTCACGCCGACGGTTGTCGCCACTTCCTGTTCCGTGAGTCGCGCGCCCGCGAGGTAACGTCCGGCGATGATGCCGGACCGCACCGCTTCGTAAGCCTTGTCCACTGCGCGCACCGCGATCCTCCCGTGCCCGTGCATTGTACGCATCAGGCGCGCGGCGAGGCCGCGGCCTTGCGCGCCCTGCCGCGCGACTGGAACTGTGGCGCGCGCGGCGGCTCGAGGCCGGTTTCCGCCTTGCAGCGCGCCTTCAGCTCCGCGATGTCCTTGAATCCGCGGTCGAAGAGCGCCGCGGTGCCGCGTGTCTTCGCCATCTGCGCGCGCAGTTCTGTTGTCGCCTTCGCATCCACGCGGCCGCCCTTCAGCACGACGCCATAGCGGCGCGCGCCGTCCCCGGTCGCGAGCCCGGCCTCGACGTCGAAAGCGACCAGCGCGGGGTCGCGCTCCAGCGGATCGCCGCAGCCGCCGCCACCCCAGGTCTCGTACAGCAGCAGATCGCCGACCTCGACCTTGATGCGATCGCACTTCGACGGCAGCATTTCCTCGCTGCCGTCGATGCGCTGCATGCGCTTGCGGCTGCGCGATCCCGGCAACCCGCCGTTCACGCCCCAGGGATAGGTCAGCCAGCGGTCGTCGTGGATCGAGATCTCGCCGGGTTCGAGGAAGCAGTAGCCGATGCGGATGCCGTTGCCGCCGCGGAATTTTCCGGGACCGCCGGAATCCGTGATGGTCTCGTAGATATCGATGCGCAGCGGAAAGTAGCTCTCGAGGAATTCGTTCGGCACGTTGGTGAACGACGGCCACAGCGAGTGCCCGTCCGGTCCGTCACCGAAGGGCTTGCCGGGAATGCCGCCGAATCCGATCTGGTAGAGCTGGTACCACTCGCCGTCCCTGTTGTAGCCCGAGTACATGAAGTGCGGGCTGTCGGAGAAACCAGCGGCGCACATGAACGCGGGATTGCCCTGGCCGAGCAGGCCGCCCAGCACGTCGAAGATGCGCCCGAGCGCGTGCGTGCGGCAGGAGAGCGCGGCGGGCTTCAGCGGCTTCAGCAGCGTGCCCTCCGGGATGCGCACCTCCATCAGGTCGTAGAAGCCGTCGTTGAACAGGATCTGCGGGTCGAACACCATGATCATGTAGACGCCCGCGAACATCTTGAACATCTCTTCGTTCAGCAGGAAGTTGATCGAGGAGACGGACTGCGGATCGGTGCCGGCGAAATCGAAGATGCACTTGTCGCCCTCGCGCCACATCGTGCAAGCGATCCTGTACGGGCCCATGTTCAGGCCGTCGTCGCAGACGTAATCCTCGAAGAACTGTTTTTTCTCCGGCACCGTGCGGCGGATCAGTTCGCGCATCGCGCGCTTGTTTCGTTCGAGCATCGCGTCCATCGCGGAATAGAACGTGTCGTCGCCGAAACGCCGGCTGATCTCGACGCAGCGCAGCGCCGCGGTGCGAAGCGCTGCGACGATCGCGTGGAAGTCCGAGTAGTTCCAGGTCGGCAGCCGACAGTTGTGCAGGATGATCTTCAGCACGTCGTCCTGTAGCGTGCCGGCGCGGATGATCTTGACCGGCGGCACCGCAACGCCCTCCTCAAAGAACGTCCGCGCATCGGTCGGCAGCGAGCCCGGCACCTTGCCGCCGACGTCGGTCATGTGGCCGAACATCGCGGCCCAGGCGATGACGCGCCCGTCCTTGTACACCGGCATCAGCAGCAGCCAGTCGTTGATGTGGCTGATCGCGCCGTTGCAGGAATACGGATCGTTGGTCAGGAACACGTCGCCTTCCTCGACCGTTCCGTCGTAGCCCTGCATGAAGCCGTGGATGAACGAGCCGAACTGGCCGACCACCATCTTGCCTTCGAGATTCGCGATCAGAGGGAACTCGTCGTGCTGCTCGCGGATGCCGGGTGACATCGCGGTGCGGAACAGCACGGTGTCCATCTCGAAGCGCGCGTTCCTGAGCGCGCTCTCGATGATGTCGATGGTGACGCTGTCCACCTTGATCTTGCGGAAGCGTTTCTTGCTGCGCTGGACGATCGTCGCGGGCATGGTGTTCTCCGTGCGCTCTAGCGCAGGCCCTTGTGCTTGTCCGGATAGATCAGGATGTTGCCGAGCCGGTCCACGAGCCCCGTGTGCTTCGGCAGCACGACCGTGGTCGAGTCCATCTCGATCACGATCGCGGGACCCTTGATGCGGTTGCCGGCCCTGAGCTTCGCGCGGTCGTAAACCGTCGCGTTCAGCCGGCGGTGATCGATGTAGGCCGCCTGTTTGCCGATCGCGGCCGCTTTCGGGTCGCGGCTGCCGCGCGCGATCGCCGGGCGCTTGACCTTGATGCCGCGGCCCTGCACGACGGCGCGCAGCGCAACGAACTCGTGTTCGAGCGGCAGCGCAAAGGTGAAGAGCCGCTTGTGCTCGGCGTCGAAGGGGTCCGAGATCGCCTTCAGGCCGCGCTTCTGGAGGGCCTTCACGTCCACGTCGATGGACAGGCGCAGGCCCTGGCCGTGATAGCGCACGTCCACCTGGTAACTGCGCTTCATCTCGGAGGCCGGCACTTTCTCCTGCTCGAGTGCCGCAGCCGCGGTGGCCGACAGCTGCGCGAGGATTTTCCCGATCTCGGCGGAGGTCGTTTCCGAGAACTTGCGGATGAACGTGCGCCCGGATTCGTCGCGGAGCGCGGTTGTTGCATCGCCGAGCGCGCAAAGCACGCCCGGGCCCGGCGGGATGATCGTGGGCCAGGAGCCGAGCAAGCGCGACAGAGCGTTGCCGTGCAGCGGGCCCGCGCCGCCGAAGGCGATCAGCGCATAGTCGCGCGGGTCGTGGCCCTGCTCGACGGAGACGAGGCGGAGCGCCCCGACCATGTTCTCGTTGACGATGTCGAAGATGCCTTGCGCGGCGTCCTCGAGCGATTTGCCGAGCGCGGACGCGACTTTGCCGACCGCTTTCGCCGCGAGCTTGCGGTCGAGTTCGAGGTCGCCGCCGAGGCGCTGCACCGCGGGCAGGTAGCCGAGCACGACGTTCGCATCCGTCACGGTCGGCTCCGCGCCGCCGCGCGCGTAAGCGGCCGGGCCCGGATCGGCGCCGGCCGACTGCGGCCCCACGCGCAGCGCTTTCGTAAGTTCCGGCACGTGCGCAATCGAGCCGCCGCCCGCGCCGACCGAGCGGATGTCGACGGATGACGCGCGCACCGTGACGTCGCCGACCGTCGTCTCGCGCCGCAGGCGCGGCACGCCGTTCATGATGAGCGCAACGTCGGTCGAAGTGCCGCCGACGTCGACCGTCAACAGATTCGGGAAACCCGCCTGCAGCGCCACCCAGAGCGCGCCCGTCACGCCGCCCGCGGGTCCGGACATCAGCAGGTTGACCGGATATTCCTCGGCGGAAGCGGCGGAGGCGAGGCCGCCGTCGGAGCGCAGGATGTGCAGCTTCACGCGCCCGGCGCGCGAGGCGAGCTTTTTCTGCAGGTTGTGTACGTAGCGCTGCACGACCGGGCGCACGTAGGAGTTCGCGACGGTCGTGACGGTGCGCTCGTATTCCTGCATCTCCGGCACGACCTCGGAGGAGAGCGACACCGGCACGCCGGGCAGCACGGCGGCCGCGATCTCGCGGATGCGCCGCTCGTGCGCATCATTCGCGAACGCATTGATCAGCGACACGGTCAGCGCCTCGATCTTCGCGCCCTTCAGTTTCGCGAGCGAGTCGCGCAGCGCCGCCTCGTCGAGTTCGCGCACGACCGAGCCGCGGGCATCCACGCGCTCGTCCGCCTCGATGGTGAGCGCGAGCGGCGCCATCGGCAGCGACTTGTTGTAGATGACCCAGCCGCCGAGACCGCCCGGCACGAAGGAGCGCGCGATCTGGAGCACCTGGCGATAGCCTTTCGTCGTGACGAGGCCGACTTTCGCGCCGGTGCTCGTCAGCACGGTGTTGGTCGCGACCGTCGTGCCGTGCATCACGTGCTCGATCGCGGTCGGGCTGATGCCGGCTGACTGGCAGATGCGATCGAGCCCGTGCAGCACGCCGACCGACTGGTCCTTTGGCGTGCTCGGCACCTTCGCGCTCCAGGTGCGGCCGTTCTTCTCGTCGACCAGCAGCAGGTCCGTGAATGTGCCGCCGACGTCGATGCCGAGTCTGTAGCTCACGTCGTCTCCTTCGAAGCCGGGAAGGTCCCGGCCTTGGTCAAAAGTCCCGGCACCTTGCGCCCGAACTGTTCCTCGAGCCAGCGTGCGGTCTCCATCACGCGGTCGAGATCGACGCCGGTCTCGACGCCGGCGCGCGACAGCATGTACAGGAGATCCTCGGTCGGTATGTTACCCGTCGCCGCGGGTGCGAACGGACAGCCGCCGATGCCGCCGATGCTCGCATCGAGCGCGTCCACGCGGGCCTCGACCGCCGCCCAGGCGTTCGCGATGCCGGTGTTGCGCGTGTTGTGGAAGTGGCAGCGCAGCTTCATGCCAGGCAGCGCCTGCTTCAATCGCCCGAGCAGATCCGTCACCTGGCTCGGCGCGCCGGACCCGATGGAATCCGCGATCGCGATCTCGATCGGCTCGCCCTCGGCAAGCGTCTTCGCGAGTGCGACGACGGTTTCCGCCGCGACCTCACCTTCGAACGGGCATCCGAAGCTTGCTGCGATGGTGACCTGCGCGCGCACGCCGGCCGCGCGCGCCGCGCGCGCGATCTCGAGCCAGGCGGCGACGGATTCCGCGGTGGTCGCGCCCTGGTTTCGCAGGTTGAACGTGTCGGTCGCGACCACGACCATGCCGATTTCGTCGCAGCCTGCGGCGAGCGCACGGTCGAAGCCGCGCCGGTTCAGCACGAGACCGATGTACCGCACGCCGTCATGACGCGGCAGCGAGCGCACCAGCGCGTCCGCGTCGGCCATCTGCGGCACGCGGCGCGGATTGACGAAACTCGCGACCTCGATGCGCCGGATGCCCGTGCCGACGATGCGTTCGATGAACTCGCGGCGGGTCGCGATCGGGAGCGTCCCGGGCTCGTTCTGGAGCCCGTCGCGGGGGCCGACCTCGACGATTTCGAGTGCGCGGGCGGGATTCATGACGCGAGAATTGTATACACACTAGCCTTTGGTTTGGAGTCTCAGGCCATCAGTTGACGCCTGGAGGGCTGGAATTGTATACACGTGGCATGGCTGAGACGGGTTTTCACCATGGCCCCCTGACCGACCTGCGGGTGCTCGAGCTGGGCACTTTGCTCGCGGGCCCCTTCTGCGGCCAGCTCCTCGGCGACCTCGGCGCCGAGGTCATCAAGATCGAGCCGCCGGGCCAGGGCGATCCGATGCGGGTCTGGGGACGGCAGAAAGCGGGCGAGCCCTCGCTCTGGTGGCCGGTGATCGGCCGCAACAAGAAAGCGATCACGCTCGACCTGCGCCAGCGCGAGGGACAAGCGCTTCTGCTCGAGCTCGCGACGAAAGCGGATTTCCTGCTCGAGAATTTCCGGCCGGGCACGCTCGAAAAATGGAATCTCGGCTGGGAGCAGCTCTCGGCCGTGAATCCGAAACTGATCATGATCCGCGTCTCCGGTTACGGGCAGACCGGACCCTACGCGGGCCGCGCCGGATTCGGCGCGGTCGGCGAGGCGATGGGCGGCCTGCGCTACGTGGTCGGCGATCCGTCCACGCCGCCGTCGCGCGTCGGCATCTCGATCGGCGATTCGCTCGCGGCCACCTTTGCCTGCGTTGGGGCGCTCTCGGCGCTGCATCATCGCGACGTCACCGGGCGCGGCCAGGTGGTGGATTCCGCGATCTACGAGGCCGTGCTCGGCATGATGGAATCGCTGATCACGGATTACGACCAGACCGGCTACATCCGCGAGCGCACCGGCGCGATCCTGCCGAACGTCGCACCGTCGAACGTCTATCCCGCGAGCGACGGGCTCGTGCTGATCGCCGCGAACCAGGACACGGTGTTCGGCCGCCTCTGCGAGGCGATGGGCGAGCCGGCGCTCGCGACCGACGCGCGCTACCTCACCCACCAGGCGCGCGGCGCGAACCAGCAGGAGCTGGACGAAAGGATTGCACGCTGGACCGCGGGCCGGGCGACCGCCGCGGTGCTCGGGCTGATGGAGCAGCACGGCGTGCCGGCCGGGCAGATCTACCGCGCGCCCCGAGATGCTCAAGGATCCGCACTTCGCCGCGCGCGAGGCGATCGCCACCGTGCCGCATCCGCAGTTCGG
>JANNHT010000097.1:0-4831 GCA_031404555.1 Gammaproteobacteria bacterium
GCCCGACCTGGAAAACGCGGTTTTCGTAGCTGCCGAGCGCAAGCAACCGCCCATCGGAGGCAAAACCCGCCGCTTCGACCGCATCCACGATCAAATCCGGCGACAGCGTCGCAAACGGTGCCCCCGCTTCAGTTGTTATCATCGGGGCAACATATCGCGGAGTCCGGATGAGCACCATCCTCGTCACCGGCGGAGCCGGCTATATCGGCAGCCACGTCGCGCGCCAGCTCGGGGAGCGCGGCGAGCGGATCGTCACGCTCGACAACCTCTCGAGCGGCTTCCGCTCGTCCATCCTGCACGGCGAGTTCGTGCCTGGCGACACCGGCGATGCATCGCTCGTCTCGGAGGTGCTCCGCAAGCACGGCATCGAAACCGTCATGCACTTTGCCGCGCACATCTCGGTGCCGGAATCGGTCGAGCAGCCGCTCAAGTACTACCGCAACAACACGGCCAACACGCGCACGCTGCTCGAGGCCTGCATCGGGGCAGGCGTGCGGCAATTTGTGTTCTCCTCCACAGCCGCCGTGTACGGGATTCCTGAGGGCGGCGTCGCGAGCGAGGAGTCGGCAACCGTCCCGATCAACCCGTACGGCTGGTCGAAATTGATGAGCGAACGCATGCTTGCGGATGCCGCTGCGGCCTATCCGCTCCGCTACGTCGCGCTCCGCTACTTCAACGTCGCCGGCGCCGACCCGGGCGGCCGCATCGGGCAGTGCACGCCGCAGGCGACGCACCTGATCAAGGTCGCCTGCGAGCAGGCGACCGGCAAGCGCGAACGCATTGAGATCTACGGCACGGACTACGACACGCCGGACGGCACCGGGGTCCGCGACTACATCCACGTCGAGGATCTCGCGGCCGCGCACCTGAAAGCGCTCGACTACCTGCGCGGTGGCGGCGGCTCGTCGACGCTCAACTGCGGCTATGGCCAGGGTTTCAGCGTGCGCCAGGTGCTGGATCAGGTCGCGGCGATCGCGGGCAAGTCGCTCCGGATCGTCGAATCCGGGCGACGCGCGGGCGATCCGCCCCGCCTCATCGCCAAGGCCGCCCGCATCCGCGAGACGCTCGGCTGGCAGCCGGTCCATCAGGACCTGGCCGGCATCGTCCGTTCCGCCTACGCCTGGGAACAACGCCTTCAGCGCCAGCCGCCAGCCTGACGGTACCATAGGCCCATGGTCACCCTCCGCCCGCGATCCCTGAGTGGGCTGCTTTCCGCGGCGCTTTTGCTGATCGTACTGCCCCTGACAGCGGCCGTCGTCTACGGCGGCGTGCAGCTACGCAAGCTCTCGGCTGCGAGCGAGGGCCTGGTCCGCGACAGCGTCGAGCTGACCCAGCTGACCCAGGTGCTGTTCCAGAACATCGCCGCGATGGAACGTTCCGCGAGCCTCTACGTGGTGCTCGAAGACCCGCGGCTCGCCGCGGCCTTCGACACCAACGCCCGCATTTTCCGCGGGACGCTCGATTCCCTCGCCGAGCGGGCGTCGCGCGCGCAACTCGACCGCGTCCGGGCCGCCGGCCAGTCCGCGGCGAACGTGACCCTCGGCACCGGCACCGGGGATCGCACCGCGAGCGTCGTCGCGCGCTTCGACGTCCTCGGCATCGAGGCGAGTGTGCTCGCCGACCAGACCCGCAAAGGCATCGATACCCGGCTCCAGGATGTTGAACGCCGCGCCGAGGCGACTCAGCAATGGCTGCTGTGGGCGATCATGGCGCTCGTCCCGGCGTCGCTCGCGCTCGCCGCCATCTTTGCGTTCTTCGTGCTCCGCCCGCTGCGCGCCATTGACCGCGCGATCAGCGACCTGGGGCGCGGCGCGTTCTCGCAGTCGATCGCGATCCCGGGCCCGGTCGATCTCGCCGCACTCGGCCGCCAGCTCGAATGGCTGCGCACGCGACTCCTCGAGATCGCGGTCGAGCGAAACCGCTTCCTGCGCCACATGTCGCACGAGCTCAAGACGCCGCTTGCGAACATCCGCGAGGGCACGGATCTCCTGCTCGACGGCGCGGTCGGGCCGCTCGACGTCAACCAGCTTGAGGTGGCATCGATCCTGCGTGAGAACGCGATTCGGCTACAGCAGCTGATCGAGAACCTGCTCTCCTACAGTTCGTGGCAATCGAGCGCGAGCGCGGTCGAGATGTCGAGTTTCCGCCTCGACTCGCTGATCGGCACCGTCGTCGACAGCCAGCGGCTCGCGCTCGCGGCACGGAACGTCACGCTCGACCTCCAGGTCACCGACCTGCACCTCAGCGCTGATCGCGCGAAGCTGAAGCTCGTGCTCGACAACCTGCTGTCAAACGCGCTCAAGTTCACGCCGAGCGGCGGCACGATCCACCTGCACGCCTTCCAGGCCGGCCGCACCATCGTGATCGACCTTGCGGACACCGGCCCCGGGATCCCGCGCGAGGAGCGCGACAAGGTCTTCCAGGCGTTCTATTCCGGTATCGCGCCGCAGGGCGGGCCGCTCAAGGGCACCGGCATCGGCCTCTCCGTGGTGCGCGAGTTCGTGCAGGCCCATGGCGGCACGATCGAGATCGTGGACGGACAGTTCCCGGGCGCCCACATGCGCATCCGCCTGCCGGCGACGCCCCGCAAGGAGTCCGCCCATGCGGCGTGACGCCCTCCTCGTCGCCGGTTTCGCCTGCCTGGTCGTCGGGGGCTGCTCCGTGGACGGCTGGTCCGGCCTCAAGCGCACGCCCGAGACGAAGCCGACACCCGTCATCGACGACAGCCATGTCATTTCGGACTACCTGACGACGCTCGACCGCCTCGGCCAGGGCGGGATCGCGGAGCAGGCGGAGATCCTGGATTCGACCCGCTCGGCCTACCTGACCGATCCGTCGACGCGAAACCGCCTGCGCTATGCCTTCGTGCTGGCGGTGCCGGGACACAGCGCCACGGACCCGGAGGGCGCGCGGCGGCTCCTCGGCGAGGCACTCGCGACGCCCGAGACACTGCTTGAATCCGAACGCGCGCTCGCGCAGCTGATGGTGCGCGAGATCGATGCGCGCCTCGCACTCGCGCAGGAGAACGCGGCCCTCAAGACCGAGACGACGACCGGCGAGCGCGACCGGATCGCGAGCCTCAACCGTCGCCTGCAACAGGAGACGGCGGAGAAAGAGAAGCTTCGGCGCGAACTCGAAGAGGCCCTAAAGAAGCTCGAGGCGATCGCGACGCTCGAAGGCTCGGGCCCGCGCAACCCATGAAGACACCGCTCGGCCGCCGGGCCCGCATCGTGCTGGTCGATGACGACCCGGGCCTGCTGCGCCTGCTGACGATCCGGCTGCGCTCGGAGGGATTCGAGGTCGCGGCCTGCGAGAGCGCGAGCCAGGCCCTGACGTCCGTGCCGCGTTTCCAGCCGGATGTGCTGGTCACGGACCTGCGCATGAAGGACAAGGACGGCATCCAGCTCCTGAAGGAACTCCAGGGCCGCTATCCCGCCCTGCCCGTCATCCTGCTGACCGCGCACGGCACGATCCCGGACGCGGTGACGGCGACCAAGAGCGGCGCATTCGCGTTCCTGACCAAGCCCGTCGAGCGCGACCAGCTGCTCGAGCAGATCGCGAGCGCGCTCAAGGTCTCGGGCTTCGCGAGCGTCACCGAGGACTGGCGCGCCGGCATCGTCACGCGCAATCCCGTGATGGAGGAACGCCTGTCACAGGGATTGATGGCTGCGGGTTCCGACGCGCCGCTCCTGCTCACGGGCGCGCCGGGGACCGGCAAGGCGCAGCTCGCGCGCGCGATCCACCAGGCGAGCGCGCGCCGCGGCGCGCGATTTTCGACGCTCGCCTGCGCGACCGCGACCATCGAATCGCTGCAGGCGGCGCTGCTCGGCCGGCGCGGCACGGACGAGGCGCCGGCGCACGACGCGCCGCGCGGCACCCTCTACCTCGACGAGATCTCCGACCTGCCGCTCGAACTCCAGATCGCGTTGAATGGCATGCTCGATACCGAACCGACGCGGATCATCTCGAGCACCAGCCGCAACCTACAGGAACTGGTCACGCGTGGCCGCTTCCGCGAGGATCTCTTTTACCGGCTGGGCGTGAGCCGCATCGACCTGCCGCCGCTGTCGCAACGGCGCGACGACGTTCCGCTCCTGACCGCGCACTTCCTGGACGAACTCGCCCGCCAGAGCGGGGAGCGCCAGGTGCTCGCGCCGGAGGCGCTCGAGCTCCTGATGGTCGGGGACTGGCCGGGCAACGTACGCCAGCTCCAGACGTTGCTCCAGCACGCCTCCTCGCTCGCGACCGGGCCCGTGATCAGCGCGGAACTCGTGCAGCGCGCGCTCGGCAGCGGCACGGCGCCACCGGTCTCGACCTTCGACGAGGCCCGCGACGAGTTCATGCGGAACTACCTGGTGCAGCTCCTCCAGATCACGCGCGGCAATGTGACGCAGTCCGCAAAGCTGGCGGGCCGCAATCGCACGGATTTCTACAAATTGTTGAATCGTCACGGCGTGCAGCCGGACGACTTCAAGCATAATTGAGTTATGTCCTCGGGTAAGAAAGACAGCGGCGCCCTGGCCGACCTGACCGCCCATGCCTCGGGCCCGGAACGCGGTTCGGACCGGGCCTTTGGCGTCGTGTTTACGATTCTGTTTGCGGTCATCGGCTGCTGGCCCCTGATCAAGGGGGGGCCTGTGCGCCTCTGGGCGCTCGCCATAGCGGCGATCTTCCTGCTCCTAGCGCTGGCGGTCCCGAAAGCCCTGACTCCCCTGAACCGTCTCTGGATGGCCTTCGGCCTGCTGCTCGGCATGATCATCAGCCCGATTATGTTGTTTCTGGTCTATGTCATTGCCGTGGTGCCGACCGGGCTCATCATGCGGCTCAGTGG
>JANNHT010000098.1:0-6376 GCA_031404555.1 Gammaproteobacteria bacterium
GTCGGCAGGCCGGGCTGCGCCTGCCAGCCGGCGAAGCGCGTGCCGTCGTACTCGAGGCCGACGGCGAGACGCCGGACCGCCGTGCTCACGCTCCCGGCAGGGAATCGATCAGGCGGCGCGCCTCCTGCTTCTGGGAGGCGCTGCCTTCGGCCAGCACTTCCTGGAGGATGTTGCGGGCGCCGTCAGGGTCACCCATGTCCATGTAGGCGCGCGCGAGGTCGAGCTTCGTGCCGACCTCGCTCATCGTCACCGGTTCGAGTTCGGACAGCTGCGGCATTTGCTCGGTGCGCATGCGATCGCGCGCGGTCGGCGCGCGGTCGGCATCGTCAGTCGCGTTGCCGAGATCGAGGTCGAACGCGCCGAGGTCGAGCTTCTTCACCATCGAGGTCGCGCCGGTGTGATCCGACGGCATCAGTGCCGTGCCGTCATCATCCGCACCGAGCGTCAGGACCTGCGTGCTGTCCTCGCGCCGCGCCACCAGCGTCGTGTTGTCCTCGCCGAGCCCGGGCGAGATCGCGGTCGCATCGTCCGCATCCGGCAGGTCGCCGATGTCGAGGTCGAGGCCGAGATCGTCGATCGCCATTTCGGCGGTCGAGTCGGTCGGCACGCCAGTCGAGCGCTCGCGCAGCTTCAGGGCCGGCGTTTCGACGGTCGGGGTTTCCGACGACGGCAACTCGAGCGTCGGCATCTCGACCGTGCCCTGGCCGTCGCGGCGGACGATCTTCTGGGTTGACGTCGGCGACACCAGGCCTTCGTCCAGGTTGAATTCGATGGCCGTGTTCTCGCCGGTCGCATCATTGCTGTCGGCCGTCGCAGCCACCATGCCGAGGTCGAGGTCGAGTCCCTCGTCGCCATCCGGCGCGGACAGCAGGTCGAGGTCGACCAGGTTGTCGCCGCCTTCGAGCGACAGGTCGACGCCGGCGTCCTGCACACCGCCCGCAAAGATCGCCTCGTCCGGCGCGAGCTGGCGGCCCATGATCACGATGCGGTCCCAGTCACCGCCCGGGCCGAGCGTCTTGCGCAGGTCACGCGCGACGTTCAGGAACTGCGTCGTGTCGCCGGCGACGAAATGGATCTCGGCCAGCTTCAGCTTGAGGTCGTTGCGGTCCGGGGAGCTCTTGAGGGCCATGCGCACCAGGTCGACCGCCTGGTCGTACAGGCCATAGGCCATGTGGAAGTCGGCCTCGGCCAGCGGATCGGCCTGGTCGAGATCGAGCGCCGCCTCGGCGCTGATCGTCTCCTCGTGGCCGGCGCTTGCCATGCGCGGGGCTTCCAACTTCGGGCGCGCGACCGGGCGCTGACGCTCCTCGACGATGATGTCCCGGTCCTGCTCCTCGAAAGTCGCCGGCCGCTCCATCTCGGCGGTCTCGTCGCCCGTCGCGAGCGCGCGCAGGCGCATCGTCTCGGTCGGCACCGGCGCCGTGTCCGGCAGGTCAAAGCTCTTGAGCGCGACGTTGACGTCTTCCTCGCGGCGACGGCGAACGTAGCCGTAGCCGAGGACGCCGATCAGCAGCAGTCCCACCGCGCCCAGCAGGAACATCCAGTTGGCGGTCAGGCTCTCGAGGAACGACTTCTCGGCCGCAGCCGGCTTGGCTTCCACCGGCTTCGCTGCGGGCTGCTCGTCGGCCGGCGTTTCGGCCGGCGGCGCGACGTCTTCCGGCGCGACCGCCGTTTCATCCGGCGGCGTCGCCGCATCGGCTGCCGCCTGGTCGGCGGCGGCCTGGTCGGCTGCGGCCTGGTCGGCAGCAGCCTTGTCAGCTGCCGTTTTATCTGCGGCGGCCTTGTCAGCAGCCGCTTTCTCGGCGGCACGGCTGTCGGCGAGATTGCGCTGGAGTTGCGCCAGTTCCTGGTTGCGAAGCTCGAGCAGGCGCTGCTGCTCGCGGATGTCGCGTTCAAGCGAGTTGATCTGCGATTCGACGCGGCCGCTCGTTTCCGGCTGGCCAGTCCCGACATCGGCGACGCCCTCGTCCGGCGTCACGAGCCGGAGCTGCCCGCTCGGCGCGCCGCCGCCGGCCGCGCGCCATTCCGCGGTCTGGCGATTGATCTCGGAACGTGCCTCGGCGGGCGCGATGCCCGACACTTCATCGGCCGACGGAACCCGCAGGATCGCGCCGGCACGCAGGCGATTGACGTTGCCGTTGAACGCTTCGGGGTTGGCGCGGAAAATTCCGAGCACCATCTGCTGCGTCGCTGCGCGATCGCCTCCGGTCAGCGACCCGGCGATCTCGTACAGCGTGTCGCCGCGCTGGACCGCATGGGTCGTTCCGTCGGAGGGAAGGCTGGCGGTGGCCGTGGCAGGCTCAGCCCGCGGCGCACTCGACGGCCGCGCAGGCGTCGTTGTCGGCGCCGCGACCGGAGCCGGGCGATTCGACGTCGGTGCGGCGAGCACCGGCGGATCGAGCAGGACGGTGTATTCGCGGAGCAACCGGCCACGCGCCCAGTTGACGTCCACGAGGAAGGAAACGAAGGGCTCGCTGATCGGGTCATTCGAACGGACCAGCAGGACGCTGCGCCCGTCCTGGCCGCGTCCGACGCGGAATTCGATCGAGCTCAGGTAGGCGGGTCGGTCGAGGCCGTAGCGCTGGAAGATTTCGGTGGATGCGAGCTCGGCCCGGAGGGCCGCGAGTTCCTCGGGGGTCGCCGCGACCAGGTCGATCTCGGCCGACAGCGGCTCATTGAGCGCTGAGTTCAGGCGAATCTCGCCGAGGCCGAGGCCCAGGGCGGCCGCCGGCGCCAGCAGTGTCGCCGAAATAAGTGCCCGCAATTTCCAACTCATCGTGACTCCCCAAGGCTGCGCCGACCATTCGAGCTTCGGCCGCGAGCTTGCGAAATGGGTGTGAAACCGATCACAAGTCCCTGATCCTTTGGACTATAGCTTACACGCCGCATTTACCAAAATCTTGCTTCGCGTCACGCAATGGGGGTAACCGGCCAGCGGCCCTGCACTCGGATCGGCCCGCGCAATGCGTTGATTCAATGGTAATCAGCGCGTGATATCGGGTGTCGGGGAAATGACATCGGCGCACTGGGCGCGATGCCGGAGCACGTGGTCCATCAGCACCAGGAGCAGCATCGCCTCGACGATCGGCACGGCCCGCAGGCCAACGCAGGGATCGTGCCGCCCGGTTGTGACGATCTCCGCCTCGGCGCCCGCCAGGTCCACGGTCCGGCCGGGCACCTGGATGCTGGAGGTCGGCTTGAAGGCGACGTGCACCAGCACGTCCTGTCCCGAGCTCAGTCCGCCGAGCGTGCCGCCCGAGTGATTCGACGCGAAGCCGCCCGGCCGCAGTTCATCGCGGTGCTCGGAGCCGCGCTGGCCCGCGACCGCGACGCCGTCGCCGATCTCGACGGCCTTGGCCGCGTTGATGCCCATCATTGCGAAGGCGATGTCGGCATCGAGCCGGTCGAACATCGGTTCGCCGAGGCCGGGCGGCACGCCAGTCGCACGCGCCGACACGCGCGCGCCGATCGAGTCGCCGTCCTTGCGCAGCTGCCAGAGGTATTCCTCGAGCAACGGCAGCTTGTCGGGATCCGCGCAATAGAAAGGATTGTCGTTCACGCGCTCGAGGTTCGTGCAGTCGAGCCGGTGCGGCCCGACCTGCGACAGCCAGCCGGCGACCTCGATGCCCTTCTTTTCGCGCAGGTACTTGCGCGCGATCGCGCCTGCCGCGACGGTCGCAACCGTGATGCGGGCCGAAGCGCGCCCGCCGCCGCGATAGTCGCGAAACCCGTACTTCTGCTGGTAGGTGTAATCGGCGTGGCCCGGCCGGAACCGGTCCTTGATCTTCTCGTAGTCGCGCGAGCGCGCGTCCACATTCTCGATCAGGAGCCCGATCGCCGTTCCCGTCGTGCGGCCTTCGAACACGCCGGACAGGATGCGCACCTGGTCCGGTTCCTTGCGCTGGCTGGTGTGCTTCGACGTCCCGGTGCGCCGGCGCTCGAGGTCGGCCTGAAGATCCGACTCCGCCAGCTCGAGCCCGGGCGGGCAGCCGTCGATGATCGCGCCGAGCGCCGGGCCATGGCTCTCGCCGAAGGTCGTGACGCAGAAGGACTTGCCGATCGTGTTGCCGGACATCGCCCTACTCCGGCAGCTCGGAGGCGCGCAGCAGAAAGACGCCGCCGCCGCCCCGCTCGAATTCGAGCCAGGTGAACGGCAGCTTTCGATGGCGACGCCGCACCGCGTCCGCGGTGTTGCCGGCCTCGACCACGAGGATGCCGCCCGGATTCAGTCGGCGGCGCGCGCCAGCGAGGATCCGGTCGATGATGGCGAGGCCCCGCTCCGGCGCCACCAGCCCGAGCGACGGCTCGGCCCGGTACTCCGCGGGCAGGCGTCGCATCTCGGCGCTGGGCACATAGGGCGGGTTGCTCACGACGATATCGTAGCGCCCGGCGGGCAATCCCACATACACGTCGGCGCGACGGAGTTTCAGCCGCCGCCCGAGCCGATGGCGGCGGACATTGCCGCGCGCGACGGCGAGCGCCCGCGCCGACACGTCGGTCGCGTCAACCGTCGCCTTCGGAAACGCGTGCGCCGCGGCGATCGCGATGCAGCCGGACCCGGTGCCGATGTCGAGCACGCGGCGGACGCGGGCGGGTTCGATCCAGGGTTCGAAGCGCCGCTCGCAGAGCTCCGCGATCGGCGAGCGCGGCACCAGCACGTCCGGTGTCACGCGGATCTCGTGCCCCGCGAACCAGGTGACGCCCGTCAGGTACGCGGACGGGAGCCGTTCCACAATTCGCCGCGCGAGCAGCGCATCGACCGCGGCCAGCGCGCGGCGCGGCACGATCCGCCGGTAGCTCGCGGGCGCCGACGCATGCGCGAGCCCGAGCGCGTGGAACACGAGAGCTGCGGCATCGTCGCGCGGATTGTCCGTGCCGTGGCCATAGTGAAGGTGCGCGCGCGCGAGCCGGCCCGCGGATCGCACGATCAGCTCGCCGACCGTGAGCGGCGCGCCGGACTCGCGGATTCCAATTCCTTTCATCGGCAGAGTGTATCCGGCAGGACGCGGGATCGCGCGCGGCAATGTGGGATACTTCGCGCCGGCATGACACGCACCGCACGCATCGCGATCATCGCTCTCGCCGCGCTCGCGGGCGCCGTCAGCGCCTATGTCGTCACGCGAAACGCAAAAGCGCCGCCGGTGCTCGGAACCGCGACGCTCCTCGATGCGCCGCGTCCATTGCCCGCGATGGCGCTCGTCGGCCAGGACGGACAGCCGTTCGATACCTCGAAACTGCGCGGGCACTGGACGCTGATGTTCTTCGGCTTCGCGAATTGCCCGGACATCTGCCCGACGACGCTCGCGGTCCTTGCCGAGGCGAAGCGCGCCCTCGCCGACCTGCCCGCGGCGTCGCAGCCGCAGGTCGTGCTGGTGAGCGTGGATCCCGGCCGCGACACGCCGGAGCAGCTCGCGCGCTATGTGGCGCACTTCGACCCGTCGTTTCTCGGCGCGACCGGCAGTCCGGAGGCCATCGAAGCGCTGACGCGCGAACTCGGCGTCGCGGTCATGATCGGCGCACCCGGAGCCGACGGCAGCTACAGCGTGGATCACTCAGCAGCGGTCTTCCTGATCGATCCGGATGCCGCGTATGTCGCCGTGTTCGGCACGCCACACGCCGCGGATGCGATCGCGCGGGACTTTCGCGCGATCCTGGACGCGCGCTAGCCATGGCGGGCGGATTCCGTGAGCGGGCGTTCATCGGGCTGCAGCACCTGCTGCCGCAGCACCTGCTGTCCCGCATCGTCGGCGCGATCGCGCGTAGCCGCATCGGATTCCTCAAGAACGCGCTGATCCGCGCGTTCCTGCGGAACTACCCCGTAGACCTGACGGAGGCCGCACGCACCGATCCCGGTGACTACGCGAGCTTCAACGATTTCTTCACGCGCCGGCTCCGCGCCGACGCGCGCGCGCTTGAGCCCGACCCGCAGGCCGTGATCTGCCCGGTGGACGGCTTCGTGAGCCAGGCGGGGCGGACGGATGCGGGACTCCTCGTGCAGGCCAAAGGCATCAGCTATTCCGCGACTGCGCTCCTCGGCGGCGACGCGGAGGCCGCCGCGCTCTTCGACGGTGGCGATTTTGCGACGCTCTATCTCGCCCCGCACAACTACCATCGCATTCACATGCCGCTCGCGGGCACGCTCCGGCTCGCGCGCTTCGTGCCCGGTGACCTGTTCAGCGTCAACGCCGCGACCGCGGCTGGTGTGCCGGGACTGTTCGCGCGCAATGAGCGCATCGCCTGCGTGTTCGACACGGCGGCGGGCCCGATGGCGATCGTGCTGGTGGGCGCGCTGTTCGTCGGCAGCATGAGCCTGAGCTGGGCGGGCAGCGTGCGCCACGCCCGCGGCCGCGTCACCGAGCTGCCGGTGCGCGACCCG
>JANNHT010000099.1:0-4669 GCA_031404555.1 Gammaproteobacteria bacterium
GGCCCCCCCGCGCGCGCCAAAAACGTCCGGGCGCGCGGGGGGCATCCCCGCTCGGACAGCGGGCTCGGCGAGCGGTTCTTAACCCGCCGCTTTCACCGCGTGAATCAGCTCTGCGGCAACCTTCTGCGCATCGCCGTACACCATGCGCGTGTTGTCGAGATAAAAGAGATGGTTCTCGATGCCGGAGAAGCCGGCGCCCTGGCCGCGCTTGATCACGAGTACGTTCTTCGCCTTGTCGGCGTTCAGGATCGGCATGCCGTAGATCGGGCTGCCCTTGTCGGTGCGCGCGACCGGGTTCACGACGTCGTTCGCGCCGATCACGAGCGCGACGTCCGCGGTGTCGAACTCGGCGTTGATCTCGTCGAGGTCTGAGATCAGGTCGTAGGGCACGCCCGCTTCCGCCAGCAGCACGTTCATGTGGCCCGGCATCCGGCCCGCGACCGGGTGGATCGCGAAGCGCACCAGAACGCCCTTGTCGATCAGGAGCTGGCACAGCTCCCAGACCTTGTGCTGCGCTTGCGCGACCGCCATGCCGTAGCCCGGGATCACGATCACCTTCTGCGCGAAGGCCATCATGACGCCGGCGTCGGAGGCCTCGATCGGCTTCAGCGCGCCGCTCACGCCTTCCGTCGCCGCGGCCGGGCCCTCGCCGAATCCGGAGAACAGCACGTTGCCGAGCGAGCGGTTCATGGCCTTCGCCATGAGCTGGGTCAGCAGCGTGCCGGCGGAGCCGACCACGATGCCGGCGATGATCATCGCGGCGTTCTCGAGCACGAAGCCCTCGAACGCGACTGCGAGGCCGGTGAACGCGTTGTAGAGCGAGATCACGACCGGCATGTCGGCGCCGCCGATCGGCAGCGTCATCGTGACGCCGAGCAGGAGCGCGAGCCCGAAGAACAGGACCACGGTCTGCATCGTCGGGTGGCCGGAGATCACGATCGATGCGCCGAGCGCGAGCGTCGCGGCGACGATCACGAGGTTCACGAACTGCTGGCCCTTGAAGCGGAAGCTGCGCTTGATCAGGCCCTGGAGCTTGCCGAAGGCGATCAGCGAGCCCGAAAAGCTGACCGCGCCGATGAATGCGCCCGCCGCCGCGAGCGCGGTGACAACCGGGCCGTGCGAAGCGGCGGCCGCCGGATCGGTCGCGGCCATGCGCAGCAGCTCGACCGCTGCGATCGCGGCAGCGGCACCACCGCCCATGCCGTTGTAGAGCGCGATCATCTGCGGCATGTCGGTCATCGCGACGATGCGCCCCGACCACCAGGCGAGCCCGCCGCCGATCGCGATCGCAGCGAGCATCAGCGGAAAGTTGCCCATGCCCGGGTACAGGAAGCTCATCACCGTGCCGATGACCATGCCGAAGCCGGCGACGACGATGCCGCGGCGCGCCGTGACCGGCGAGCTCATGGCCTTCAGGCCCATGATGAAAAGGAAGGCGACCAGCAGGTAGCTGAAGTCGATCGCGAGCGTCGCGACGTTTTCCGGCAGGAAGTCCTGCATCACGCGGACTCCTTCTTCTTCCTCTGGCCGCTCGCCTTGAACATCTGGAGCATGCGTTCGGTGACGACATAGCCGCCGACCGCGTTGCCTGCTCCGAGCACGACGCCGACGAAGCCGATCACCTGCTCGAGCACGGTGTCGGCACGGCCCAGCGCGACCATCGCGCCGACCAGCACGATGCCGTGCACGAAGTTGCTGCCTGACATCAGCGGCGTGTGCAGGATGACCGGCACCTTCGCGATGATCTCATAGCCGGTGAACGCGGCCAGCATCACGATGTAGATTGCGATCACGCCTTCCATTTACGCGGTCTCCACGAGTTTGCGGGTGGGTTCGTGGCGGATCGCCCCGTCGTGCGTGACGCAGGATGCCGCGAACACTTCGTCGTCCCAGTCGATGGCGAGCGCGCCGTCCTTGAAGGCCGGCTTGATGAAGTTCAGGAGGTTGCGCGCGTACATGTCGCTCGCGTGGTACGCGACGGTCGCCGGCAGGTTCACCGGGCCGATGATGCGCACGCCCTGGTGCTCGACGGTCTCGCCGGCTTTCGTCAGCTCGCAGTTGCCACCGCCCTCGGCGAGAAGATCCACGATCAGCGCGCCGGGCTTCATGCGCTCGACCGCTGCGCGCGAGATGATGCGCGGCGCCGGCCGCCCCGGCACGCCCGCGGTCGAGATCACGCAGTCGGCGGCGGCGATGCGGGCGTCGAGCACTTCCTGCTGCTTCGCCTTCTCCTCCGCCGTCAGTTCGCGCGCGTAGCCGCCCGTGCCCTCGGCCACGACGCCGGTCTCGACGAACTTTGCGCCGAGCGACTTGATCTGCTCGCGGGTGGCGCTCCTCACGTCATAGGCCTCGACCACGGCGCCGAGGCGGCGCGCGGTCGCGATCGCCTGGAGTCCCGCGACGCCCGCGCCGATCACGAGCACCGTTGCCGGGCGGATCGTGCCTGCGGCGGTCGTCAGCATCGGGAAGAACTTGTCGAGCGCGCCTGCCGCGATCAGCACGGCCTTGTAGCCCGCGACCGCGGCCTGCGAGGACAGCGCGTCCATGGACTGCGCGCGCGAGATGCGCGGCACGAGCTCCATCGAGAAACTGGTGATGCGGCGATCCTTCAGCGCGCGCACGAGGGCGGGCTGCGCATGCGGCGCGAGGAAGCCGGCAACGACGGCGCCGGGCTTGAGGCGTGAAACCAGCTCCGCGGAGGGCGGCTGCACCGTGAACAGCAGGTCAGCGGCGGCGAGCACGGCATCGGCGGAATCCGCGAGGGTGGCGTCCTTGAACAGGGCGTCCGGGAAGCGTGCGGCGACACCTGCGCCGCGCTCGACCAGGAGGCTGGCGCCCAGGGCGGCCAGGCGGGTGGCGACCTCGGGGACGACCGCGACGCGGTTCTCGCCCCGCAGGGTCTCCTTCAGCACGCCGATCGTGACTGGCATCCAATTCCTCCCCGGATTTGCCCACCGAGCGGCGGCGCGTTGGAAAATATCATAATCGTGGCTTATTGTTTCAGGGTTTCGGGCACAGTCAGGACCTCATGGGCACCGGACACGGCATGGCAAGGGCACCCGCGAAGGCGGACGGCGCGTTGTTCGCGCTGTCGCAGCAGGTGCTGCGCACGGACGCATCCGGCATGCCGCTCGAATGGATCGACTACAAGGAGGCCGTGCGCCTGCATTGCCTCGGCCAGGTGGCCTACGCCTTCGGCAGCCGCCTGTACGCGCTGCACGGCGGCGTCAATGCGCGGAGCGGCCGCCAGACCGTGATCGAAGTCAATTCGATGATGGCGACCCAGGGCGCCTCCGGGAATCCGGGGAGCCTGCGCGGCGACTACGTGCCGCCGCTTAACAACGAGACCCTGTTCCGCCGCGACGCGAACCTCTGCATGTATTGCGGCGGGCGCTTCACCGCGCACCAGCTCTCGCGCGATCACGTGCGCCCGTTCTGCAAGGGCGGGCGCGACGTCTGGAACAACGTCGTCGCCGCCTGCCGGCGCTGCAACAACGCGAAGGCTTCGCGCACGCCGGAGCAGGCGGGCATGCAGCTCCTCGCCGTGCCATTCACGCCGACCTATGCGGAGTACATCTACCTGAAGGGCCGGCGCGTGCTCGCCGACCAGATGGAATACCTGCTCGCGCACTTCCCGCGCACCAGCCAGCTGCAAGCGCGCATCCAGCGATTCAGTCAGTGACCGGTGGCGCACCGACGCCGGTCCACCTGATCGACGCGAGCTACTTCGTCTTCCGCGCCTACTATTCCGTCGGCCTCGAGATGACCGACGGCGACGGCCAGCCGGTCAACGCGCTGTATGGCTTCGGCCGCTTCCTCGGCGACCTGCTCGAGGAGGCGAAGCCTGCGCACGTCGCGGTCGCCTTCGACGAGAGCCTGTCGAGTTCGTTCCGGAACGAGATCTATCCCGCCTACAAGGCGAACCGCGAGCCCGCGCCGCCGGAACTCAAGCGCCAGTTCGCACTGTGCCGCGAGCTGTGCCGGCTGATCGGCGTCGCCGACTTCAGCAGCCCGACGCACGAGGCAGACGACATCATCGGCACCATTGCGACCACGCTCCGGGGCCGCGGCCTGCGCACGGTGCTCGTCACCCGCGACAAGGACCTCGCCCAGCTGATACGCGACGGCGACGACTACTGGGATTACGCGGGCGAGCGGCGCTACGGCTACGCCGACATCGAGGGGCAGTTCGGCGTGCGGCCCGAGCGCATGGCGGACTACCTCGCGCTGACCGGCGACAGCGTGGACAACATCCCGGGCGTGCCGGGCGTCGGCCCGAAGACGGCGGCGGTGCTACTGCGCGATTTCGCCTCACTTGAAGAGCTGTACGACGGGCTCGATCGCGTCCCGGCGCTGCCGATCCGTGGCGCCGGCAAGCTGCCGGAAAAGCTGCGCACGCATCGGGAGGCCGCGTTCTTCGCGCGTCGGCTCACGACGATCGCCTGCGACATGCCGCTCGACATCCCGACCGAGTCGCTGCTGCGGCGCAAGCCCGACCTCGATGCGCTCGGCGCCTTCTACGACCGCGCGCGTTTCGGCGCCGCGCTCCGCCGCCAGGCCGAACGCCTCGCACGTTAAAAGAACGCCCGCTAAAAGGGGACGCATCCCTTTAAAAGGGGTCCCTCCCCTTTTAAAGGGATGCGTCCCCTTTTAGCGCGGCGGAGACCAG
>JANNHT010000100.1:0-5094 GCA_031404555.1 Gammaproteobacteria bacterium
GGCCGGCTCACGAGCTGCACGCGCACCGCCCACCAGGCGACCTCAGGGTGCGGCTTGATCCGCAGGTACTCGGTCATGAGCCCGGTCCAGAGCACGTTCGGGTCGGTCTCGGGCGCGCGCAGCATCCGCAGCTCAAACAGCGACCAGGCGACGTCCATCATCACGCTGCCGAACAAGCCGCGGAGCGACACCCCGACCGGGATCTCGGTGCCGAGGTATTTCCGCTGCCAGGCCGGTTCGTAGGCGCTCCACGCCGGCACGTCGGCGAAGGCCTCGGTGAACAGCGTATCGGTCCAGTCGGTGAACGCCGGGCGGTTGTGGATCGCGCTGATGTGCACCGCGTGGCCGTTCTCGTGCAGCAGTTCGTTGATCGAGCCGAGGCCGCCGTCTTCGTAGCGCCCGACCACGCGCGCGATGGTGGGCTGCCAGCGCCCGTCCACGTGGCGCCCGCGCTTCAGGAAATCGGTGTACGCGAGCGGCGACTTGTCCGGCCGGTTCTTGATGTCGTAGACGACGCCGAGCTGGTCGAGATCCGCACCGAGGTCGAGATAGAAGCGGTGATCGAGCGCGAGCAGGTCCTTGCCCGCGAACGCCGGCGCGAGCAGGCGGTTCGCCTCGCCCTGCTGGTGGCGGTAGTCCCAGGGCTCGACCAGCGCGCCCGGGTTCGCGTCCCGCCAGGCTTCGAGGACCAGCACGAGCCAGCGCTCGACGTCGGCGACGGTCACGCCGATCGCGCGCGCGGCGGCCTCGATGCCGGAGCCGTTGTTCGCGGCCTCTTTGGATGCCGCCTGGATCAGGCGGCGATACGGGCTGTCGGGTTCATTCGCTCCGTTCAACGCCTGCCAGAGCGGCAGGAACGCGTCGAACAGCGCCTTGCGCCGCGCGGGTTCCTCGAGGTCGTACAGCAGGCCGAGCGCGCCGCCGCGATCGATGGTGCCGTCCTCGAACTTCAGGTTGTTGCCGATCTCGCGGTAGCAGGACGATAGAACGGTGCGCAGGTCATCGTAGCCGAGGGTCTTCTTGTCGCGGTCCTTGCAGGCGAGTTCGGTCTCCGCGTTCGCGACCGCCGGGCTTGGGTCGCCGTAGTCGTCGAGCGTCACGCGGATCGCGGCGAGGGCCGCGGCGTCCACCGCCGCGAGCTTCGGCTCATCGAGCGCGGCGATGCTCGCGACCAGCTTCTGGTAGCGGTCGTTGATCTGCGCGTCCCAGGAGGCGAGGTCACGGCCCTCGTAGTCGGCGACCAGGCCGGAGTTGATGTAGTCCACCGCGTTCGCGGCGTCGAGGAATTCGAGGAAGAGCGCTTCGACCGGCTCGAGCGGGCTCGTCCCCGGCTCGGGCGCGGGGTGCGCCGCGAGCGCCGAATGCAGGGATCCGAGCAGCAGGAAGGCGGCGATGAGAAAGCGCGACAAGGGATTCACTCGGTGCCGGGTCGTAGTTTCGTAGTCTAGTCTACGATAAAACGGCCCCGCACCGAAAAAGGGATGCGTCCCCTTTTAATTGCGGGCGGCGCGGTCCTTGCGCCACTGGCGGATGTCGATCGGCTGGATCCGCTGGATCGGGCAGCGATTCCCCTGCACGGTCACCTGGTCGAGCGTCGAGATCTCGCTGACCGTGGACGTCACGCTGATGGCATTCGTGAACATCAGGTCCGGACAGCCGCCCGCGATGGTGAGCAGATAGGCGTCGTTGATGCCGGTCCACAGGATGAGCTGGTTGCGGCTGACCGGTTGCCAGGAGTCCTGGCGGAACGCGGTGAATCCGCGGATCGGTTCGCCGATGTAGGGCTCGTACTTCGCCAGCACGCGATCGCCCTGGCTCAGCGACGGCCCGCCCGCGCAAGCCGCGGCGAGCAGCGCGATCATCGCGAGCGAAAGCCTGATTTTCATGGCAATGCCTCCGACGAGTGAACTACGCTAGTCACGCTGCTTGGACTGCCGACGGGGAGCGGGAGTTTCATCGTTCCGGGGGAGTTTACATGGCGATGCGTTGCCTGATTGCGCTGACCTTCCTCGCCGCAGGCGCCGCCCAGGCCGCGCCGCCCGGCGAGGGCACGGTCTACATCACGGGCGCGACCGTGATCCATCCGGATCGCACCGGCCCCGACGCGGTGCAGCCCCACACCAGCCTCATCATCCATGGCGGGCGCATCACGGCCGTGCTCCAGAACGTCACGTTCGAGCTGCCGCAGGGTGCGACCGTGATCAACGCCTACGGCAAGTACGTCGTGCCGGGGCTCGTGGATTCGCACGTGCATTTCTTCCAGTCCGGCAATCTCTACACCCGCCCGGATGCGATGGATTTCAACGCGGTCGTGCCCTACGCCGACGAGGTCGCGCGGAACAAGGCGCGGCTCGACGCCACCTTAAGGGTCTGGCTCGCGAACGGCGTCACCGGCGTCGTGGACATCGGCGGGCCGTTCTGGAACTTCGACGTGCGCGATCGGGCGCTCCTGACCGCCGCGGCGCCGCGCATGGCGGTCGCCGGCCCGCTCATTTCGATGGTGGACCGCCCGCAGCTCGATCTGGGCGACCCGCCCATCATCCGCATCGATTCGCCCGAGGCGGCACGCGCGCTCGTTGCCCGCCAGCTCCCGCGCAAGCCCGACTACATCAAGGTGTGGTTCATCCACCAGGACGGCGACGACCTCGCGGCGCAGGAAGCGATCGTGAAGGCGGCGGGTGACGCTGCGCACGAGGCCGGCATCAAGCTCGCGGTGCACGCGACGGAGTTGCTGGTCGCGAAGGCCGCGCTTCGCGCCGGCGCGGATCTCCTGGTGCACTCTGTGTTCGACCGGATGGTGGACGGGGAATTCCTCGTCCTGATGAAACAGAAAAACGCCGTGTACTGCCCGACGCTGTTCGTCATCTCCGGCTATCCGCTAGCACTGTCGAACACCTGGCAGGCGACGCCTGAGGAAACGAGTCGCGCGGACCCGCAGATCCTGGCGGCGATGGACGATCTCAACGAGATTCCCGCGGACAAGCTGCCGCCGCGCGTGGCGCAGTTGATGGCGAAGCCGCCCACCGTCTCCCTGCCCTCGGTTGCGCTGGCGAACCTGAGCCTGGTCGATGCGGCCGGCATTCCGATCGCGATGGGCACGGATGCCGGCAATATCGGCACGCTGCACGGGCCGTCCATTCACCGCGAGATGAAGCTCATGATCGAGGCCGGCCTGACGCCGCTCGAAGTGCTGCGAAGCGCAACGGTGAACGGTGCGTACCTGCTCGGGCTGGCCGGCAAGACCGGGGTCATCGCCGAGGGCGCGTTCGCGGACCTCGTCATCCTCGACGCGGATCCGCTCGCAGACATCGGCAACCTCGCGAGAGTGCATCGCGTGCTGAAGGACGGCGTGGTGTACGACCCGGAAAAACTGATGCAGTCGATCCGCTGAGCGGCGGATTATTTGTCATTCGACCCATATTATCGTATGGTTGCATGACCATATCGAGGCGACGCTGCCTCGATGGCAGTACTGTTCGAATGGGACCCTGAGAAGGACGAAGCGAATCGACTGAAGCACGGCGTCGACTTTAGGGACGCCCAACTGGCATTCTTCGATCCACGACGCGAGATCGCCGAAGACGCCAGCCATGCCGACATTGAACCACGGTACCACTGCTTTGGCGTCGTAGGCGGGCGTGTGATGACCGTGGGATTTACGTTTCGAGGCGAAGTGATTCGCATCTTCGGAGCTGGTTACTGGCGTAAGGGCCGGAGGTTGTATGAAGAAAGACGACGGATATACGGATGAGCCGATCGGTCCACTGCGATTCATCAAAGACTTCCTGCCACCTCCGGATCAACTGATCCTCAAGGAGGACGGTGTCAAAGTTACGATCTCGCTCAGCAAACGCAGCATCGAGTTCTTCAAGAAGCATGCAAAGAAATCGCGGGTTCCCTATCAACGGATGATCCGGCGCGTTCTCGACGAATACGCTTATCACTACGTGGCTAACTCGCGCCGTCGTTGACATCTCCGCTGTGACAACACCCGGCATCGCGCGAGCGACGCTCCCCGGCCTCGCCTTCGCGGTTGCGCTCGCGATCGTCGCGAAGCTCCTCTATTTCGTGACCGGCACCGCCGTGAGCCCGGTGCTCTGCGCGATCGGCCTCGGCATCCTGTGGCGCAACACGATCGGCACCGGCGCGTGGGCCGAGCCGGGTGTCGAGTTCGCCGGCCAGACGCTGCTGCGGATCGGCATCGCGCTGATCGGGCTCCGCCTCACCCTCCTCGTGCTCGGCGAGGTCAGCGTCGCGGCGCTGCCGATCGTGCTCGCCTGCGTGACGGTCGCGATCGCCGCCGCGCTCGGCATCGGCCGCCTGCTGGGCGTCAGCCCCGGGATGCGGCAACTGCTCGCCGCCGGCACCGCGATCTGCGGCTGCACCGCGATCATCGCGGTCGCTCCGCTCCTGCGCGCGCGCAAGGCCGACATCGGTATCGCGCTCACCTGCGTCGTGCTGTTCGGCTCGATCGCGATGATGAGTTACCCCTGGCTTGCGGGCGCGCTGTTCGGGGCCGAAGCGCTGCCGGCCGGGATGTTTCTCGGCGCCTCGATTCACGACACTTCACAAGTCGTGGGCGCCTCGTTGATCTACGCGCAGCAATTCCAGGCGCCGGATGCCGTCGCGATCGCGGGCGTCACGAAGTTCCTGCGCACGCTGGGGCTCCTGGTGCTGGTGCCGGCTGCCGCGCTCTATGCGGCGGCCCAGTCCCTGGTCCCCGTCGGCGAACGACCACGCGGCTGGTACCGCAAGGCCGTGCCGGCATTCGTGCTCTCTTTCATCGGCCTCGTGATTGTGCGGACCGTCGGCGACAGCCTGGCCGGCGATGCGGCCGCGTGGCAGAGCCTGCTGGCCTGGGCACAGCGCGCGTCCGAATGGCTGCTCCTGATCGGCATGGCCGCAGTCGGGCTTGGCGTCACCTTCGCGCACCTGCGCGAGGCCGGCTGGCGGCCGATCCTGCTGTCTTTCCTCGCGGCGGCGCTGACCGGCGCCACCGCGCTGCTCCTGATCGGTGGCGGGGGGGGGGTGGGGTGGTTGTGTGTGGGTTGGGACGGAGAGTAAAGAACACCCGCCCGCGAGGGTGGAGAGGGG
>JANNHT010000101.1:0-3234 GCA_031404555.1 Gammaproteobacteria bacterium
GCCGCGACGAGCGCGATCAGCGAATCCTTCGAGACCCGGTCGCCTTTCGCGACCTTGACGTCCTGGACGACGCCCGCGACCGTCGCCGGCACGTCCATGGTCGCCTTGTCGGTCTCGAGCGTGACGAGCGGCGTCTCAGGCTCGATCGTGTCGCCCGCCTTGACCAGCACTTCGATGACTTCGACGTCGCGGAACTCGCCGAGATCCGGGACGAGCTGCGGGACGACCGCTGTCACGGCACGGCCTCGACGAGCTTCTGCGGGTCGGCCAGGAATTCCGCGACTGCGACCACGAAGCGCACGGCCTCCGCGCCATCGATGACACGGTGGTCGTAGGACAGGGACAGCGGCAACATCAGGCGCGGCTCGAAGCGCCCGTCGATCCAGACCGGGCGCTGCGCGGAGCGCGACACGCCGAGGATCGCGACTTCCGGCGCGTTGATGATCGGCGTGAAAGCGGTGCCGCCGATGCCGCCGAGGCTCGAGATCGTGAAGCAGCCGCCCTGCATCTCGGCGCCGGAGAGCTTGCCCGCGCGCGCCTTGCCCGCGAGCTCGCCGAGGTCGCGCGCGAGTTCATAGACGTCCTTGCGCCCGGCATCGCGGATCACGGGGACCACGAGGCCATTCGGCGTGTCGGCCGCGAAGCCGAGGTGCAGGTATTTCTTGAACACCTGGTTCTGCCCGCTCGCGTCGAGCGAACTCGAGAAATTCGGGAAGCGGGCGATCGCGCGCACACAGGCACGCGCGATGAACGCGAGCGGCGTCAGCTTGATGCCGAGGCTCGAGGCGCGATCCTTGAGCGAGGCGCGGAGCTTCTCGAGCTCGGTGATGTCGGCCTCGTCGTGCTGCGTGACGTGCGGCAGGTTGACCCAGGCAGCCTGGAGGCGCGCACCGGAGATCTTCTGGATGCGTCCGAGCGGCTTGACCTCGACCGGCCCAAACGCAGCAAAATCGACTTCGTGTACGCGTGGCAGACCCGTGCTGCCAGCTGCGGGAGCTGCCAGCGCCTTCTTGACGAAGGCCTTGATGTCGTCATGGCTGATGCGGCCCTTGACGCCGGTGCCGGTGACCCTGCCGAGGTCGACGCCCAGTTCGCGCGCGAAGCGGCGCACCGAAGGCCCGGCATGCGCCTTCGTGAGGCTGCCCTCAAAAACGGAAGCGGCCGCAGGAGCGCTTGCCGCCGCGGGGGCGGCCGTTGCGGCCGTTGCGGGTGGTGCCTCGCGTGCCGCTGGCAGCGCGGGTATGTGCTGCGTCGCGTCCGCGTCATCGGCAGCGGCGGCGCTGCCGCGCACCGTCGCGATTACGTCTCCCGCGTTGACGCGCGCGCCTTTCGCGACCCGGAGCGCAACCAGCTCGCCCGCTGCGGTCGATGGCACGTCCATCGTCGCCTTGTCGGTCTCGAGCGTGATGAGCGGGGTCTCGAGCGCAACCGCATCGCCCGCTTTCACGAGCACCTCGATGACCTCGACATCCTTGAAGTCGCCGATGTCGGGCACGCGCACCTCGATCGTCGACGCCGGCGCAGGGGCGGCCGGCCGCGCGGACGTCGCCCTGGCCGGTGGCGCTGCCGCCGCGGGTGCTGCCGGGGCACGCGCGGGCGCCGCGGCCGACTCGAGGTCCGCGATCGCATCGCCTTTCGATACGCGGTCGCCCTTCTTCACCGCGAGCGCGACCAGGCGCCCCGCCACGGGTGACGGCACGTCCATCGTGGCCTTGTCGGTCTCGAGCGTGATCAGCGGCTGTTCGAGTGATATCGCATCGCCGGCCTTCGCCAGCACGTCGATGACCTCGACATCCTTGAAGTCGCCGATGTCGGGCACGCGGACCGTGATGCGATCGGCCACGGGTTCAGGACACCAGCGGGTCCGGCTTGGCCGGATCGATGCCGAACTTCCTCATCGCCATCGTCACGCTGCCCATGTCGATCTTGCCCTCGTCGGCAAGCGCGCGCAGCGCCGCGACGACGATCCAGTTGCGGCTGACCTCAAAGTGTTGGCGCAGCTGCTGGCGTGAATCGCTGCGGCCGAAGCCATCCGTGCCGAGCGTCACGTAGCGGCCCGGCACCCATTGGCGGATCTGGTCGGCGAGCGTCTTCATGTAGTCGGTCGCGGCGACGAACGGTCCCGCGCGCTTGGCCAGGCACTCGCGCACCCAGGGCTCGCGCGGCTTGCGATCGGGATTCAGCAGCGACTCGCGCTCGGCGGAAAGCGCGTCGCGACGCAGCTCCGTGAAACTCGTCACGCTGAAAACGTCGGCCGGGATGCCGAACTCGGACTCGAGTAGCTCGGCCGCTGCGAGCGTCTCGCGCAGGATCGTGCCGGAACCGAGCAGCGACACGCGCACTGCGCCGCGGCCGCCGATGTGCAACAGGTACATGCCGCGCAGGATCCCCTGCTCGACGCCCTTCGGCATCGCGGGCTGCGCGTAATTCTCGTTCATGCAGGTGATGTAGTAGAAGACGCTCTGCTGCTCCGCGAACATGCGCCGCAGGCCGTCCTGCATGATCACGGCGAGCTCGTAGGCATAGCAGGGGTCGTAGGCGATGCAGTTCGGGATCGTGGACGCCAGCAGGTGGCTGTGGCCGTCCTGGTGCTGCAACCCCTCGCCGGCGAGCGTCGTGCGCCCTGCGGTCGCGCCCAGCAGGAAGCCGCGCGCCTGCATGTCGCCCGCCGCCCAGGCGAAGTCGCCGATCCGCTGGAAGCCGAACATCGAATAGAAAATGTACATCGGGATCATGTTGATCCCGTGGTTTGCATAGGCCGTGCCCGCCGCCATCCACGAGCAGAACGCGCCCGCTTCGTTGATGCCTTCCTCGAGGATCTGGCCCTTCTTGTCCTCGCGGTAGTACATGAGCTGGTCGGCATCCTGCGGCGTGTAGAGCTGGCCGACCGACGAATAGATGCCAACCTGCCTGAACAGGCCCTCCATGCCGAAGGTGCGCGCCTCGTCCGGCACGATCGGCACGACGTGCGGGCCGATGTTCTTGTCCTTCAGGAGCTGGGTCAGGATCCGGACGAAGGCCATCGTGGTCGAGATCTCGCGGCCCTCGCTGCCGTCGAGCAGGTTCTTGAACGCCGCGAGCGGCGGCACGACGAGCGGCGGCGCCAGCGTGCGGCGCGCACCGGCAACGAGCCGCCGAGCGCCTTGCGATGGCCCTTCAGATACTTCATCTCCGCGCTGTCTTCGGCCGGCCGGAAGAACGGCAGCCGCGCGATCTCCTCGTCGGTGACCGGGA
>JANNHT010000102.1:0-3982 GCA_031404555.1 Gammaproteobacteria bacterium
CATCCCTTTTCGGTCATTCTCCCGCGAAAGCGGCTGAATCGGCGCTGACTCAACAGAAAAGGGATGCGTCCCCTTTTTCTCTATGCGACCCCTCCTATTTCGTGCCGGTCCTCGACGTGATCGAGGCCGACGGCCGCACGCTGATCGCGATGGAATTCCAGTCTGGCGGCGACCTCGGGCAGTTCCGTGGCCGCTCCTTCGAGAGCTGGGCCCGACTGGTCGATGAAACGGCCGCCGCGCTCGAGGCGCTGCACGGGCAGGGCCTCGTGCACCGCGACCTCAAGTGCGGCAACGTGCTGATCGACGCCGCCGGCCACGCGCGCCTCGCGGATTTCGGCCTGGCGACCGAAGCCGGCCTGCCGGCTGCGGCGGGCGGTTCGCCGTACAACGCGAGCCCGCAGCAGCTGCGCGGCGATGCGGCCCAGCCCGCCGACGACCTGTATGCACTCGGCGCATTGCTCTACGAGCTGATCGCCGGACATCCTCCTTACTATCCCGAAGTGACGCGCGATCGCGTCCTGCACGAACCGGTGCCGGCGCTGGTGCCTCGCGGCGTCGTTCCTGCCGGCGTGCGCGAGCTCGCGCTGCGCCTGCTCGCGAAATCGCCGCGCGAACGGCCGGTGAGCGCCGCGGACGTGCGCGCGCGCCTGGCGGCCGCCGCGACGGAGGCCGACGGGCACGTGGAGCCGGTGGCACCGCTGCCATCCGGCGACGTCGCGCGTGCCGGCCCCGGCCGGCGGCTGTTGCCGATCGCGCTCTCCGCGGCCGCCCTCGCCGCAATCGCCGCGATCATCTGGCTGCCCGGCAAGCTCGACTCCGGCAGCAGCCGGATCGCGGAAGAGGCGCGAGCCGGCGCTGCGCGCGAAAGTGCGGAGAACCAGGCGCGCCAGCAGACGGAGGCGGAACGCAAGGCCGCGCGCGATGCCGCAGGCGTCGCGCGCGTGGCATTCGAGACGTCATTCAAGGCGCTCGATGAGCGCGCCGCCGCGCGCTGGGCGACCGCCGATTTCGCCCGGGCGCGCGACGGCGGCGCACGGGCCGCCGACCGCTACGCCGCGGAACAATTCGCCGAGGCCGGGGGCAACTGGCAGAAGGCGACCGAGACCCTTGCCACGCTCGAGAAGCAGCTGCCGGGCGCGCTGAAGGATGCCGTGCAGCGCGGCCAGGCGTCGCTGGCGAACGCAGATACCGCGGCGGCGCGCGAGGCCTTCGGGCTCGCGCTCGCGATCGAGCCGCAGAATGCGGCGGCGAAGGCGGGCATCGACCGCGCGGGCAAGCTCGACCAGGCGCTGCTCGTGGTGGACACCGCACTCGCCGACGAGCGCGCCGGCCGGCCCGATGCGGCCGAGCAGGGCTACCGCCGCGCGCTTGCCCTCGAGCCGCAGCTGAAACCGGCGACTGAAGGCCTGGCGCGCATCGCGGCGCAGCGCTCGGGCAATGCCTACGCCGCGGCGATGTCGCGCGGATTCGCCGATCTCGCGGCCGGGCGCAATGATTCGGCGCGCCGCTCGTTCCAGTCGGCGCTCGCTCTCCGTCCCGGCTCGGTCGAGGCGCGCGAGGCGATCGCGTCACTCGACCAGGGCCAGCGCGCGTCGGCGTTGCAGTTGCTGGAGGCGCGCGCGCGTGCCGCCGAGGCCGGGGAGCGCTGGGACGAGGCGCTCGCGGCCTGGCGCGAAGCCGCCGGACTCGAAGCCTCGCTGGCCGCCGCCCGGGAGGGAATCGCGCGCGCGACGCCGCGCGCGGAACTGCAACGGCGGATCGAGACTCTGAACCGGGAGCCGGAGCGCCTGTGGGACCCGGCGGGCCGCGCGGAAGCGCGTAACCTGCTGGCGACCGCGGCGGCGGCCGGCAATCCGCGGCAGCGGCTCGCCGCGGCCGCCCGCGAACTCGACCGGCTCGCGGCCGCTGCACAGACACCGGTGCGGCTGCAGTTGAAGTCGGACGGCGTCACCCAGGTCACGATCTACCGAGTCGGCCAGTACGGGACGTTTTCGGAGCGGGACGTGGAGTTATTGCCGGGGCGCTATACGGTGGTGGGTACTCGAAACGGATTTCGGGACGTGCGACGGGAAGTGATCCTGCCGCCGGGCGCGGGCGCGTCGGCGGTGGTGGTGCGTTGCGAGGAACCGATTTGAAAGAGATCTGGCTCGACGATCCGCTGGGTGAGCGCGCGCTTGCGCGCTCCGACCTGCCGCTGACGGTCGGCGGCCCTGGCGCGATGGTCGTCATTCCCGGTTGCCAGCCGGGCGAACTACGCGCGCGCGTGGCCGTCGGCATCGATGGCCTCACGATTGTGCCCCAGCCCGGAACCGGGCCGGACGCCCTCGACGGCGTCGAGATCACGCTCGAGGATCGCGATGGCCGGCCGACCATCGTCGTGCGTCATGGCGGTGTCGCCAATGTCACGCGCGAGCCGCTGTTTGAAGGCGCCGACGGCGCCGCGGAAGGCAATCGCGACCGCGAGCCGATCGCGGTGGTGGCCTACGAGTCGCAGAGGCGCGCCGCGGTCGGCACAAATGCCGCGGGTGCGTGGACCCGGCCGCTGCGCTGGGCAGCGATCGCCGCCGTCATCGCCGTCCTCGGCTACCTGCTGACCGCGACCTCCGTGCGGGTGGCGACGAGCGCTGGCGTCGATCCGGACGACGTCGAATTCGCCGGAACCGCATTCGATATCGGATTCGGCGGCCACTATCTCGTGCCGCCCGGTGACTACGAACTGACGGTCGAGGCGGACGGCTACGCCGCGGCGACGCAACCGGTGACCGTCGGCCGCAAGTCCGGCCAGCGCATCGTGGTCGCGCTCGAGCGCCTGCCGGGGCTCGTCGCGATCGACACCGGCGGCGTGCCGGCGACACTTTCCGTCGACGGCGTGCCGAGAGGCGCGCTGCCGGGCGAATTCGAACTGCCGGCCGGCACGCGCGAATTCACCATCGCGGCTCCGCGATTCGCCGAGCAGCAGGTCCGCTTCGAGGTCGCCGGCGGCGGCGAGGAACAGGAACTGAAGGTCGCGCTCGTGCCGCTGTTCGCGAAGATCAGCGTGACGAGCGTGCCGGACGGCGCGACCGTCTGGGCCGACGACCGCGAGCTCGGCCGCACGCCGCTCGAGACCGAGCTCGACGCCGGCCGTTATACGCTCGCGATCCTGCACCCGGAGTTCCGCCGCTTCGAAAGCCCGCTCACGGTGAAGGCCGGCGAGCCGCAGGCGATCGGCCCGATCGAGCTCGGCATGCCGGACGGCAGGCTCATCGTGTCGAGCCGCCCGTCGGGTGCGGACGTCAGCGTCGGCGGCAGCTATCGCGGCCGCACGCCGATCACGATCGGCGTGCCGCCCGGCATGCCGCAGGAACTGCTGGTGACGCTCGCAGGCCATGCGCCATCGAGCCAGAACGTCAATGTCGAGAGCCGCGCCGAACGGCGTGTCGCCGTGAACCTCGTGCCGGTGCTCGGCGAAATCCGCGTGCAGGGCGAGCCGGCGGACGCGGTGCTGTTCGTCGACGGCGCCTCGCGCGGCCCGGCGAACCAGGTACTGTCGATGCCGGCGGCGCCGCACGTGATCGAGGTGCGCAAGGCCGGGCTCGAGACGTATCGCGTGACCGTGACGCCGCGCGAGGGCCAGCCGCAACTCATCGAGTACACGCTGCGCACAGCGGGTGAAGCGCGCGTCGCCGCGATCGCCTCGCAGAAGAACACGAGCCTTGGTCAGCAGCTTGTGCTGGTCGCAGGTGGGCGCTTCACGATGGGCAGCGCGCGGCGCGAGCCGGGCCGCCGTTCGAACGAGACCGAGCGCGTGGTCGAACTGAAGCGCCCGTACTACCTGTCGCGCCACCAGGTCACGAACCGCGAATTCCGCGAGTTCCGTGCCGAGCACCTGTCCGGCATCTTCAAGGACGAGCGCCGCAAAACCATTGATATACAAATCGCCCGCCGGCGGCAAGAAAATTTTCTCAGCCGCCGAAGCGATATAATATTCCTTGTTCATACC
>JANNHT010000103.1:0-2835 GCA_031404555.1 Gammaproteobacteria bacterium
CAACCAGCGCATCTCGATCACTCCTTTTTCTGCGATCCGCGCCCTGCGGGGCCGGACCTTAGTAACACAAGGGACCGCGGACAGTCACGCGCGTTCACTTCAGGAAGGGTGACCACGCGGGCTCACGGACTTCGCCCGCGCTCGATGCCACGCGCTGCTGGACGCGGCCATCGCTCGAAACGATCGCGAGCACGCCCCGGCCGCCCTCGCGCGCGGCATAGATGATGTCCGCGCCGTTCGGCGCATAGGACGGCGATTCGTCCAGCCGTCCCGTGGTCAGCACGCGCATGCCGCCGCGCTCGATGTCCACGGCAGCGATGCGGTACGCGCCGCGGTCGATCGTGACGACCGCGAGCTCGCGCCCGTCCGGCGACACGCGCGGGCGCGCGTTGTAGCTGCCGTCGAAGGTGATGCGCTGCGGCCGGTCGTCTGCCGTCACGCCCATCCGGTACACCTGCGGTGCGCCGGCCCGATCCGAGGTGAAGTAGATCGATCGCCCGTCTGGCGCCCACACGGGCTCCGTGTCGATCGCCGGATCCTCCGTCAGGCGCTTCAGCTCCTGGGTGGCGAGCGTGAGGAGATAGACGTCCACGTTGCCATCGCGCCGCGACAATGCGACGGCGAGCTGGCTGCCGTCCGGCGAGAAACTCGGCGCGCTGTTGATGCCCGACTTCGCGGAGACGCGGATCTGTTCGCCGGTCCGCAGCGCCTGCATGTAGATGGCCGGCAGGCTGCTGTGATACGACACGTAGGCGATCGAGCGGCCGTCCGGCGACCAGGCGGGCGACAGGATCGGCTGCGAAGAGCTGAACACTACCCGTTCGTTCGCGCCGTCGGCGTCGGTCACGATCAGCCGGTAGCCGCGCCGGGTCACAGGCCCGTCGACCGCGACATAGGCGATGCGCGTCGCGAAGGCGCCGCGCACGCCGAGGATGCGCTCGTAGATCGCATCCGAAACACGATGGCTGGCGAGCTTGATGGCATTGCGATCCGCAGGGACGGCCGTGCCGAGCAGGCGCTCGCCATTGGCGACGGAAATGAGTTCGTAGCGCACCTCGAACCGCCCATCCGGCAACGGCGACAGCTTTCCTACCAGCACGTAGTCCACTTTCAGCATGCGCCAGTCAGCGACATCGACGTCGGCCGCGGCATGCGGCAGTTCCAGCATCTGCGTGCGGGGCAGCGGACGGAAACGGCCGCTGCGCTCGAGATCGGCCTGAACTGTCGCGGCGACGTCCCAGGGAGCCGGCTGTGACGAATCCCAGGCGAGCGGCACGATCGCGATCGGAACGGATTCCGCCATGCCGCGCAGGATCTGCACGGTGAGCTGCGCCTCGCCGCGGGTGGAGGGCAGCGCCAGCGCCAGCGCCAGCAAAAACACGAAAACCCGTAGTGTCGTCAAAACTATCTCTCCTTCGGCGTGAACACGAGCTTCACCTCGCGCTCGAACAAAGCCGGTTCCGGCGGCGCCGGCAGCGGCGAGGCATTCCGGATCGCCGTCTCGATCGACTGTCGCACGGCCGGTCCGCCATTGCAGGAGCCGAACCGTGAACCGACCACTTCGCCGCCCGGGATCTGCGACACGAACACCGTGCAGCTCATGCCGGTCGCCATCCCCGGCGGTTCGAACCAGCGCTGCTCCACATGCGCCTGGATCGCGCGGACATAGCTTGCCTTCAGACCCTGGAACGCCGCGCCGGTTCGCGCGTCCTCGTTCTCGAGCAAGGCCTTGAGCTCCGCCTCGCGTTCCTTGCGTTGCAGGGCGTCCGCCTGGGCACGCTTCTTCTCGGCGGCCGCCTTGGCCGCGGCCTGCTGTTCGGCGCGACGCTTGGCGTCGGCCTCGGCCTTACGCTTCACCTCCGCCGCGGCCTGCGCCTTCTTCTCGGCGGCCTCGACGCGAAGCTTGTCTTTCTGCTGAACGCGCTGTTCGTTCGCCTCGCGCTCAACCCGCGCCTCCTCTTCCGCGCGCTGCTCTGCGATGGCCTCTTCGCGGCGGCGCTGCTCAGCCGCCTGGCGATCATCCTCCCTGCGCTGCTGTCTCGCGGCCTGGAGGACCGCCTGATCCGCAATCACGGCCTCGATCGGAAGCGTCAGGACTTCCGGCTCCTCGGTCGGCAGGGTCAGGCCGAGGTACAGGAGCCCGACCAGCACCGCGTGCAGGGCGATCGACCAGCCGACGGGTGCGATGCCGGGACGCGCGGAACCCATCATCGACGCCGCTCAAGTTCCTCGAGGGCACGGACGGCCCGCGGATCCGTCAGGAATCCGATTTTCTTCGCCCCGGCCTGCTGCAGCAGCACCATGCCGCGCACGACGCTGCCATAGGGCACTCGCTCGTCGGCCTTCACCAGCACCGGCGTGCCGGGATCGCGGCCGAGCACGGCGCCCGCGCGGCGCGCGACTTCATCGGCATCGATCGCAGCATCCTCGTCCCCGCCGATATTCAGGTAGTAGCGTCCGTCGCGATCCACCGACAGCACCAGCGGCTCGCGGTCCTTGAGGAGCGCGGGATCGATCGGCTGCGCATCCGCATCCGGCAGCTCGACCTGCACGCCCTGGGTCAGGAGCGGCGCCGTGATCATGAAGATGATCAGCAGCACCAGCATCACGTCGATGTAGGGGACGACGTTGATCTCGCTCAACGCGCGCCGGCGACGGCTGCGCTTGCCCTGGGGCGCGCTCATGCCCATTTCAACGGCGCTCCGTCGAGTGCGGGGTTACCGCAGCGAATTCAAAGAATGTAGGAGCGGCTTCAGCCGCCGCTCTTATGGAACACCTGGTCGGCCGAGGGCCGACGATCACTCCCCCTCTCCCCGCGGGAGAGGGCAAGGGGTG
>JANNHT010000104.1:0-3253 GCA_031404555.1 Gammaproteobacteria bacterium
GGCGGGGGGGGCGGTTTTCCGTTTTTTGGGGGGCGTCCTGGGGCCCGGGGGGCCCCGCCAATTCCCCGGGGGGGTCTTGTCCCTCGGGCGTCCCCCCCCCCCCGCCCCCCCCCCCCCGGGGCGCCCCCCCCGCCGGGCCGCACTGGTAGTCGTCCTGCGCGAAGAACGGCGTGCGCTCGAGCTCGATCTCGAGCGGCGTCGCGCGGTCGAGCCCCGCCAACAGCGGCGGCGATGTGGCGCAGCCGGCGAAACCGGTCGTGATTGCAGCCGCGGCCAGCGCCGCGCGGATCACGCCTTCTTGAAGATGTCGATGACGCCGGTGAACTCGAGGATGATCAGCACCAGGAACACGGCGCCGATCACGACGAGCGCATCGCCGCCGGCCGGTTGCTGGTCGAGCCGATCCGCCAGCACGGCGAGCTCTGCGCTTGACAGCGCCGCCAGGCGGCCGTCGAGCTCCGACGCATCCACGCCGAGCTCAGCGAGCTTGGCGCGCACGTCGTCCCGCGCCATCGCCGCCTGCACGGTCGCGAGCGGCGCCTGCTGGCGATCCGCGGCGACGGCTTCGGCCGTGCCGATCACGTCCGCGAGCGCGGGCGCCTGCAAGCCGAGCGACAACAGGCTGACGCTCGCGAGCGCGACGCAGGCACGCTGGAATTTTTTGCTGTGCATCGAAAACCTCCGGTCAGGACACAATGCCCGCCCGGAACTTACCACGGATCAGCGCTCCGTGATGCCGGCCTTGGCGCGTCTTATGTTGCCACGCACATATGCCGCCGCCTTGCTGTCGCCGTAACGCCCCTTCTGCACGTGCCGGATCCGGAAGATCGAGGGTACGTCGATTCCTACACCCTCGGTTCCGAGCAGCCAGCGGAATGCGCTGTCCTCGTAGGTCTTGGCCCAGCGCGGCGCCGGCCGCTGGAACACGCCGATCTGCTCACAGTAGCCGCACCGGCGCGCCACGTCGCCGTGCACGATCTGGTAGGCGCCCTTCGCGCGCGGCGGATTCGCCATCGGCTTGAACTGCGCGCGGTCGATGTCGACGATCCGCGGACGGTCGCCCTCGGCGACGAGCATGGGATCCGTCTCCCTGAGCATCGCCGTCACGTTCTCCTCCTTCGGATACGCGAGCAGGTCCTGCCGGCCCTGGAGCGCGGTCGCGAGCGTGTCGAGGCAGCCCTGGTGGAAAATGATGTCGCAGTCGGTGAACCACAGCCAGTCGGCGTCGGTTCTGCGCGAGACGCGGTTCCGCCCGATCGAGCGGCGGAAGAGCTCGTGCTTCGGGAGCACCTGCCAGTTCCACTCGACGCCCGGCACGCGCATGGCGCCGAAGAAATCGAGCAGCGCGCGCGTCTTTTCGTCCTCGGCCGCGTGGAACACCGTCATGCGCAGCTGCGCGCGCGTCGGCGGGTGATTGACGAGCGAACTCAGCTGGTAGGCATGCAGGTGCGCGTACTGCCAGCAGTGGCTCACGATCTCGATGTGGAGCCGGCCGGTGCGGGCCGCGAGCGTCGCTCGATCGGGCGGAATCAGGAACCAGCGCCCGGGCAGGATGCGGGTCGCGATCCGGACCAGCGTTTCCTCGATGTCGTTGCGCACGCTCAAGGCAGCAGTATAGCCCTGCGCCGTCAGGCCTCAGTGTCCGCCCTTGACGATCAGGCCGTCCGCCGCGAGCGCCTCGGCGAGCTCCGCCTCGATGCGCGCCGCCTCGACGCGGGCGATGAACGCGAGATGCCGCACCGGGCCGGTCAGCACTTCGATGCCGCGTTTCAACACCGGGCCCGAGGCGCGGATGCCGGCCTTGTGCTGGTCGAAGCGCAGCGCCGCCGGGTAACGGCTCATGCCGACGTAGATACCGTAGGGTCCGCGCTCGCTGTCCGCGTAGTCGAGCAGCACGAGATAGATATGCGTGCGGCCGCCGGCCGCGGCGTGGCATTGACCCGCGATTTCGTACACGCGCGGCAGCCAGTCCACGTAGCGCATCGGCAGCCAGTCGGGGACGGAGGGCGCCGCGCGATCCCAGAGCGCGCCGAGCGCGGCCTCGATGCGCGGCGACGGTTCGCCGCGCATCCAGAGTTCGTGCAGGGATTCGGCGCCGGCAACGCCAACGCGCGCCTCGACCGCGCGCGCGAGGCGTTCCCACAGGACGCCCGACGCGAGCGCGGCGAATGGACGCCCTGGCGCGGCAGGCCGTGGCTGGGATTTCCGCTGGGTCTTGCGCACCGGCACGCATTGTATCAGACTTGGTTGAATGATCAATCAACCCCCAACCGACACGCGCTGGCGCATCCTCGAGGCGGCGATGCACCTCTTCTGGGAGAAGGGATTCGGCTCGACCTCGGTCGCCGACATCCTCAGCCGCGCCGGCGTCAACAGCGGCAGCCTCTATCACTTTTTTCCCGGCAAGCAGGACCTGCTGATCGCCGTACTCGACACCTACGTCGGCGGCATCCACCAGATGCTGCTCGAGCCCGCCTGGCGCGGCGTCGACGACCCGATCGACAAGATCTGGAAGCTGATGGACGGCTATCGCGACGCGCTGATCCAGACCGAGTGCACCTACGGCTGCCCGATCGGCAGCCTCGCGCTCGAGATCCACGAGCCCGACCCGGCCGTGCGCGAACGGCTCGCGCAGAATTTCTCGAACTGGACCAGCGCGATCGAGGACTGCCTGAAGGCCGCCGGGAAACGCGTGCCGCCCGGCACCGACCGGCGCGCGCTCGCGGAATTCGTGCTGACCACGATGGAAGGCGCCGTGATGCTCGCGCGAAGCTACCGCGACATCGGCTACTTCGATCGCGCGATCACGCAGCTCAAGGATCATTTCAACCGCCTGCTGCGACCGGCGAAGTCGCCGGCACGCCGCAGGCCATCATCACGCAAGAAGGGGAAGACACATGCCTGAACTCAACTGGCTGGCCGTCGTCGCGGCAGCCGCATCCGCATTCCTGCTCGGCGGGCTCTGGTACTCGAAGGCGATGTTCCTGAAAGCCTGGCAGCGCGCGTCCGGACTCACCGACGACCAGATGCAGAAGGGCCATCCCGGCAAGATCTTCGGCGGCGCGTTCGTGCTGGCCTTGATCGCGGCCGCGATGTTCGCGCTGTTCCTCGGCCCGAAACCCGCGCTCGGCTTCGCGCTCGGCGCCGGATTCTCGGCCGGGCTCTGCTGGGTCGCGACCAGTTTCGGCATCAATTACCTGTTCGAGCGGAAGAACCTCACGCTCTTCCTCGTGAACGGCGGCTATCACACCGT
>JANNHT010000105.1:0-10838 GCA_031404555.1 Gammaproteobacteria bacterium
AGCTTCGACAGCCAGGCCGGCGTGTCGCCGCTGGTTTCGACGTCGATGCGCGAGACGAAATTCTCATAGCCCGAGAACATCACCATCACGATCAGGCTGCCGACCAGCACCAGGTCGATCATCGCGAGCACGGTCAGCACCAGGTCCGCCTCGGCGAGCGTGAACACCTGCGAGACGACATGAAAGGCTTCCTGAAAGAACTTGATCCCGAGCACGAGCAGCCCGAGCGCGAGGCCGAGGTACAGCGGCGCGAGCAGCCAGCGGCAGGCGAACAGCAGGCGTTCGAGCGGTTTTTCGAGCATCGTCGGCGTCTCCGGAGCCTGAACAGCGGCATTGTATACTCGACCGGATGTCCGAACGCGCGCCCGTCGAGGTGTCATTCGAGTTTTTCCCGCCCAACGACGAGACCATGGAGCGCACGCTCTGGGCCTCGATCGAGCGGCTCGCTCCGCTCGCGCCGCGATTCGTCTCCGTCACTTACGGCGCGGACGGCAGGACCCGCGACCGTACGCACCGCATCATCGGCCGCGTGCTGTCGGAGACGAAGCTCACTGGCGCGCCGCACCTGACATGCATCGGTGCGAGCCGTGGCGAGATCCTGGACATTGCGCGCCGCTACTGGGACGAGGGCATCCGCCACGTCGTGGCGTTGCGCGGCGATCCGCCCGGCCACGCCCCGGGCTACGTGCCGCGCGCGGACGGATTCGACTATGCCGCCGACCTGGTCGCCGGGCTCCGGTCGGTCGCGCCCTTCGAGATCTCGGTCGCGGCCTATCCCGAGACGCATCCGGAGGCGCCGGATGCGGCGAGCGACCTCGACAACCTGAAGCGCAAGCTCGATGCGGGCGCCGCGCGCGCGATCACGCAGTTCTGCTTTGACACCGAACGCTTCCTGCGCTTTCGCGACGCCTGCGCCGCCCACGGCATCACCGCGCCGATCGTGCCGGGCATCCTGCCGATCACGCGCTTCCCGCAGCTGCTGCGCTTCGCCGAGCGCGCGGGCGCGAGCGTCCCGGCCTGGCTCGCCGAGCGGTTCGACGGGCTCGACGACGATCCGGAGACCCGCAAGATGATCGCCGCCTCGGTCGCGATCGGCCAGGTCGGGCGCCTGCGGCGCGAGGGTATCGGCGAGTTCCATTTCTACACGCTGAACCGCGCCGAGCTGACCTTCGCGATCTGCCACGCGCTCGGGATCCGGCCCCGATGAGCAGCGATCGGCAGCAGCGGATTGCGGCGCTTCAGCAGGCGCTCGCCGGGCGCGTCCTGGTGATGGACGGCGCGATGGGGACGATGATCCAGCGCGCGAAGCTCGGCGACGGCGACTACAGCGGCAGCCGCTTCGCCGGCTGGCCGCGCGACCTGAAGGGCGCGAACGATTTGCTGTCGCTGACGCGGCCGGACCTCATCGCCGCAATCCACCGGGGCTACCTCGCCGCGGGCGCGGACATCATCGAGACCAACACCTTCAATGCGAGCGCGCCGTCGCTCGCGGACTACGGGCTCGAGGAGTTCGTCGCCGAGATCAACCTCGAGTCGGCGCGCATCGCCCGCGGCGCGGCGGACGCGGCGGCCCTGGCGGACGGCAAGCCGCGATTTGTCGCGGGCGCACTCGGGCCGACGAGTCGCACCGCATCGCTGTCGCCCGACGTCAACGATCCGGGATACCGCAACACGAGTTTCGATCTGCTCCGCGCGACCTACGGCGTCGCGGTGCGCGCGCTGATCGAGGGCGGCGCGGACCTGCTCATCGTCGAGACCATCTTCGACACGCTGAATGCCAAGGCCGCGCTGTTCGCGATCGGCGAGGCCTTCGAGGCGCTGGGCTTCGAGGTGCCGGTCATCGTCTCCGGCACGATCACCGACGCGTCCGGGCGCACGCTGTCCGGCCAGACGGTCGAAGCATTCTGGAATTCGGTCCGCCACGTGCGGCCAATTGCGGTCGGGCTCAACTGTGCGCTCGGCGCGAGGCAGCTGCGGCCGCACATCGAAGAGCTGTCGCGCATTGCTGACTGCGCCATTTCGGCCTACCCGAATGCCGGCCTGCCCAATGCCTTCGGCGAATACGACGAGGAGGCCGACGAGACCGCCGCACACCTCGGCGAATGGGCGCGAAGCGGCCTCGTCAACATCGTCGGCGGCTGCTGTGGCACGACGCCCGCGCACATCGCCGCGATCGCGCGCGCGGTCGCCGGACTCCCGGCGCGAAAGCCCGCGGAGCCGCCGCGCCGCTGCCGGCTGTCCGGGCTTGAGGCGCTCAACCTCGAGCCGGAGATGCTGTTCGTCAACGTCGGCGAGCGCACGAACGTCACCGGTTCCGCGAAGTTCCGCAAGCTGATCGAGGCGGACGACTACACGTCCGCGCTCGCGATCGCGCTCGACCAGGTGGCGAACGGCGCGCAGATCATCGACGTCAACATGGACGAGGGCATGCTGGATTCGCAGGCCGCGATGGTGCGATTCCTCAATCTGGTGGCGTCGGAGCCCGACATCGCGCGCGTGCCGGTGATGATCGATTCGTCGAAGTGGTCGGTCATCGAGGCGGGACTGCGCTGCCTGCAGGGCAAGGGCATCGTCAACTCGATCTCGCTGAAGGAGGGGGAGGCGACCTTCCTCGAGCACGCGCGCCTGGTCCGGCGCTACGGCGCGGCTGCGGTCGTGATGGCCTTTGACGAGCGTGGCCAGGCGGACAGCGTCGAGCGCAAGGTCACGATCTGCGAGCGTGCGTACCGGCTGCTGGTCGAGCGCGCCGGGTTCGACGCGGAAGACATCATCTTCGACGCGAACATCTTCGCCGTCGCGACCGGCATCGAGGAGCACGCCGGCTACGGCATCGCGTTCATCGAGGCCGTCCGGCAGATCAAGCTTCGCTGCCCCGGCGCGAAGACGAGTGGCGGCGTCAGCAACGTGTCGTTCGCGTTCCGCGGCAATGACGCCGTACGCGAGGCGATGCACGCCGTGTTCCTGTACCACGCGATCCGGGCGGGCCTCGACATGGGCATCGTGAATGCCGGCCAGCTCGGCATCTACGAGGAGATCGCGCCGGAGCTGCGCGAGCGGGTCGAGGACGTGATCCTGAATCGCCGCGCGGACGCGACCGAGCGACTGCTCGAGATCGCCGCGCGCTTTCGCGGCGACGGCGCGGCGCGACGCGCCGAGGACGCGGTCTGGCGCGAGTGGCCGGTCGGCAAGCGGCTCGAGCACGCGCTCGTCAAGGGCATCGACGAATTCATCCTCGCGGATGTCGAGGAGGCGCGGGTGGCGGCCGCGCGGCCGCTCGACGTCATCGAGGGGCCGCGGATGGACGGCATGAACGGCGGCGGCGACCGGTGCGGCGCCGGCAAGATTTTCCTGCCGCAGGTCTTGAAGTCCGCGCGCGTCTTGAAGCGCGCGGTCGCGCACCTCGTTCCTTTCATCGAGCACGAGCAGGGCGGCGCCCGCTCGAGCAACGGCAAGATCGTGATCGCGACGGTCAAGGGCGATGTGCACGACATCGGCAAGAACATCGTCGGCGTCGTGCTCCAGTGCAACAACTTCGAGGTCGTGGACCTCGGCGTGATGGTCGCGGCCGAGAAGATCCTTGAGACCGCGCGCGTCGAATCGGCGGACATGATCGGGCTGTCGGGGCTGATCACGCCCTCACTCGACGAGATGGTGCACGTGGCACACGAGATGCAGCGCCAGGGATTCACGATTCCGCTCCTGATCGGCGGCGCAACCACGTCGCCCGCGCATACGTCGGTGCGCATCGACCCCGAATACCCGCACGGCGTGGTCTACGTCAAGGACGCCTCGCGCGCAGTCGGCGTCTGCCAGACGCTGGTGTCCGAGGGTGCGCGCGACGAGTTCTTCGCGCGCGTGAAGAGTGAGCACGCGAGCCGGCGCGAGCAGCACGCGGGGCGCAAGCGGCGGCCCGAGGGCATGACGCTCGAGGCCGCGCGGGCCGCTGCGCCGTCGTTCGACTGGGTGGCAAATCCGCCTGCGGTGCCGCGGTACCTCGGGACGCGTGCGCTCGGCCCGGTGCCGCTCAAGGACCTGGTCCGCCACATCGACTGGATGCCGTTCTTCAATGCCTGGGAGTTCTCCGGGAAGTTCCCGGACATCCTCACGGATCCCGTCCGCGGCGCGGCCGCGAGCGCACTCTGGCACGATGCCGAGCGCATGCTCGAGACGCTCGTTCGTGAACGCTGGCTGACCGCGCGCGCGGTGCTCGGGTTCTTCCCGGCCGCGGGGCGGGGCGACGACATCGTCGTGTTCGAGGACGCGACGCGCGCGAGGACGCTGGCCACGCTCCATCACTTGCGCCAGCAGAAGATCAAGCCTGCTGGGCAACCGCAGTTCTGCCTTTCCGATTTCGTCGCCCCGCTCGGGTCCGGCGTGCCGGACTACATCGGCGCCTTCGCGGTGACGGCGGGCATCGGCATCGAGTCGCGCGTGGCGGCTTTCGAGGCGGCGCACGACGACTACTCGGCGATCCTGCTGAAGGCGCTCGCGGACCGCTTCGCCGAGGCGCTCGCCGAGGCGCTGCACGAACGCGTGCGCCGCGAGTTCTGGGGCTATGCGCCGGATGAGCGCCTGACCGCGGAGCAGCTGGTGCGCGAGGAATACCGCGGCATCCGCCCGGCCCCGGGCTACCCGGCCTGCCCGGACCACACGGAGAAAGCGACACTGTGGCGGTTGCTCGACGCCGAACAGGCGACCGGCATCCGCCTCACGGAGTCCTTCGCGATGTACCCGGCGGCCTCGGTCAGCGGCTGGTATTTCTCGCATCCGGACGCCCGTTATTTCGCGGTCGGCACGATCGGCACGGACCAGCTCACGGACTACGCCGGCCGGAAGTCGATCCCGGTGCCGGAGGCCCGCCGCTGGCTCGCGCCGCTCCTCGGCCACGATCCCGAGGCAGACGCCGCCTGAGCGTCGCCGGGCGGTGCACCCTTTGCGACGAATCGGTATCGGTACCGGGCGGGCCGGGACTATGCTCTCGTCGCAGTGTCCATTCGATTCACCGTCAACGGCACGGAGCGCGAGTTCGCGGGGGACGGCGATATGCCGCTCCTGTGGTACCTGCGCGATCACGCCCGCCTGACCGGCACGAAATTCGGCTGCGGCGGCGGTTTCTGCGGCGCCTGCACGGTGCTGGTCGAAGGGAAGCCGCAGCGCTCCTGCCTCCTGCCGGTCGCGGCGCTCGCCGGCCGTTCGATCACGACCATCGAGGGGCTTGGGGCCAACGGACTGCACGTGGTGCAGCAGGCCTGGCTCGACGAGGATGTCGCGCAATGCGGCTACTGCCAGGCGGGGCAGATCCTCGCGGCGGTCGCGCTCCTCGAGCGCACGCCGGACCCGACACCTACCGACATTGAATCCATCACGAACCTGTGCCGCTGCGGAACCTACGTGCGGATCCGCAAGGCGATCGCGCGCGCGGCACGCGCGAAGCGCACATGAACGCGCGAGTGCAGGACGTCTCGCGCCGGACCTTCCTTCAGGTGTCGCTCACCGCGGGCGGCGCGCTGCTGATCGCGCCCGTGATCTCCCGAGTCGCGTCGGCCCAGAACGCACAGCCGCCGGCCAACCCGTTCAACCTGATGATCCGGATCGAGCCCGACAACCGCATCGTGATCGGCGCGCCGAGCCCCGACATCGGCCAGGGCGTGCGCACCTCGCTGCCGATGATCATCGCCGACGAGCTGGACGCCGACTGGTCGCGGGTCGCGGTCGAGCAGCTGCCGCTCGGCATCGACTTCAGCGGCGCCGAGCCGCGCTGGATGTACGGCTCGCAGGGCGCGGGCGGCAGCACCAGCATCCCGGATGCCTGGGCGGAACTGCGGCAGGTCGGTGCGCAGGGCCGCTCGCTGATGCGTCGCGCGGCGGCCGCGCGCTGGGGCATCGCGGCCGATGAGGTCGCAACGCGCGACAGCCACGCGCTGCACCCGGACGGCCGGCGGCTGCCGTATGGCGAGCTGCTGGCCGAGGCGGCGGCGCTGGTGCTGCCAGTTGAACCGGTGCCGCTCAAGACCGCCGCGGACTACCGGATCATCGGTCGCCCGCAGCCGGTCGTCGACGCAGCAGACATCGTGACCGGTCGCGCGCGTTACGGCATCGACGTGTACGAACCCGATGCGCGCACGGCGGTGATGCTGCGCTGCCCCTATTTCGACGGCGACATCGCGAGCCTCGATGACACGGCGGCCCGCGCCGTTCCGGGCGTGCGGGCGGTCGTGGTCATTCCCGGCCCGAAACCCGGCGACCCGATCACGATGAACCTCGCGACCGGGATCGCGGTCGTCGCCGACGACACCTGGTCGGCGCTGAAGGGCTGCGCCGCGCTCAAGGTCGAGTGGACCCGCGGTCCATTCGCCAGCGAATCGAGCGCGGCGCTCGACCGGCAGTGCGAGCAGTTGCTCGCCGGGACCGGACAGGTCGTGCACGACACCGGCGATTTCACGGCGGCACGTGCGAATGCCGCGAGGGTCGTGCAGGCCCGCTATCGGATTCCATTCGTGAGCCACGCGACGCTCGAGCCGCAGAACGCCTTCGTGCACGTAATGGCCGACCGCGCGCGGGTGATCGGTCCGCTGCAGCAGCCGGCCGGCGCGTCGCGCGCCGTGAACCTCGCGACCGGCATCCCGCGTGCCGCGATCCGGGTCGAGATGACGCGTTCCGGCGGCGGCTTCGGCCGCAAGCTGACCAATGACTTCGTCGCCGAGGCTGCGCTGATCTCGAAGGCGACCGGCTGGCCGATCAAGCTGATGTGGACGCGCGACGAGGATCTTCAGCACGATTTCTATCGCCCGTTCGGCCAACACGAACTGGTCGCGGCGCTCGACGGCGCGGGCGCAGTCACCGGCTGGACGCACCGGCTCGCGAGCGCGTCGAAGTACTACCGGCGCGCGGGCGTCGCCGCCGCCGACATGTGGGGTCCGGAGCTCTATCCGGACGATTTTCCGGCGAAGCTCGTGCCGAACTACCGGCTCGAATGGCTCGCGGTCACGAGCGGCATCCCGCGCGGCTCCTGGCGCGCGCCGGCGCACACGGCGAACGCCTTCGTCGTGCAGAGCTTCGTGGACGAGGTGGCCGCGGCGAGCGGGCAGGATCCGCTCGCGTTCAGGCTGCGGATGCTGGGAGCCGACCGCGTGTTCGACTACGAACAGCACGGCGGCCCAAAATTCAGCACCGGGCGCCTGCGCACCGTGCTCGAGCGTGTCGCCGCCGAAATCGGCTGGGGCCGCCGGCTGCCGCGCGGGCAAGGCATCGGTCTCGCCTGCCATTTCACCTTCGGCGGCTATGCCGCGCACGCGATCGAGGTCGCGGTGTCGCCGCAGGGCGCCCTGTCAATCGGGCGCGTCGTGACCGCGATCGACTGCGGCCAGCCGGTCAATCCGCTCGGTATCTCGGCGCAGATGCAGGGCGGCACGATCGACGGCCTGTCGACCGCGCTCAAGCTCGAGATCACGATCGCCGAGGGTCGCGTGGTCCAGTCGAACTTCGACGGCTATCCGCTCGCGATGCTCGCGGAGATGCCGAAGGACATCGAGGTGTTCATCGTGGAATCGAGCGAGTCGCCCTCAGGCTGCGGCGAGATGGGCATCCCGACGGCGGCGCCCGCGCTCGCGAACGCGATCTACGCTGCGACCGGCGTCCGCATCCGGAGTCTCCCGATGCGCGACCAGCTCGCCGACGCGCTCGCGCGCGTCTGACCGATTCTCACCGCAGCGAGTCGAGCAGGCTGGTGCCGCCCAGCATGCGCATCTGGCCCAGTATCCATTCCTGGCGCCCGCGCACGTAGGCGGACGGGTTCGCGACGCGCATGCGTTTCGGGCTCGGCAGCACGGCCGCGAGCAGCGCGGCCTCGTGGCGTGTCAGGCGCGCGGCGGATTTTCCGAAGAAGTGACGGCTCGCGGCCTCGACACCCCAGACGCCGCGGCCGAATTCGGCGCTGTTCAGGTACACCTCGAGGATCCGCTGCTTCGGCCACAGCGCCTCGATCCAGATCGTGAACCAGGTCTCGAAACCCTTGCGGATCCAGCTGTGGCCTGGCCACAAAAACAGGTTCTTCGCGACCTGCTGGCTGATGGTGCTCGCGCCGCGCTGCCGCCGGCCGCGCCCGGCATCGGTGAGCGCCTTGTCGATCGCCTCGAAATCGAAGCCGTCGTGGACGGGGAATTTCTGGTCTTCGGCCGCGATCACCGCGACCGCCGCGTGCCCGGAGATCTCGCTCCAGGGAACCCAGTCATGCGGCGGGCCCGGTTCGGTGTCGCGGATCATGAACGCGGTTGTCGGCACCGGCAGCCAGCGGAAGGCGAGCACGACGACGATGCTCGCGAGCGCCGTGGACAGCAGCGCGATCGCCGCCCACCGCCCGAGCCGCGCCGGCCACGAGCGGCTATTCATTAGGGGTCCGCGTTTCCGTCAGGCGGCGGTCGCGCGCCGCACCAGCTTGATGACGACCGCCTCGACCGGCACGTCGTCATGCCCGCCGCGGCGGCCCGTCTTCGCCGCCGCGATCTTGTCGATCACATCCATGCCGCCCGCGACGCGGCCGAACACTGCATAGCCGTAGCTGCCCGGCCGGTGGTCGAGGAACGCGTTGTCCACGAGGTTGATGAAGAACTGGGCGGTCGCGCTGTGCAGGTCATTGGTCCGCGCCATCGCGATCGCGCCGCGCCGGTTGCGCAGCCCGTTGTCGGCCTCGTTCGTGATCGGCTCGTGCGTTGGTTTCTGCTTCATGTCGGCGGCGAAGCCGCCGCCCTGGATCATGAATCCCGGCATCACGCGGTGGAAAATCGTCCCGTCGAAAAAGCCGTCGTCCACGTAGCGAAGGAAGTTCTTGCAGGAGATCGGCGCCGACTCGGCATCCAGCTCCACCGTGAAATCGCCGAGCGTCGTTTCAAATCGCACCATCGCGGTCGTCCTCCGGGAAAAAAGCGATTGTATCCGTCAGCGCGCGCAATTGCCCCGGGTTGCGCGCTCGAGTCCCGCCAGATCGCGGCGTGTCTCGATCCCCGCAAGTCCCACCCGGGTCATCAGGCCACGGACGGCCTCGCCCTGGCTTGCCCCGTGTTCGACGATCAACGAGCCCCCGGCCGCGAGGTGGGGACCGGCGCCCGTGCAGATCGCGCTGAGCGCATCGAGGCCGTCCTCGCCCGCGACCAGCGCCGATGACGGTTCGTACGTGAGCTTCGCGAGCGCCGGATCGCCGGCGGCGACATAGGGAGGATTCGAGACGATGACGTCGAATCGCCCGCCACGCGCGGGACCGAACCAGCGCCCTTCGACAAACTGCACGCGTCCGAGGCCGAGCCGGGCGGCATTGCGGTGCGCGACCTGCAGCGCCGCCGCGCTTGAATCGACGGCGGTTACCGCGGCGTCTGCCCTCTCGCGAGCAACCGCGAGCGCGATGGCGCCGCTGCCCGTCCCGAGATCGAGCACCGATGGCTGCGCCTTGCCCGCGACCGCCTGGAGCGTCCATTCGACCAGCAGCTCGGTTTCCGGCCGCGGCACCAGCACGTCCGGCGTCACCTCGAGTTCGAGCGACCAGAATTCGCGCCAGCCCGTCAGGTAGGCGAGCGGCTCGCCGGCCGCGCGGCGCGCGGCGAGCGCCTCGAGCTGGCGCGCCTCCGCGGGGCCGAGCCGGCGATCCGGATCGGCGGCGAGCGCCGGGCGGCTCGCCCCGAGCACATGGGCGACGAGGAGCTCGGCGTCGAGGTCGGGGCTGTCCGAGGATGCTGCAAGCTGCGCGGCAACCGCCACGATCGAATCGCGCGCCCGAGTCATTCGAGCTGGGCGAGTTCCTCGGCGCGGTGCTCGCGCGCGAGCGCGTCGATCACTTCGTCGAGGTCGCCATCGATGATGGAGTCGAGCCGGTACAACGTGAGCTCGATGCGGTGATCGGTCAGGCGGCCCTGCGGGAAGTTGTAGGTGCGAATGCGCTCCGAGCGGTCGCCGGTCCCCACCTGGAGGCGGCGCGTGCGCGCAGTCGCGGCCGTGCGCCGCTCGCGCTCGGCGGCGAGCAGCCGCGCGCCGAGGAGCGACATCGCCCGCGCGCGGTTCTTGTGCTGCGAGCGTTCGTCCTGGCACTCGACGACGATGCCGCTCGGCAGGTGGGTGATGCGAACGGCCGAATCCGTCTTGTTCACGTGCTGGCCTCCGGCGCCGGAGGAGCGGTAGGTGTCGGTGCGCAGATCCGCCGGGTTGATGTCGATGCGCTCGACCTCACCGAGTTCCGGCAGCACCGCAACCGTACAGGTGGATGTGTGGATGCGGCCCTGGGCCTCGGTTGCAGGCACGCGCTGCACGCGGTGGGTGCCGGATTCGAATTTGAGCCGTGCGTAGACGCCGCGGCCCGCGACGCGACTCACGACCTCGCGGTAGCCGCCGTGCTCGCCGCGGCTCTCGGACAGGATCTCGAGCGCCCATCCGCGGCCCTCGGCGTAGCGCGAGTACATCCGGAACAGGTCGCCCGCGAAGATCGCCGCCTCGTCGCCGCCGGCCGCCGCGCGCACTTCGAGGAAGACATTGTGGTCGTCCTGCGGGTCGGTCGGCACCAGGAGCTGCTGCAACAGCGCTTCGTCCGCCGCGGTTGCGGACTCGAGTGCCGTGATTTCGTGCTCCGCGAGCTCGCGCAATCCCGCATCCGGGTCCGACGACACGGCGCGTGCCGCGGCGAGCTGGCGCTCGCGTTCCGTGAGCCGCTCAAGCCCGCGCGCAATCGGGTCGATGCGCGCGAACTCGACCGACAGGTCGCGGAAGCGCTCGCTCGTGGCCTGGACCGCGGGGTCCGACAGCATCCGCTCGATCTCGGCATGCCGGTCCGCGACCCGTTCGAGCTGCCGCCGGATCGC
>JANNHT010000106.1:0-7137 GCA_031404555.1 Gammaproteobacteria bacterium
CTGATCAGGACCCAGGATCTGGCCGAGCCGGAAGTGGTGCTTGAAATGGAGGTGCTTGAAATTAACCGCACTCGGGCCCTTGAACTGGGCGTGACCTGGCCAGCCTTCCGATCGCTTCGGCCACCAGGTGGGTCTCTTCCTGTCGCGCCATCTCGCGTTTCTCGACAGCGCCTACACGCTGACCAAGCTGGTCGAACGCGTTCCGATGCCGGATCGCGAGGGCGTCCGGTCGCCGTATGTCGACGTCTGGAAGGTCTGGGAGTCCTACGACGACCGGCAAACGTTCCTGTGGCGGCGCATCGAGACCGACGAACGGTTGCGCGAGCACGCGCGCTTTGTGTGGGGCCCCTTCGACGGCAAGCCGATGGACGAGGCCGGGATCACACGGGCCTGGGACCAGACGGTGGCGGCGGTCGCGAAGATTCGCGCGCGCGGCGGCGAAGTCGCATTCATCCGTCCGCCATCGGGCGGGTTGTATTACGAGCACGAGCGGCATGCCGCGCCGCGCGCGAAGACCTGGGATCCGCTGCTCGCGAAAACCCAGTCGTTCGGAATCCATTTCGAGGATTACCCGCAAATGCAGGGTCTCGAGGTGCCGGAATGGTCGCACCTGTCGCGCGCGTCGGCGAAACGCTTCACGCGGGCCTACGTCGAAGTGCTGGTGAAGCAATATCCCTGGCTGGATGCGCGGAGCAGCGGCGAGCGGTCATAGGCGGAGTTCATGAGCAGCTCGAGCAACTGGACCGAAGGCGTCAGGGAGCGGGACATTCCGTCGGCCCGGCTCGGTGCGCTCGGCTGGCTGGTCCTCGTACTCGTGCTCGTGGGCATGGTCGCCTGGGAACTGCAGATGCGCGCGCTCGGCCTCGTCGCGGGCGACCTCGACGACAGCAAGGCCCACTGGGCAGTCGAGCGGCAGAAGATCGCCGAGGGCCGGCATGACGGTGTCGCCATCCTCGGCGGCTCACGAGTCCTCTTCGGCACCAATCTCGACGTCTGGGAGGAGTTGACCGGCCGGCGGCCGATTCAGCTCGCGCTGGCGGGCATGAGCGGCCAGCGATTCCTGGCCAATCTCGCGAATCATTCCGATTTCGCCGGGCTCGTGCTCATCGACATCACGCCGCAGCAGTTTTTCCGTGAGGGACCGGGCAACCCCGATTTCGAGGGCGTACTCGACACCTGGGAGGAGCGCGGCCCCGCGGAGCGCGTGGGGCACGAGATCGGCGTGTTCCTGTCGCGCCATTTCGCCTTCCTCGAGGACCAGTACACGCTTTCCATGCTCGTCAACCAGCTCGACATCCCGAACCGGGCAGAAGTCATCGGACCGTACCTGCGACCCTGGAAACTGTCCGAGAGTTATGACGACCGGCAGACGATGATGTGGCGCCAGATCGAGACCAACGACCGGCTGCGGGCCCATGCCATCCACGTGTGGACTTTCCGGAAGTTGCCGCCGCCGCCGGACGAAAAGCTGATCGCGAACATCATTGCGGACGTGCGCAACTCGGTTGAGAGGATCCGCGCGCGCGGCGGCGAGGTGGCGTTCATCCGTCTACCGTCCACGAGCCTCTACTACGAGCGCGAGCAGGCCCAGGTCCCGCGTGGCCGGACCTGGGATCGCCTGCTGCGCGAAACCGGCAGTTTCGGCATCCACTTCGAGGACTACCCGGAGATGCAGGGGCTCGAGTTGCCCGAGCAGTCGCACCTCACGCGCGAGGCAGCGACGCTCTTCACCGACGCCTACGTCAAGGTGCTACGTGAGCGGTACGTATGGCTGCGACCGGGGGCGGTAGCGGAGCCTGGCGCCTGAGTCCACGCGCGCGGCGGTTGCACGCTTGAAATGCTGGTGATTGCCGGGCTTCCAGCTCGCGCCGCCGTCGAAGCTGGTCTCCATTCGCGACTCGAAACAGTCGTTCGACACGTTGAAACGCGTGAAGCGCAGCTGCATCTTGCGGCCGTCCGCGAGCGGCGTCGGCGGCGTGGTCCGAGTTTCCGCGCCGGCGGGGCCGGACATCACCCACAGTTGCCCGTCCGGGCCGACCGAACTCATCTCGATGGTCGAGCGGACCGGGTTCACGTAGAAAAGCATGCCCGCGCTCTGCTTCCATTCCGGGATGTCGGAGCGGCCCGACAGCACGCGATCCGGCACCACCCAGTCGAAGCGGTAGGTGCCCGAAGCGACGCCGGCAACGGCGCCTTTGTCGTCGTACCGGGTCGTCGTGACGTCCCAGAGGCCGACGGCGTGGCGCAGCTGTTGCACGGCGCTCGTCATGGCGGGACTCGCGATCTCGCTCGCCTCGGCGAATGGCATCGCGAGCATCGAAAGCAGGGCGGCGGAAAAACGGCGCGTGGCGCCGGACCAGGGGCGTGGGGTGCTCATCCAGTTCTCCCTCCGGGCGCCGCGCGTGGCATCCGGCCGACTCATCTTAGGGTCCCGGGGGCGCCGGGCAGGTCCGGCTGGCCTTGCGGGAAACACGCTTCGTCGCGGATTCCTTCCCTATCGAGCGAGCCTGCCCCCGTCCACGGGGATGATCGCGCCATGCACGCAGGCGGAGGCCGGTCCCGCTAGGAACACGGCTGCCCCGGCAAGTTCCGCAGGCTCCCCCCAGCGCCCGGACGCGATCTCGCCCGGCACGACCGCGGAACTCCTCGCCGCGGGGCGCTCGGCTGGCGTGCCCTACCTGCCGGGTGTCGCGACCGCGAGCGAAATGCAGGCCTCGATCAAAGCCGGCTACACGCTGCTCAAGTTCTTTCCCGCGGCAGGCGCCGGCGGCATCGCCGCTATGAAGGCCTTTGCCGCGCCGTTTCCGCAGCTGCGCTTCTGCGCGACCGGAGGCATCACCGCCGACACCGCGCAGGCCTGGCGCGACCTGCCGAACGTCGTCGCCGTCGGCGGATCCTGGATTGCACCCCCGGAGCTGATCGCGCGGCACGAATGGAACGCGATCGAGGCCCGCGCGCGCGACGCCGCGACCTGCTTCAAGCCCAAGCCGGCCCGCTGAATTCATCGCGGCACTTGAAATCACAATGCCGGACGCGGCATTGTGCGCATGGCCCGCCGCGCCACGGTCGGGTGAATCCAATCCCACAGCGGGTTAGTCCAGCACACAATCGCGGCGCGGCGGCCTCTCAAGCGAGGCCACGATGACCAGTCGCTCGCTCCAGCGGCGCCAGTTGAGCCGCTCCAAGATCGATCTCTTCGTCGAATGTCCGCGCTGCTTCCATCTCGACATCGCGCGCGGCGTGAAGCGCCCGAGCGGCCCGCCGTTCACGCTGAACAACGCCGTGGATGCGCTGATGAAGGCCGAATTCGACGTCTATCGCGCGGCCGGCAAGCCGCACCCGCTGTTCGGGCCTGCGGGCATAGACGCGGTGCCATTCGTGCACCCGGAGCTCGACCGCTGGCGCCACAACTTCACCGGCGTGCGCTGGCTCGATCCGGAGACCGGCTGGACGCTCTTCGGCGCAATCGACGACCTGTGGCAGGCGCCGGACGGCGAGCTGATCGTCGCCGATTACAAGGCGACCTCGCGCGCGGAGATGCCGACGACCGAGCGCCTCTACCCGTCCTACCAGCGGCAGATGGACGTCTACCAGTTCCTGGTGCGCCGCCAGGGCTTCGAGGTCAGCGACCGCGGCTGGTTTGTCTATGTGAACGGCGACGGCAAGCTCGGCCGGTTCGACGGCGCGCTGCGGTTCTCGACCGCGATGGTGCCCTACGACGGCGACGACGCCTGGGTGCTGGATGCTTTCCACCGCGCGGTCGCGACCGTGAAGGTCACGAAGGTTCCGGAACCGGGCGAGGACTGCGAATACTGCGCCTACGTCGCGACCGCCGCCGACGTCTGAGCCTGCGTGGGCACAGCCTGTCGCAGGCTCAGCCTGTAGCAGGCTCAGCCTGTAGCAGCCTCAAGTTTCGGGCGCCGACAGGTAGTCCTGCATCGCCTCGAGGAAATCCCGGTTGCCGGTCAGCTCGTCATGGGGCTCGCAGAGCAACATCGAACGGCCGGGCTCGACCGGTTCCTGTTCGTGCGGCGGCATCTCGGGTTCGAGCCGCTGCCGCGCGAGCAGCGATGACTTCGTGACGCTGCCGTCGCCGGCTTCGTACATCAGAAGGTCGTAGTCGACGCCGGGCAACGGCCGTGCGATCTGTTCGGGCCGCAGGCGCGCGAGAGCATTCCCCTCGAGGTGCTCGATCACGAGCCGGCGCGGCGTCGGGATGCAGTCGCCGCCGAGCAGCAACGGGTCGATCAGCCCCACCTCGCCGGTCGGGACCATCAGCGCCAGGACGAAGCGGCGCGAACGTCCGAGCTGCTTCTCGAACCAGCGCTCGAGCACCGCCTGCTTTGGCCATAGCGCCGCTTGCCGCTGCACGCGGCGCCGCACGCCGGGATTGAAGATCGACCATTGATACTGGCGCCAGGTGCGGACGTCGAACAGGTCGCGGCGGAGCGCCTGTCCGTTGATGTCCACGACCCAATCCACGAGCGGATGTGGAAAGAGCTGGTACAGCGCGGGCATCAACGCGACGCCCTCGGTCGGCAGCCGCGACAGCGCCACGCGATAGCCATTCAGGAAGGAGTGGACGGCATTGACGGTTCCCTGACTCGGAGTGCCGAGCAGCACGACGCGGCGGCGGAGCTTCGCCGCGCCCGCGCCGGTGACGTTGAAGGTGTTGCCGCCCAGGACGTCCGCGGTGCCGTAGCGCTCGTAGTAGCGCACGACCAGGCCGCCCATGCTGTGCGCGATGACGTCGACGCGCAGCGCCGGATCGCCGTAGTCGCGGCGGATCTGCTCGATGAAGCGGTCGAGCTTGCCGGCGGTGATGACATTGTCCTGGCGCCAGTCGTACGGGAAGAGATAGAGCCGGGACTTCGGGCGTTCCATGCGCTCGCCGGGCGTCGCGATCTGGTAGCCGCTGGATTCGCTCAGCTCGCGCACGATCCGGCCGTAGAAATCCTGGCCCGCCGCGGCATCGAACAATCCGCTCGCGACCAGGCCGTCGTCCAGCGGTTCAAGGGTTTCCGGGTCGACGCGCAGAGCGAGCTCCGAGTAACGGCTCGTCAAAAGCTTCCGCGTGCTGCCGGGCCAGGCCTCGGCGCCGCCCACGCCGCGCGTGAGCCGCGAACCCAGTACGCCCGGGATCAGGATCACCGGCGTGTGCCGCGCGGCGGTCGCGGGCTTTTCCGGCGCAGGAGCGGTCGCACACGCTGCCAGGACAGCCGCGAACGACAGCACGGCCAGCCAGGTGATCAGGTGGCGCAAGGTTCCTCCGAATCCGTTTCCAGAGGTTAACATTGGCGCAGCCGGCCGGTGCCGGGGGTACCACGCATGGCCGGTGAACTCGACAGCCGACTCGCCAACCGGATCCTCTGGGGACTGCTCGTCGGCGCCACCGCCGGCATCCTGACGCTCCTCGCCGGGAGCCTGTTCCCCGAGCTGCTGCCCGCAGTCCGCAAATTCGCGGTGCTCGTGCTCGACCCCATCGGGCAGGTGTTCCTGCGCATGCTGTTCTTCGTCGTGATCCCGCTGGTGTTCGCCTCGCTCGCGATGGGCGTCGCGCAGCTCGACCGGCTGGGGCAGCTCGGGCCGCTCGCGACCCGCACCTTCATCCTGTTCTTCGCGAACATGGCGATCGCGGCCGCGCTCGGCCTCGTGATGATGAACCTGGTCCAGCCGGGTTCCGCGATGGCGCCCGAGGCGAAAGAGCAGCTGATGCTGGAGTACGGCGGCGCGGCGCAGGATCTCCAGAGCCGCGCGACCCAGCCCGACGTCACGCCGATGGCGATCGTGGACATGTTCATGCCGCGCAACCTGTTCGGCGCCTTCGTCGGCAACGACCGCAAGCTGCTGGGCGACGTGCTGCCGCTGATCCTGTTCGCGATCCTGGTCGGCGCCGCCGCGGTCCGTTTGCCGGCCAGGGAGCGGGGGCAGCTCCGGTCCGGACTCGCGCTCGTCAACGACCTGATGACCGGCATCGTGCACTTCGCGCTCGCGATCGCGCCTTTCGCGGTGCCGGCGCTGATCTACAGCGTCATCGTCAAGATCGGCTGGGACATCGTGATCGCCCTCGGCGTGTTTGTCACGGGCTGCATCACCATGCTGTTGCTGCACCTGTTCGGGACCATGTCGCTGTGGCTGCGGGTGTTCGCAAAGCGATCGCCGCTGGAATTCTGGCGGCTGATCCGCCCGGTGCTCGTCACGGCGTTCTCGACGAGTTCGAGCGCAGCGACGCTGCCGACCGCACTCGCCGTGGCGCGCGAGCAGCTCGGCGTGCAGCCGGCGGTCGCGGGTTTCGTGCTGCCGCTCGGCACGACCATGAACATGGCGGGCACCGCGCTCTACGAGGGCTGCGTGGTGCTCTTCATCGCGCAGGTGTTCGGCATCGAGCTCGGCTTCGCGCAGCAGGTCACGCTGCTGCTGCTCGCCGTGCTGTCGGCGGTCGCGGTCGCCGCGATCCCCGGCGGATCGCTGCCGCTGATCGCGGGGCTGCTGGTCGCCTTCGGCATCCCGCCCGAGGGAATCGGCATCATCCTCGGCGTGGATCGCATCCTCGACATGACACGTACGATGGTCAACGTCGGCTCGGACGTGGTGACGACGGTGGTCGTGGATCGCTACACGAAGCTTGGCACCTCGGAGCCCGCAGCCGCCTGAATCGGGGCGTGGCAGGCGTGATGAAGAAGACGAAGCTCGCCGAGACTCCTGTCGCCTATGTTGCGGCCCTGGCCGGCTGGCGCCGGCGCACGGTCGTGGCACTGCGCGCCTCTGTGCGAAAAGCCTCGGCGCTCGAGGAAACCATCAAGTGGGGCAATCTCGTCTACTTCTCGGACGGGCCGGTGCTCGTCATCCGCGCGGAAGCGGATCGGGTTCTGTTCGGGTTCTGGCGCGGCAGGCGGCTGCAACGCGACTCGCCCGCGAGGCGGTCAGGCTGAACCGAAAGCTGGGCGATCCGACGCGAGCGGCGCGGAAGCCACGCTCTCGATGACGGGCGGCAGCAGCTTGTACATCACCGGGGTCACGAGGCGCGCGAGCAGCGTCGAGCTGACGAGCCCGCCGATGATCACGATCGCAGATACAGCAGCAACGACACGCACAATATGTAATATAACCGCTTCTGGACAAACATGTGCGCTTGCC
>JANNHT010000107.1:0-6227 GCA_031404555.1 Gammaproteobacteria bacterium
CATCGCGTGAAACGCCGGTCCCGCCGGCGGCAGCATGTAGATCTGGAAGAACTGCCCGAAGCTCGGCGTCAGGTCGTGGCGCAGGAAATAGCTCAGGTACGACATCGCGGTCGAGCCCGCGAGCGCGATCAGGCTCCAGCCGACCAGCATCGAGAACCACAGCACGCGACGCCTGCCCTCGATCGTCTTGTGCAGCGCGCGGTAGATCGCGGGGCTTGCGAGCACCCAGAAGAGATAGTGCGGGAACATCGCCATCAGCGCCGAGCTGAAGGTGACTTCCTGGCCTTTGGCCTGGCTGTTGACGAAGAGCCCGAACCCGACCGAGAACGCGACGCCGAGCCAGGCACCCGCGAGGGGCAGCCAGCGCGAGGGCCGGTCGCCGATCAGGCGGTCGACGACGGGACGGTGCCGCAGCGATTCATCGACGAAGTCCTGCGCAGGCGCAGCATCCGCCCGCAGCGCCTCGCCGCCGAATATCGACGTCGCCACACGCGCCATGTTCAGCCTTCCCGGTTGCGGATTCCGTTCAGCAGGTGTTCGAGAATCTCGCGGCGCGCGCGGCCCATCGGCAGCGACTGCCCGCCGGTCAGGTAGATGTTATAGCGGCCATCGCCGCTCGAGCGCACCTCACGCACGTGCGCCGCATTGACGATCGCCGAGCGGTGGATGCGGAAGAAACGCTTCGGGTCGAGCTCGCACTCGAGCGAGGCAAGCGTGCGCGACAGCAGGTACTCGCCGTTCTTGGTGTGCACGCGGCTGTACTGGCTCGCGCCCTGGATCCAGGCGATGTCGCAGACTTCGAGCGAAAAGAGCCGGCGCCGCACGCGGATCGTCATGTGATCGGAATAGGTCTGCGCCGGCGCAGGCGGCGTTGAATGGCCATTGCCGTTGCCGTTCAGGGTCGCGGCCCCGACGATCTGCATGGCGAGGCCGGCGACGCGCCGCTCGGTGATGCGCCGCTTGGCGCGGAGCACGCTTCCCGTGAAGCGCGGACGCTGCACGGGCTTCACCAGGTAATCCACGGCCTGCAGTTCGAACGCAGGCAGCGCGAATTCCGGGTGGGCCGTGACGAAGATGACGTAAGGCAACGGCTCCTCGACTGTCTGGAGCACCTCGATCCCGCTGCCGCCCGGCATCTCGATGTCCATGAAGACGAGGTCGGGGCGTTCGGAGGCAATCTTCTGGCGCGCCTCGGGGGCCGATGAGGCCTCGCCGATGATCTCGACGTCGGCGTCGGACGCAAGCAATGTACGGATCACGCGACGACCGAGTTCTTCGTCGTCGACGATCAGCGCACGCACCCTGTTCGCGCCGTTTTCCGCCATCCGGATCCCGAGCCCCCCATGGCCGTTGGCATTCTGCAACATGAGATGCGGGTTTCCGGCCATTCGTTCCGCAATACTTGCGAACAGCCGTAATCCTTTGCCATCAGGCGGTTTTTCTCAGGGTCCGCAACGTATGTTCAGCCCACGCAGCGATGTCCGTGTGGCCGGCCATTGTTGTCCATAAGCAACATTGGAGAGGAAAATGACCAAATTGAGCGTCACGCGGGCGGTACGGCTCGCGTTATTGACGGCGGGCGCCACCGGAGCCGGCCTGGCCGGCGTGGCGAGCCACGCCCAGGACCAGCTCGCCGAGATCACGGTGACCGGGTCCCGCATCATCCGGCAGGACTATGAGGCTGCCAGCCCCATCGTCACCATCAACGCGGAAGCCTTCGAGCAGCAGGGCGTGGTCAACGCCGAGCAGCTCGTCAACACGCTGCCGCAGGTGGTGCCGTCCTTCAGCTCCGGCAACAACAACCCGGGCGGCGGCCAGGCCTTCATCGACCTGCGCGGCCTCGGTTCCGTGCGCAACCTGATCCTGGTCGATGGCAAGCGCATGACACCGGGCGACGAGAACGGGCGCGTGGACATCAACACGATCCCGACCGGCCTGATCGAGCGCGTGGAAGTCGTGTCCGGCGGCGCATCCGCCGTGTACGGCTCGGACGCGATCGCGGGCGCGGTGAACTTCATCCTGAAGAAGGACTTCGACGGCGTCGAGTTCGGCGGCCAGTTCGGCATGTCCGAGCTGGAAGACTCGGAGACGCAGTCCTTCGACGTGACGATGGGCTCCGACCTCGCGGAAGGCCGCGGCAACGTTGTCGTGTTCGGTTCTTTCGACGAGCGCGAAGCGCTCAGCAAGGGCGAGCGCGAGTTCTCGGCGCAGGCGGTCTCGCTGACCTCCTTCTTCCCGATGGGCGGGTACTTCGGCGGCGCCAACGTGCCCTCACAGGCCGCTGTCGACACGCTGTTCCAGTCCTATAACGTCGGCCCCGGGCTGGCGCGGGCAACCGACACCTTCGCCTTCAACCAGGACGGCACGCTGTTCGCAACCAGTGCGTCCGCTGCCACCGTGGTGCAGAACTACCGCGGCGACATCACGAGCCCGGACGTCGGGTCGAACTTCTTCCCGGGACGCTACAGCTACAACTTCGAGCCGTGGAACAACCTGATCATCCCGCAGGAACGCGTCAGCGTCGGTGCACAGGGAACGTTCACGATTTCGGAGAAGGTCGAGGCTTACACGCGCATCCTGTTCACGAACTACAGCTCATCGACGCAGTTGGCTCCCTCACCGGCGCCGACCGGCTCGAACACGACGAACCTGGCGGCTGGCGCCTTTTTCACCGTGCCGGTCTCCAATCCGTTCGTGCAGGCGAATGCGGATTTCCTCTCGCTGCTCAACTCGCGCACCGGCGATTCCGCCGCACTGCCGGGATCGGGCGCGACCGAGGACTTCCTCTATCGCCGGCGTTTCCTCGAGAACGGCGCGCGCATCGAGTCGTATGAACGCGATGCCTACCAGGCGATGCTCGGCATGCGCGGCGACATCAGCGACAAGTGGCATTTCGATGCCTACTTCGCCCACGGCAAGCTGAACGGCCAGGAAAACCAGGCCGGCAACGTGCGCGTCTCCGCGGTCGAGCAGCTGCTCGATGCGCCGGACGGCGGCGTGGGCCTGTGCGCGGGCGGATTCGATCCGTTCGGCCAGGGCACGATCTCGGCGGAATGCGCGGCGTTCATTGGCGTGCTCGCAAAGAACACGACGAACGTCGAGCAGAACCTCGCTGAAGTCGTGGTGTCGGGCGACCTGTTCAGCCTGCCGGCGGGCACGGTTTCGTCCGCATTCGGCGCTTTCTACCAGAAGCAGAACTTCGCGTTCCTGGCTGACAGCGTGCTGGCGAGCGGCGACGTGTCCGGATTCAATGCGCAGGACAACATCATCGGCTCGATCGACCACACCGACGTGTTCGCGGAGTTCTACGTGCCGCTGCTCGGCGAAATGCCGGGCGTGCAGCTACTGGCCTTCACGGCAGGCTACCGGGTCTCGGATCACTCCAACTCCGGCAGCAACTCGTCGTACAAGGGCGAGCTCGACTGGCATGTGAACGACCAGTTCCGCGTGCGTGGCAGCTACCAGCGTGCGGTGCGTGCACCGAACATCGGTGAGCTGTTCTCGCCGCAGGAAGAGGACAATCCGGAAGTCTCGGATCCCTGCAATATCGACAGCTCGGTCCGCACCGGCCCGAATGCGGCGGCGGCTCGGACGCTGTGCCTGGCGCAGGGCGTGCCGTTGGCGATCATCGACAGCTACATGCAGACGACCGACCAGATTGACGCGCTTGCCGGCGGCAATCCGGACCTCTTCGAGGAGTCGGCTGACACGTATACCGTCGGTGTTGTGTGGCGTCCCGAGGCGCTGGCTCGCCTGAGCCTTGCCGTGGACTACTACAACATCACGGTGGATGACGTGATCGCATCGATCGACCCGGTCACGGTTGCCAACCGCTGCTATGGAGCGGATGAGGCCAATCCGGCGTTCGCGCTGGACAACTTCTATTGCAACCTGTTCGGGCGTGACTCGATCGGCCAGATCCAGGACCTGCTCGAGATCCAGAACAACCTGGCGACGCTGAAGACGAACGGTATCGACTTCCAGGTCGACTACGGCTTCGGTCTCGGCAGCCTGGGCGAGCTGGACCTCAACCTGGTCGCCACCTTCGTGCAGGAGTGGGAGCTGCAGAATCTCCCGGGCGATACGTTCCTGAGCTACAACGGGACCATCGGCGAAGACCCGGCGGAGGCACTGCCCGAAATGAAGGGCACCTTCTCGGCTCGCTGGAGCCTGGGTGACTTCTCGGCGAGCACGCGCGTGCGCTACATCGATGCGATGGAGCACGCGGCTTCGACCAACATCGGCTCGACCGATCCGGCAGTTTGCGGGTGCACGAGCGTGCCCGCGACCTGGTACGTGGATCTCTCGGGTGGATGGCAGGCTACGGAGGCCCTGCAGCTGCGGCTCGGTGTGGACAACCTCACCGATCAGGCGCCGCGGCTCTACACGCCGGACGCCGACTCGGGTACGGACCCCTCGACGTACGACGTGATCGGTCGGAAGTACTTCGTCAGCGCCACCTACCGCTTCTAAGGGATAGGGGCAGGAAGGGTCGCCGGTCTGCCACAGGGCCGGCGACCTTTTCTTTTTGGGGACTGTCCCCAAAGGGGACGCATCCCTTTACTTTGGAAAGGGATGCGTCCCCTTTGGAGCGTCCCCTTTAGAAGACTCCGCGCTGCCAGGGCCCCCACACGGCAAACGTGATGCCGGGCGTCTGGAGATTGAAGAAGAGCGTCGTGCCCGCGGGATCGAAGCAGGCGCCGCAGAACTCGTCCGCGCGATAGTCCTTCGCTGCAACCCGCTTGCCGGCTGCCGCGATCTGTCCCTCGCTCAGCATCACCTGGTTCTTCGCGAACGCGAATGACTCGCCCGCAGGCGTGAGGCCGAGGAGCCGCGAGCCGAGCCCGTACTGATCCACCAGGTTGTCCCCGTCCTCGCAGAGCAGGATGCCGCCGCGCGGGCTCAGCGTGATGTTGTCGATGTTGTCCGCGACCTGATCCGAGCCCGAGGCGAAGATCGAACGCAGAGTTCCCGCGACCGGATCGTATTGCCAGACCGCGCCGTCGCCGGCGCCGCGGAGCACGCCGCCGCCCGCCGCCGTGTCCACCACGTAGAACTTCCCGTTGTGATGGCAGATGCCCTCGCCGCGGCTCATGAGCAGCGCGCCTTTGGTCCAGGCTTGCAGGAATGGCCCGCTCGCGAGCCCGGGCCGGCCGGGGAAACTGATCGCCGTCTGTCCGGGATTCGAATCGGGCCGTGCGATGTCCACCCACTCGATGCGGTGCACCTCTCCGACCGAGGGCGTCATCAGGTCCGCATTCGGCTGGCCGACGACGCGCGCGCCCTGGAGGCGCCCGCCTTTCTCGTAGCTGCCTGGCGTGCCGCTGCGATCCGTCGGGATGAAGCGATAGAGCGTCGAGCAGCGCGGATTGTCTTCGGTCAGGTACGCGTAGCGCGTGGCCGGATCGATCGCGACCGCCTCGTGCATCATGCGGCCCATGTCCAGGATCGGCCGGCCGGTCGTCGCCTTGGCATCGAGCCGCACTTCGAACACGTAGCCGTGGCGCTGGCCGCCGACCGGCGTGAGATCGGTGAAGGTCTCCTCGCAGGTGAACCAGCTGCCCCAGGGCGAAGTGCCACCCGCACAGTTATAGAAGGTGCCACCGAGCGAGGGCTCGACGCTCAGCCAGCGCCGGTTGCTGTACCGGAGCGTCGTCGTGCCGCCACCCGGCGCGAATCGCTGGCCCGGCGGAATCGTCCGGTCGTAACGCGCCGGCGCCTGGATCGGCTCGTCGAGCGCGCACTCGTGATTGCGGACCAGCGTCACGATCGTCTCTGCGCCGCGCCGCTCGGCATGCACGACGCCCATGCCGTCATGCAGCGCCGGCACGCGCTGGTCGCCAATCATCACGTCGCCGGCCCAGGAGAACGTGCGATACGAAAAGCCCGCCGGCAGCAACAGGAGCGGCAGCCCGGTCGCGAGATCGGAGACGGGGCGCAGCGCGCCATAGGGACCGAGGACGCTCCGCGACGTGCGGCCCGCGGCAAGTGCCTGGCGCGCCTGGAAGTTCGCGAGCACGCCGACGAGCGAGCTCGTCGCCACACCCGCCAAAAAATCGCGCCGGTTCATGCCCTTACCCATCCCGCATTCTGCCCGGACGGCATCGGTGCCGGGGGGGTTTTTGGTTGTTGGTGGGGGCCCGCAAACGAAAAAAAAAACCCCCCCCACCAAAAAAAAAATGGTTGGGGGGGGGGGAGGGCGCGCGGGGGAGGGAGCCAGAAAAAAA
>JANNHT010000108.1:0-7083 GCA_031404555.1 Gammaproteobacteria bacterium
CGACGCTCAGCAGGGCCGCAAAGCCGATCACCGCCGGGCTGATGCCGAAGGTCATGGTTTCAGCGGCCTCCGGCGGCAGGATCGACATGATGACGTTCAGCGTCCACTGCGTCTCGGGCTACGAGAACTTCGTCTCGCGCATCGACATCGAGGACGGCGTGGACGCGCCGGCCTGGCTGTCGAAGCTCGACGCCGGCACGCTGAAGCTCAAGGTCGCGGCGTCGATCGTCGCGATCTCCTCGATTCACCTGCTCAAGGTGTTCATGAATGCGCAGCAGACGCCGAACGACAAGATCATGTGGTACATCATCCTGCACATGACGTTCGTCGTGTCAGCGGTGCTGCTCGGCGTGCTCGACCGGATCGCATTCGCCTCGCATCGCAAGGCCTGAGCGGCGCCTATCCGGCCGGCGGAGCGGGAAGCGGCAGCGACGCCTGCCCGAAGAAATACTTCCAGCCCTGCGGCGTGCGCACATAGGTGTCGCTGAACCAGAGCCGGCGGTCGAACGCGATGCCTTCCTTCGTGCCCTTGATCCAGAGCCGTGCGGTCACGACGGCCGTGTCGCCCGACACGCGCACGAACTGCGTGCCGGGATCCTCGTCCTGGGCTTCATACAAGTTCAACTTCTCGCGCGCCGCCTGCAGATGGTCCTCGCGGGTGATGATCCGTCCGTCCCCGAGGATGAGTGTCATGTCCGCGTGAAGGATCCGGTCGATCGTCTCCACGTCGTGACGCTTGACCGCCGCCTGGAACTCGGTGTCGAGCGCGGCGACCGTGCTGGCAACAGAATCGTTCTTCATGTCCGTTTATCCTAGCCTAGTGCACTCCGCGCGGCGCCTGCTGCGCCGCCCCTGCTGAGAAAATTCCCGCGACGTCCACCGCATCGAAGCGCCAGGCGCGGTTGCAGAACTCGCAGCGCACCTCGACGTCCCCGCGCTCCTTCAGCAGTGACTGGACTTCCTCGTCTCCCAGCGACTGGAGGATGCCGGCGACGCGTTCGCGCGAACAACTGCACTGGAAGAACACCGGCGTCCCCTCGAAGAGACGGATGTCGTCCTCGCCGAAGAGGCGCGAGAGCAGCTCCCGGCACGGCAGCTCGAGCAGTTCCTGGTCGGATAGCGTCGCGGCCAGGAGCCCGATGCGGTTCCAGGCATCGTCCGCGGCCGCCTGCACCTCCGGTGTTCCCGCGTCGCCCATCGCCACGCGTTGCAGCATGAATCCCGCCGCGCGCTCGGTGGTCGCCGTGAGCAGGAATCGCGATGGCAGCTGCTCCGAGCGCTCGAAGTAGCGCTCGAGGCAGTCGGACAGTTCCGCCTGGTCAATCGGCACGACGCCCTGGTAGCGTTCACCGTCTTCCTGCTGCTCGATCGTCACGGCGAGCTGCCCGCCGCTGAAGAGCGCCGCTCCCTCCGCGTCAATCGCGACGTCCTCGTGACGCGCGACGCCGCGGATGGCATGGCGATGCGTGCACTGGGCGAGCATGAGGCGCACCGGCCCGCGGTCTTCGAACTGCAGCGACACGCGACCCTCGAACTTGAGTGCGCCCGCCATCAGGGCTGAGGCGGCCATCACCTCGCCGAGCGCGTCGCTGACGGCGCGCGGATACTCGTGATGCGCGATCGCCGCGCGCCAGCTCGCGTCGAGCCGCACCAGGTGGCCGCGGATCGGCAGCCGCTCGAACAGGAAGCGGTGCAGCAGGTCGCCGCCGGCCGTCATGGGCCCGCGAGCATCCGCTTCAGGAGGTTGTTGACCTGCGCCGGGTTCGCCTTGCCGCCAGTCGACTTCATGACCTGCCCGACGAAGAATCCGAACAGCTTGTCCTTGCCTGCGCGGTAGTCCGCGAGCTGGGCCGGGTTCGCGGCGATCACGCCGGCGATGACCTGCTCGATCGCGCCCGTGTCGGTGATCTGGCGAAGCCCCTTGGCGTCAATGATGGAATCCGCGTCCGATCCGGTCTCCCACATCTCCGTGAATACAGCTTTTGCAGTCGCGCTCGAAATGGTGCTGTCCTCGATGCGCGTGAGTAGTCCTGCAAGTCGCTTGGTGTCGATCTTTGACTCGCTCGGGTCGAGGTTTTCCCGATTAAGCGCAGCCGACAGTTCGCCCATGAACCAATTTGCCACCAGCTTCGGTGAAACGCCGAACTTCACGGAAGCTTCAAAATCGTCGGCCATCCTGCGCGTCGCCGTCAGTACGCCTGCGTCGTAAGCGGAAAGCCCGTATTCCTTCGCGAAACGCGCCGCTTTCGCGTCCGGCAGTTCGGGCAGGGATTTCCGCACGTCCGCGATGAAGGCCTCGTCGAGCGCAAGCGGCAGCAGGTCCGGGTCCGGGAAGTAGCGGTAGTCGTTCGCTTCTTCCTTCGAACGCATCGGGCGCGTCTCGTCGCGATCCGGGTCGTAGAGCCGCGTCTCCTGCACGACGCTGCCGCCGCCCTCGAGCAGTTCGATCTGCCGCGAGACCTCGTGGTTGATCGCGCGTTCGATGAAGCGGAAGGAGTTCAGGTTCTTGACCTCGCAGCGCGTCCCGAACTCGTGCCGGCCCTTGTGCCGCACGGAGACGTTTGCGTCGCAGCGGAACGAGCCCTCCTGCATGTTGCCGTCGCAGATCTCGAGGTAGCGCACCAGCGTGTGGACTTTCTTCAGGTACGCGACCGCCTCGCGCGCCGAGCGCAGGTCGGGCTCCGACACGATCTCGAGCAGCGGCGTACCCGCGCGGTTGAGGTCGATGCCGCTCGAGCCGCCGAAGCCCTCGTGCATCGACTTGCCGGCGTCCTCCTCCAAGTGCGCGCGCGTGACGCCGATGGACTTGCGGCTGCCGCCCTCGAGCAGGATGTCCACCGTGCCGGCCGCGACGATCGGCTGCTCGTACTGGCTGATCTGGTAGCCCTTCGGCAGGTCCGGGTAGAAGTAGTTCTTGCGCGCAAAGATCGAGCGGCGCGCGACGGTCGCGCCGATCGCGAGCCCGAAGCGCACGGCCATGCGCACGGCCTCGCCGTTCAGCACCGGCAACACGCCCGGATAGCCGAGGTCCACGAGGTTCGCCTGCACGTTCGGCGCCGCGCCGTAGGCGGTCGACGATCCGGAAAAGATCTTCGAGCGCGTCGCGAGCTGCGCGTGGATCTCGAGGCCGATGACGGTTTCCCACTCGACGCCCATGGCAGCCTCAGGTGAAGAGCGGCGGATGGCGGCGATGCCAGTCCGTCTCGCGCTGGTAGGCATGCGCCGCGGCGAGCAGCCGGTCTTCCGAGAAGTGCGGCCCGATGATCTGGAGCCCGACCGGCAGCCCGTCCACCAATCCGCAGGGCACGGACACGGCCGGCAATCCGGCCAAGTTGGCGCCGATCGTATAGATGTCGTTCAGGTACATCGTGATCGGGTCGTCAGTCTTCGCGCCGATCTCGAATGCGGGCGTCGGAGTCGTCGGGCCCATCAGCACGTCGACCTCGCGGAAGGCGCGCCTGAAATCGTCGTTGATCAGGCTGCGTACCTTCTGCGCCTTCAGGTAGTAGGCGTCGTAGTAGCCGGCGGACAGCACGTAGGTGCCGGTCATCACGCGGCGCTTCACCTCGGCGCCGAAACCCTCGCCGCGCGTGCGCTTGTAGAGGTCGGTCAGGTCGCGCGGGTCGGTGCAGCGGTGACCGAAACGCACGCCGTCGAAGCGCGACAGGTTCGACGAGCACTCTGCGGGCGCGACGACGTAGTAGGTCGGCACGGAGAGCGGCAGGTTCGGCAGGCTCACGTCGATGAGCTTTGCGCCGGCGGCCTGGAAGCCGTCGAGCGCGGCGCGCACCGCGCGGCCCGTGCCCTCCTCGAGACCTTCACCGAAGAACTCGCGAATGATGCCGATGCGCAGGCCCTTGACCGGCCTGTCGAGCCCCGCCGCGTAGTCCGGCACCGGCGCGTCCACGCAGGTGGAGTCGCGCGGGTCGTGGCCGGCCATCGCCGCGAGCACGTGCGCCGCATCCTCGGCCGACTGCGCGAGCACGCCCGCCTGGTCGAGGCTCGAGGCGAACGCGATCATCCCGTAGCGCGACACGCGCCCGTAGGTCGGCTTAAAACCGGTGAGTCCGGTCAGCGCGCCCGGCTGGCGGATCGAACCGCCGGTGTCGGTGCCGGTCGCGAACGGCGCGAGCCGCGCCGCGACCGCGGCGGCCGAACCGCCCGAGGATCCGCCGGGCACGCGCGTGCCGTCCCAGGGATTGCGCACCGGGCCGTAGAAGCTCGTCTCGTTGGACGAGCCCATCGCGAACTCGTCCATGTTCGTCTTGCCGAGGAGCACCGTGCCAGCGGCCGCCAGGCGTTCGACCACGGTCGCGTCGTAGGGCGCGATGAAGTTCGACAGCATCCGCGAGCCGCACGAGGTCAGCACGCCCGCCGTGCAGAAGATGTCCTTGTGCGCGATCGGCACGCCGGTGAGCGGCCCGCCCTCGCCGCGCGCGAGGCGGGCGTCGGCGCGGCGCGCGTCCTCCATCGCGCGCTCCGGCGTGACCGTGATGAAGGCGTTCAGCGATGGGTTCGCCCGGTCGATGCGCTCGAGGAAGTGCTTCGTGACCTCGACGCTTGAGTACTGCCGGGCGCGGAGCCCCCTCGCGATCGCCGACGCCGATTCGAGGTGCAGGCTCACTCGAGCACCTTCGGCACCAGGTAGAGCCCCGCCTCGACCGCGGCCGCATTGCCCTGGAAACGGTCCCGGTGGTCGGATTCCGTGACGCAGTCCTCACGCAGCGGCTGGACCTGCCCCTCCAGCGGGTGGGCCATCGGCGCCACGCCCTCAGTTGCCGCCTTCGAGAGCTGCTCGACGAATGCGAGGATCGCCGAGAGGCTGCCGGCATACACCGGAAGCTCCGCCTCGGTGATCTCGAGTCGCGCCAGATGCGCGATGTCCTGAACGTCGCGGCGGCTCAGCGTCACGATCACTCCACGCGGGAAAAACCGGGAAAAACTTGACGGAAATCATACACGTCCGCTTGTGGAATGTCGCGCCCGCGGCTACACTCCCGGCGCTCAATCAGCCTCCCTTTCACGCGCCGGGCACCCATGTTCAAGAGCCTCCGGGGATACTTCTCCAGCGACATTTCGATTGACCTCGGCACGGCCAATACACTGATCTATGTGCGCGGCCAGGGCATCGTGCTGAACGAACCCTCGGTGGTCGCGATCCAGGACGAGCCCGGCCGCGGCGGCAAGACGATCGTCGCCGTCGGCGGCGAGGCCAAGAACATGATCGGCCGCACGCCGGGCCACATCACCGCGGTGCGCCCGATGAAGGACGGCGTCATCGCCGACTTCACCTACACCGAGCGCATGCTCCAGTACTTCATCAGCAAGGTGCACGGCAACCGCTGGCTGCGTCCGTCCCCGCGCGTGCTGATCTGCGTGCCGTTTGGATCAACGCAGGTCGAGCGCCGCGCGATCCAGGAATCGGCCGAGGGCGCCGGCGCGCGCCGCGTCGACGTCATACCGGAACCAATGGCGGCCGCGGTCGGCGCGGGACTGCCGGTCAACGAGGCACGCGGCTCGATGGTGCTCGACATCGGCGGCGGCACTTCCGAGGTCGCCGTGATCTCGCTGAATGGCATCGTCTATGCGGAATCGGTGCGCGTCGGCGGCGACCGTTTCGACGAGGCCATCACCAATTACGTGCGCCGCAACTACGGCATCCTGATCGGCGAGGCGACCGCCGAGCGCATCAAGATCGAGATCGGCTCGGCCTACCCGGGCCAGCAAGTGCGTGAACTCTCCGTCAAGGGCCGCAATTTGTCGGAAGGCGTGCCGCGGAGCTTCACCCTGAACTCGAACGAAATTCTCGAAGCGCTGCAGGAACCGCTGCAGGGCATCGTGCAGGCGGTCAAGAAGGCGCTCGAGCAGACGCCGCCCGAACTCGGCTCCGACGTGGCCGAGCGCGGCATCGTGCTGACCGGCGGCGGCGCGCTGCTGAAGGACATCGACAAGCTCCTGATGGAGGAGACCGGCCTGCCCGTGATCATCGCCGATGACCCGATGACCTGCGTCGCGCGCGGCGGCGGCCGAATCCTCGAGTTGTCCGAGGAGCATCCGGGGCTGTTCGGCCTCCGGTAGAGGCCGCGTGAGCCTACACGAACCGGATTCGCGTCCATTATTGCTGGGCGGTCCTGCGCTCGGCCTCCGCCTCATCGTCCTTGCCCTGATGTCCGCCGGCCTGATGGTCGCCGACCACCGCCAGCATCACCTGTCCGTGATCCGCGACTGGCTGTCCGCGGCTGCCTACCCGGTGCAGTGGGCGGTACAGGCGCCGCTTGCCGCCTGGAGCGCGACGCGCGAAACCTTCACTTCGCGCTCCCGCATCGAGGCGGAGAACGTCCGGCTCGCGGCCGACAACTTCGTGCTGCGCCTCAAGCAGATGCGGTTCGACTCGCTCGAGCAGGAGAACCAGCGCCTGCGCGCCGCGCGCGAGAGCACGTCGCGCGTCGTGCAGCGCACGCTGGTCGCGGAGATCGTGCGCGTCGACCTCGATCCGTTCCGCCAGCGTGTGCTGGTCAACAAGGGCAGCCGGGACGGCGTGTTCCGCGGCCAGGCCGCGCTCGATGCCAACGGCGTCTTCGGGCAGGTGACCCGCGCGGGCCCGGTGTCCGCCGAGGTGATCCTGATCTCCGATCCGGAGCACGCGATGCCGGTGCTCGTCAATCGCACGGGCGCGCGCTCGATCGCGCTCGGCACCGGGCGCTCGGGCCTGCTCTCCCTGCCCTACCTGCCGCGCAATGCCGACGTCGTCGCGGGTGACCTGCTCGTGAGCTCGGGCCTCGGCGGCGTCTTCCCGCCGGGCTACCCGGTCGGCAAGGTCACGAACGTCGTGCGCGAACCGGGCGAGCCCCTGCTTGCGATCGAGGCGGAGCCGCTCGCCGCGCTCGACCGCGATCCCGAGATCCTGCTGGTCTGGTTCGACAACGTCGTGGTCGAGCCGGAAGCAGGACCGGAGCCGCAGCCGGAAGCGCTGGTGCCGGCGCCCGTCGCGGCGGAGCCCCCGCCATGATGCGCCGGCCGCGTTCGCATTTCGGATGGCCGCGCATCATCGCGATCACGCTGGTCGCGCTCGCCGCGACCGTG
>JANNHT010000109.1:0-5296 GCA_031404555.1 Gammaproteobacteria bacterium
CGCCGCGGTCACATTGCACAGACCCGCCACGCCCACCGAGGCCGCGATGTGCCAGTTGCCGTATCGCAGCATCGAATACCCCGCGATCGCGCTTGCGAAGAGCAGCCCCATCACGAAACCCGCCCACACCTCGGCCCGGACCACCTTCGTGACGCCGTCGTCCATCCGCCCCAGCGCGATGTTGCGAACGGTCACGGTGGGCGCCGACCAGCACCGTCATCTCGGGTGCCGTCAGCGTCAGGAGCTGCGCCCGGTCCACCAGCGCCTCCTCCGGCTTCATCAGCTGCTTGCCGCGGAAGTAGTTGCGGAACCCGTCGGCCTTCGGCTCGAGCGGCGCAAAGGATGCCGCGTCGGTCTGCTCCTGCGAGGCGTCCATGCGCCCCGGCGTGAAGGGGACCTTCACCTCGTGGCCGGCGGCCTTCGCCGCCTCCTCGATCGCCGCGCCACCGCCGAGGACGATCAGGTCGGCCAGCGAGACCTTCATCTCGCCCTCCTTCGAAGCGTTGAAATCCGCCTGGATCGCCTCGAGCTTGCGCAGCACTTTCGCAAGCTCCGCCGGCTGGTTGACGTCCCAGTTCTTCTGCGGCGCGAGTCGGATGCGCGCGCCGTTCGCGCCGCCGCGCTTGTCGGAGCCGCGAAACGTCGATGCCGACGCCCAGGCCGCGGACACGAGCTGCGAAACGGAGAGGCCCGATGCGAGGATCTTTGCCTTCAGCGCGGCGACGTCCTGTGCATTGACCAGCGCATGGTTCACTGCCGGAATCGGGTCCTGCCACAGCAGCCGCTCTTTCGGGACCAGCGGGCCGAGATAGCGCGCGATCGGACCCATGTCGCGGTGCGTGAGCTTGAACCAGGCCCGCGCGAACGCGTCCGCGAACTGGTCCGGGTGCTTGAGGAAGCGCCTCGAGATCTTCTCGTAGGCGGGATCCATCCGAAGCGAGAGGTCGGTGGTCAGCATGGTCGGCACGCGCTTCTTCGATGGGTCGTGCGCGTCCGGGATCGTGGCCGCGCCATTCTTCGCCTGCCACTGCTTCGCGCCGGCCGGGCTCTTCGTCAGTTCCCATTCGTGGCCGAACAGGTTCTCGAAGAAATTATTGCTCCACTTCGTCGGCGTCGTGGTCCAGGTGACCTCGAGGCCGCTCGTGATCGCATCGGCGGCCTTGCCCGAACCGTGCCCGCTGATCCAGCCGAAGCCCTGCTCCTCGATACCCGCGCCCTCCGGCTCCACGCCGACCAGCGCTGCGTCGCCGGCGCCATGGGTCTTGCCAAAGCTGTGGCCGCCGGCGATCAGCGCGACCGTCTCTTCATCGTCCATCGCCATGCGGGCGAAAGTCTCGCGGATGTCGCGTGCCGCCGCGATCGGGTCCGGGTTGCCGTTGGGGCCTTCCGGATTCACGTAGATCAGGCCCATCTGGACGGCACCAAGCGACGGATGAAGTTCGCGCTCGCCACTGTAGCGTTCGTCGCCGAGCCACGTGCCCTCGGGGCCCCAGAAGAGTTCTTCGGGCTCCCAGACATCCGCGCGGCCGCCACCGAAACCGAAGGTCCTGAATCCCATGGACTCAAGGGCGACGTTGCCGGCGAGGATCATCAGGTCGGCCCAGGAGATCCGGCGACCGTACTTCTGCTTGATCGGCCAGAGCAGCCGGCGCGCCTTGTCGAGGTTGCCGTTGTCCGGCCAGCTGTTGAGCGGTGCGAAGCGCTGTTGGCCGGCGCCGGCGCCGCCGCGGCCGTCGCTGACGCGGTAGGTGCCCGCGCTGTGCCAGGCCATGCGGATGAAGAGAGGACCGTAGTGGCCGAAGTCGGCCGGCCACCAGTCCTGCGAGTCGGTCATCAAGGCGCGCAGGTCCTTGTCCACGGCATTCAGGTCGAGGCTCTTGAATTCCTTTGCGTAGTCGAAGGACCCGCCCATCGGATCCGACCGGGTCGAGCCCTGATTGAGGAGCTGGACGTTCAACTGGTCCGGCCACCAGTCGCGGTTCGACCTCGCTGCGGCCGCTCCGTGCATCACCGGGCACTGGCCGGCAGGTTTCTGTTCGCTCATGACTTTTCCCTCCTCAAGTTTGCGAAGAGGGGGCAGTCCGCCTTTTTCCGCGCGGCGCGGAAAAAGGGGACAGTCCCCTAAGCTGCGCGGGCGTCCTCGTAGTCGAGCACGCCGGCGATGGCGTGGATCACCGAGGCGATGCGCACCGCCGACTGCACGGCCTCGCGGCCGATCTCGTGCTGGCGCAGCACGCGCTCGTGCGCGGTGACGCACTTGCCGCAGCCGTTGACCGCCGAGACCGCGAGCGAGATCAGCTCGAAGTCCGCCTTTGCGATCCCGGGGTTGCCGATCACGTTCATGCGCAGTTTCGCCGGCAGTTTCGCATACTCCTCGTCCTCGACCAGGTGCAGGAAGCGGTAGTACACGTTGTTCATGCCCATGATCGCGGCAGCGGAGCGCGCCGCTTCGATCTCGGGAGGCGACAGCTTCGCCGCCGCCCCGGTCTCGACGACGCGCACGAGTTCGGCGTTGCGCGATGCGATGGCGCTAGCGAGCGCCGTCATCCAGAGCTGCGCGTCGGTCAGCCCCGGCGCGCCCTGCGGCGTCAACACGGAGGAGAGGTTGAGCCGCAGGTCGCGGGCGTAGTCCGGAATCCGGTCGCGGAGCGCGTCCATGGTCAGGCCGCCTTCAGGGTGTCTTCACCCTTCTGCCAGTTGCAGGGGCAGAGCTCGTCGGTCTGCAGGCCGTCGAGCACGCGGAGCACTTCCTCGGGGCTGCGGCCGACGCTGAGATCCGTCACGTAGACGAAGCGGATCACGCCCAGCGGGTCCACGATGAAGGTCGCGCGCTGCGCCACGCCCGCTTCCGGGTCGAGCACGCCGAGCGCGGTCGTGAGCTCGCGCTTGATGTCGGAGAGCATCGGGAACGGCAGGTCGCGCAGGTCCTCGTGCGACTTGCGCCAGGCGAGGTGCACGAACTCCGAGTCGGTGCTGACGCCCAGGATCTGCGCGTCGCGGTCCTTGAATGCGCGGTTCAGCTTGCCGAAGCCCGCGATCTCGGTCGGGCAGACGAAGGTGAAGTCCTTCGGCCAGAAGAACACGACCAGCCACTTGCCGGCGTGGGTCTGTTCGGTCATCGGCTGGAACGCGTGATTCAGGTCGTTGCTGACCACACCCGTGAGGTTGAACGAGGGGAATTGGCTGCCGATGCTGAGCATGATCAAAGACTCCTGTGTCTGGTGACGGGCAGGATGCGGCCCGGGGTCTCATTTGTACAATCGATTGATTCGCTTGATCTGATAGACTGCATCTATGAACCTCCGGGACCTCCAGTACCTGGTCGCGCTCGCGGATACCCGGCATTTCGGCCAGGCGGCTGCCCGCTGCCACGTGAGCCAGCCCACCCTCTCCGCTCAGCTGCGCAAGCTCGAGGCCTTCCTCGGCGTCCCGCTGGTCGAACGCCGGCCGCGCCGGCTCACCCTCACGCCGGCCGGGGAAGCGGTCGTCGAGCGCGCACGGCGCATGCTCCAGGACGCGGAGGACATCCGGACCCTCGCCCGCTCCCGCCAGGACCCGCTGTCGGGCCCGCTCAAGGTCGGGCTGATCCCGACGCTCGGACCCTATCTCCTGCCTCGCATCGCGCCGCGGATCGCGCGCGCCCTGCCGAAGCTGCAGCTGATGCTGTACGAGTACCAGACCGCGCCGCTCGTCGAGCGCGTGGAAAACGGCGAGATCGACCTCGCGATCCTCGCGCTGCCCGCAGCGACCCGCGGACTCCAGACGCAGTCGCTGTTCGGCGAGGCCTTCCTGGTCGCGATGCCCGAGAAGCATCGCCTCGCTGCGCGCCGGCGCATCAAGGCGTCGGATCTCGCCAGCGAGCCGCTGTTGCTGCTCGAGGAAGGCCATTGCCTGCGCGACCAGGCGCTCGAGGTCTGCAAGCTCGCGGGCGCGGAGGAACAGGACTTCCGTGCGACCTCGCTCGAGACGCTCCGCCAGATGGTCGCGGCCGGGCTCGGGATCACGCTCCTGCCGCGGCTCGCCGCCGAGGGGCCGTTCGCTTCCGCGCGCGGGCTCGTCACCCGGCCGTTCGCGCCGCCGCAGCCGACGCGCGTGATCGGCGCCGCGTGGCGGCGCTCGAGTTCGCGCAAGGAAGCGATCGCGGCGGTCTGCGACGTGATCGGGCGGAGCGCGTGATTCTCGCCGGCTGCACGGCTTTCCCGGGCGGCGGGACGATCATCGGCCTGCGATAGTCTGCCCATGCGGTGCGCGTTCGGTCTTTTGCTGTTCCTGATTGCTGCCTCGGCGGGCGCCGCCGACGCGCTACCGAAACTCAACATCCTCCCGGGCAGCCTGACCGTTTCCGGTTTCTCCTCCGGTGGCAATATGGCGACGCAATATCAGGTCGCGTACTCGAAGGACGTGATCGGCGCGGGCATCGTCGCCGCGGGACCCTGGTTCTGCGCGCAGGGCTCGCTGCTGCACGCGGAGGAACACTGCCTGGAGGGCGGGAAGATCGGCCCGGAGATCGGTCCCTTGATCGCGGCGCTCGAGGTGAGTGTCCGGAAGGGAACGATCGACGATTCGTCCTGGATTGCGCCGGATCGCGTCTGGCTTTTCCACGGCAAGGGCGACCGCACGATCGGCGCGGCGGTCGTCGATTCGCTGCTGCGCTTCTATCGCAAGCTCGTGCCGCCGGAGCGCATCCATTACGAGACGCAGGTGGAGGCGGCGCACGGCTTCCCGGCCGACGGGACCGGCGGCGCCTGCCAGGTCTCGCAGTCGCCATGGATCAACGACTGCGGCTACGACGCAGCGGGCGAAATGCTCCGGACTCTCTATGACGGCCTGCGCGCACCCGCGGGGAAGATCGCGGGCGAGCTGCGCGCCTTCGACCAGACCGGCTACGCGAAGGGCGGCATGCTGACGGCGCTCGCCGATGAGGGCTTCGTGTTCGTGCCGGATGATTGCGCGGCGGGCAGGCCCTGCCGCGTGCATGTCGCCTTCCACGGCTGCCGCCAGGGCGCCGGATTCGTCGGGCGGAGCTTCGCGCGCGATGCGGGCTACAACCGCTGGGCCGCGGCCAACCGCATCGTCGTGCTGTACCCTCAGGTGGAACGGAGCCTGGTCTGGCCTTTCAACCCGCGCGGCTGCTGGGACTGGTGGGGCTATTCAGGCGAGGACTACGCGACGCGAAACGGCGCGCAGCTCTCGAGCGTGCGGCGCATGCTGATCGCGCTCGGTGCCGGGTCGGTGTTTTGTAGTGGGTGGGGCCCAAAGAACCAAAAAAAACCCCGCCGCCCCCCACCAACGCGCG
>JANNHT010000110.1:0-14180 GCA_031404555.1 Gammaproteobacteria bacterium
TTCCAGGCTGCCGTCCGCCTTGTCCTGCTGCGAGACGCGGATGCGCCCGGCCGGCAGCGGCATGCCCATGCCGGAGGTCTTGTCGTTGCGGAAGGTGAGCCAGACGTCCACCTTGGTGTTCGAGCCCGGACCGAACTCGCGCTCCATCATCGGCGAACCAAAATTGCCGTCGAAGGCCGCGCCGTAATAGACGAGCTTTTTCTTGGCCGGCACGCGCGTGGCCTGGTCGAACAGTTCGATCTGCTTGGTGGAGTTGTTCGGGATCGTCGCCGGACGGCCAAGTGTGTACAGGTGATACTCGAAGAAGGATTTTTCCTCGAACCCCGACGCGTCCGCTACCCCAGCATTGGCCATTTCCTGCGCGCGCATCAGGTACATTTTCTGGTCCGGCTGCACGCGATTGACGTCGCCCGCGATCAGCTTGAGCTTCGCGTCCTCGTAACGCGCACCGGATTGATTCAGCAGGCTCACCCAGGCGCCGACGTCCACGAAGCCGGAATTCGCGTCCGCGCCCTCGGAGAACATCAGGTTGTAGTCCGCCCACCAGGTGATGCCGCCGGTCTGGTAGGACACGCGCGAGCGCTGCGTGCCACCCTTCGCGGAGATCACGTCCCACTCGAGCGTCGGGCGCGTGATCAGCCCGCCCGGCAGCTCGCCGAAGCGCATGTTGCTCCACTCGCGCAGCGCGTGGAGCTGCCCGTCGGAGCCGCGGACGACGAGGCCGTCGTACGACGAGAGCAGCGTGCCGTCAATGACCTTGACGCCGTCGCCCTGCCGCTGTTCGATGCTGACGTTGCGGTCGATGTACTTCGACAGCAGTTTTTCCTGGCTCACCAGGTCGAACTGGAAGTTCTGTTCCAGCACCTTGGTGCCGGTCGGATCCACGAGCGACAGGAACTGCACGGTCGTCGGGTCGATCAGCGCCGCGACATCCGTCAGCTTGAGCACGCTCCGTCCCCGCGCGAATTCGAGGTCGCGGTCGAGGCGGACCAGCGCGAAGCCCGGCAGCGCGCTCGCCGGCGGCGAGCCCATGCCCGGCAGGGGCCGGTACCACTCGGCGGGAATGCCGCCCGGAGTGGCCGAGCTGTAGACCGTGAGCGACACCTGTTGCTCGGCCGCGGCAGCCGAAAGTGTGAACAGCACACCGGCTGCGAGCAGTCCGGAGCGTGAAATATGCGAACTCATGACAGGCCCTCCTTGGGCTGTGGTCGCCTAGAATAACGGAGCAGGACAGGGAGACGGGTCAATGCGGGCGGAATTTCACCCCTGGATCGAGAAACTCCAGCAGCCCCCGGTGCTGGTGGCCGGCATCGGGCTGATCGCATTCCTGCTGCTGGCCCTGCTGTTCGTCTCCTGGCGCTGGGGCATCGCCGCCGACCGCCTCGAGATGCTCCAGAAACGGGCGGCCGAGGGCTTTCTCCAGGCGCCCTCCTCGACCCGCACCATCCGGGTGGATCCGCGCGAAACCCGGCGCATCAGCATCGATGGCGGCGGCTTCCCGCAGCGGATCGATCTGCTGGTCAACGCGCGCAGCGAAAACTACCAGCGCTTCCGCGTGAGCCTGCTCCGCGACGACGGCACGCTGATCCTGCATGCCGACCGCATGATCCGCGATTCGAACAACGATCTGCGGCTCTCGTTCAACACGTCGGTCCTGCCGAACGGCCAGTACCGCGTCCGCGTCGAGGGCCAGGCGAGAAACGGCGACATGGTGCACTTCGCGGAAGCGCAGATGCTCGTGTCGGGAAAGTAGCAAGCCAGACCCTTCCGCCGGCGCGCCCCGATGAGGCGCGCATCCAACGCAACGAATGCCGACAGCCCTAGTGCGAGCTGTTGCGCAGCTGGCCGCGGATCTCGCCGCCCGGGAACGTCGCCGTGTGGACGTTCACGTAGGCGACGCCGCCACGGATGGCGGCAATCAGCTCCGCGAACTCACCCGGCGTGATGCCCTGGGCCGTCGTGCCGGCGGCCATGTTCGCCGCCTGCAACAGGCCCGTGACCGTCCCCGACTGCAGGCACTGCGGCGCAAGGCCGGTCGGGTCCACGTTGGTCGCGGTCTGGCACAGGAACACGCTGACCGCGCCATTCACGGAATGCTGGCCGAAGTGGATGTGCGACTGGCGCACATCGCTGGACAGGCCCGAGTAGGACAAGCGGTAGCTGATCGTTCCGGCCACATCGTCGATCGTGGCGCGGAAACTGCCCGATGCCGTCGAGGAGATCGCCGGCACTTCCTGGAAGCTTTCCAGTCGGGCCGAGACCTTGCGCGACCGGTCGTCGCGGTCGTCGTCATCATCCGCTGCCGCTGGCAGCACCAACAGGACGGAACAGGCAAGCAATGCTCGTGACACATTCTTCATCTTTGCTCTCCCAACACCGTTTCAACCAGTCTCTCTGACCGGCCATGGGAGGGCATGTTCAACCGGGCGTGCAACACCGCAGGCGCCACCCCAACCCGCTGACCGTGAATCAATGTGTATTCAGTCACTTGCGACTCTTGCCCTAGAATCCCGGCATGGCACGACCGTTCCCGCCCCTCTCGCCCTTCCTGTCCTGGCCGCCGTTCTTCGCGAAGCTGCCGGTCTCGATGGCGGACGCCCTGCGCGGGCTCGAGCGTTCCGGACGCTGGTCGGCGGATGAGATCGCCACCGGCCAGCGATCGCAGCTGATGCTCCTCATCGAGTGGGCGGCGCAGAACGTCCCGTACTACCGGGCGCAGGGCACGCTCCATGCGACCCTGAAGATCCTGCGCGGGTCGCCCGACCGCTTCGACGACGAATGGTCGCGCCTGCCGCTGCTCCCGAAGGCGACGCTTCGCAGCGACAGCCCGCAGCTCACGGCGGCGTCCCTGCCGAACGGGCACCTGCCGCTCGGGACCATCCGCACCTCCGGTTCCACCGGCATCCCGGTCGCCGTGCAGACGACGAAGGTCACGCGCGCGGTCTGGAATGCGCTCGCGGTGCTCGAGCATCTCTGGCAGCAGCGCGACTTCGGGAAGCGCCAGGGCGTCATCCGCTCCTTCAAGCCGGCCGAGGGCAATGCAGTGGGGATCGACAATCCCGACTGGGGGCCGCCCGCCGGCGCCATCTTCCGCACCGGACCGTCATCGGTGATCCACGTGAGCCAGCCCGTCGAGGTGCTCGTCGCGTGGCTGCGCCGCTTCGATCCGCACTACCTGCTGACCTACCCGGCGGTCGCGGCTGCGATCTTCGAAGCGCTCGGCCCGGCCGGCAAGCCGCCGGCGCTCGAGGAGATGCGACTCATCTCCGAGCCGGTGGACGCCGAGTTCGAGGCCCGCGTGATGTCGGACTGGGGCGTGCGCATCACGGACATCTATTCGACGAACGAGAACGGCAAGATCGCGATGCGTTGCCGTGAACACGGCAGCCTGCATGTCCAGAGCGAGGCCATCTTCGTCGAAATCCTGGACGACACGGGCAAGCGCTGCGCGCCCGGGGAGATGGGCCAGGTCGTGCTGACCTCGCTGCACAATCTCGCGACGCCGCTGATCCGCTACCAGATCGGCGACAACGCGATCGTCGGCGCGCCCTGCGCCTGCGGCCGCTCATCGCTCGTGATCGCGAAGGTGCTGGGGCGCGTGCGGAACATGGCGACGAGCCCGGACGGGCGGCGCTTCTACCCGATCAGCCTCTACCGGATCCGCGCCGTCCCCGCGATCCGCCAGGCGCAGTGGATCCAGACCGCGCGCGATGCGGTTGAGCTCCGCGCCGTGCTCGATCGCCCGCTAACGGAGCCGGAAACGGAGTTGGCGAAGCAGACCGTGTGCGACACGCTCGGCCATCCGTATTGCGTGAGCATCGTCCCGGTGGAGGCGATCGCGCGCGGCCCCACCGGCAAGTTCGAGGAGTTCATCTCGCTGCTGGAGCAGCCGCCCTAGCCCTCGCGGAGCGTGCTGATCGGCGGGTGATTGATGACGCCGCGCGCAGCGAAGGTCCCCGCACCGCCCACGATCACCGCCCCCGCCGCGAGCCCGATCACCCAGACCCAGGGATTCAGCGAGTAATCGAGCTCGAACACCTGGGTCGCGAGCAGCCAGCCGATGAGCGTCGCGCCAAGCGCGGCGAGCACGCCCGAGAGCATGCCGAGCGCGGTGAACTCCGAGGCGACGCCTGCCAGCACGACGCGCCGGCGCGCGCCGAGCGTACGCAGCATCGCGCTCTCGTAGCGCCGCTCGTCGCGGGTCGACTGGATCGCGGCAAGCAGAACCGTGATGCCGGCCGCGAGCGTGAACAGGAACACGTACTGCACGGCGAGCGAGGCGCGATCGATCACGTCCCGCACCTGCGTGAGGATCGCGTCGATGTCGAACACGGAGACCGACGGGAAGCGGCGCACGAGGTCTACGAGCATGCGGCGCTGCTCCGGGTCGAGCTGCATGCTGGTGAGCCAGGTGCCGGCGAGACCGTCCAGCGTCTCCGGCGGGAACACCAGGAAGAAGTTCGGGCGGAACGAGTCCCACTGGACTTCGCGGAAGCTCGTCACCTCGGCCTCGAGTGTCTCGCCCGCGACGTCGAAGGCGAGCTTGTCGCCGAGCTTCAGACCCAGTTCCTCCTGGTACTCGCTCGCGACGGACACCAGCCCCTTGCCGTAATCGTCCTCGGTCCACCAGCGGCCCGAGGTGATCTGATTGTCCGTCTGCGGTTCCGCCGCCCAGGACAGGTTCTGGTCGCGCTCGGAGAACCCCCGGCCGCGGTCGTTGGCGAATTCCATCTCCTCGATCGGCCGGCCGTTGATCGTCGTCATGCGCGCCCGGATCATCGGGAACAGCGTCGGCTTCGGCAGGCCGCGGTCCACGACGAACTGCTCGAACACCTCGGCTTCTGCGACCGGGATGTTGATCATGAAGAAGTTCGGCGTGTCCGCCGGCAGGCTGGCGCGCCAGTCCTCGAGCAGGTCGTTCCGGACCACGGCGAGCAGCAGCAGCACCATCAGCGAGAGCCCGAAGGCCACGACCTGCACGACGCTCTCGCGACCCCGCCGCGCGAGGTTGGCGAGCCCGTAGCGCCAGGCGACGCCGACGGCGCCGCGCATCCGCCCGGCGACTTTCACCAGCAGGAAGCCCGCGCCATAGAGGACCGCGAGCGTCGCCGCGATACCGCCCGCGACCACGCCGACGAGCTTCGCATCCCGCACCAGCCAGAACATCACGGCGAGGAGCGCCGCGACCGCGAGCCCGTAGGAAACGCTGTAGCGCAGCGGCGGCGGCTCGAGGTTCCGGCGCAGCACCCGCGCCGGCGGCACGCGCTTCAGCTGCAGCATCGGCGGCAGCGCGAAGCCGACGAGGATCGCGAGCGCGGTGGCGGCGCCGAGGATCGCAGGCGCCGCGGTCGGTGGCGGCAGGTCGGCGCGCACGATGTCGCCGAGCAGCCAGACCAGTGACGCCTGCGCGACAAAGCCCAACACGCTGCCGAGCGCGGCCGCAACGAGCGCGAGGACCCCGAGCTGGATGATCGTCACCTGCAGCACCAGCGCCTGAGTCGCGCCCATGCATTTCATCAGCGCGACGTTGTCGAGGTGGCGCGCCGTGTAGCGCCTCGCCGCCATAGCGACCGCGACCGCCGCGAGCAGCACGGTGATCATGGCCGAGAGATTCAGGAACCGGCCTGCGCGGTCGGTCGAGGACTGCACCTGCGGGCTCTCCTCGGAGACGTCCACGATGCGCTCGCCCTTCTGCTTCTGCTGCTCGAGCAGCAGCTTGAACTCGCGGATATCGGCGGGGCTGCCCGCGAACAGCAGCGAATAGGATGCGCGGCTGCCGGGACCGAGGAGTTCCGTCGAGTCGAGGTCCTCGAGCGGGATCAGGAGCGACGGCGCGAGGTCCACGAAGGCAGAGCCCTGGTCGGGCCGGTAGGCGAGCACCTGCGTGACGGTGAAGATCGCGGCACCGACGCTGACGCGATCGCCGATGCTCGCGCCGAGCCGCGCGAGCAGGCGCGGATCGAGCCAGATCTCGCCGCGGCCCGGGAGCCCGTCGGTCTCGCGCGCCTCCTCGAAGGCGGCGTCCGAGACCTTGAGCCGGCCGCGGAGCGGATAGCCGGGGCCGACGGCGCGCACGGCCGCAAGCGAGGAATCCTCGCCGAAGTACACGACGCTCGGGAAAAACACGATCCGCGCCGTCGCGATGTCGTTATCGGCGGCGAGTTTCTCGTAGGCCGCGTCCGCCGGCTTGGCGGAGCGCAGCCGCAGGTCCGCCGCGAGCACCTCCGCCGCGCGCTGCTGCACGGCCTGCCCGATCCGGTCGGTGAAGAAGCCGACGCCGGTCAGCGCCGTCACCGCGATCAGGAGCGCGGCGAGGAGCACCGCGAGCTCGCCCGAGCGCCAGTCGCGGAGCAGCGCGAGCAATGCGAAGCGCAGTGCCCGCATCAGTGCACCAGCCGGCCCGCGTCCATCCGGATCACGCGGTCGCAGCGCTCCGCGATCTCGCGGTCATGCGTGACGAGCACGAGCGTCGTGCCGGTCGCGCGGTTGAGGTCGAACAGGAGCTGGATCACGCGCGCGCCGGTCGTCGTGTCGAGGTTGCCGGTCGGTTCGTCGGCGAAGAGCACCGCCGGGCGCGTGACGAAGGCGCGCGCGATCGCGACGCGCTGCTGTTCGCCGCCCGAGAGCTGGCGCGGATAGTGGCCGAGACGGCTTTCGAGTCCCACCTGGGTCAGCACCTCGCGCGCTGCGCTCCTCGCATCGCTGCGGCCCGCGAGTTCGAGTGGCAGCATCACGTTCTCGAGCGCCGTGAGCGAAGGTATGAGATGGAAGGACTGGAACACGAAGCCGACGTGGCGCGCCCGCGCTTCCGCGCGGCCGTCCTCGTCGAGCGCGGAGAGTTCTATGCCCTCGAGCCAGACCGCGCCCGAAGACGGTTCGTCGAGCCCGGCCAGGAGCGCGAGCAGCGTGGATTTCCCGGCGCCGGAGGCGCCGACCACGGCGACTGACTCGCCCGCCCCGACCGCCAGGTTGACGTCGTCGAGGATGGTCAGCAGGCCCTCCGGGCTCGGTACCTGCTTGCGCAAACTTCTCGCTTCCAGCACTGTCTTTCTGTCCATGCGCCTCGTCCTGAGTCTCGTCCTGTGCCTCATCGCCGCGACGGCCCCGCCTGCGCGGGCGGCCGATGCGCCGGTGATCCTGGTGGTCGGTGATTCGCTGTCGGCCGGCTACGGTCTCGCGCCCGGTCAGGGCTGGGTGTCGCTCTTGCAGCAGCGGCTCAGGAAAGAAGGTTACGGACACCGCGTCGTCAACGCCAGCGTCACCGGCGAAACCACCGACGGCGGCATCGAGCGCCTCGACCGTGCGCTGGCCAAACACAAGCCCGGCATCGTGATCATCGAGCTCGGCGGCAACGACGGGCTGCGCGGCCTGCCGGTGTCACGCATGCGCAAGAATCTCGACACCCTGATCACCAGGAGTCTCGCGACGGGCGCGCGGGTCTTGCTGCTCTCGATCCGCATTCCCACCAACTACGGCCCGCAATACGGGAATTCGTTCCAGCAGGTGTACCGGGACCTCGCGGCGCAGCACAAGGTCGCGAGCGCGCCGCTGCTCGGGGACGCGCTCGCCCTGAACAACGCGTATTTCCAGGCCGACGGGATCCACCCGAATGCGAAGGCGCAGCCGCTCCTGTTGAACAATGTCTGGGGATCGCTCGCGCCGCTCTTGCGCCCCTAGCCAAACCCGCGTCAAATCGGACGATCGCCCGCGACAGCGGCGCCATTCCGTTTTGCATCGCAACAATGAACGCAGTAACGACCGCAAGCGCGCTCACCGACAAATTCTGGCTCAAGGACTATCCGCCCACCGTACCGGCGGAGATCGACCCGGATTCGATCCGTTCGCTGAAACAGATGTTCGAGGATGCCTGCCGCGACTACGCGGCGCGCCCCGCTTTCTCGAACATGGGCCGCGTGATGAGCTACGCCGACATCGAGCGCGAATCGCGCCGCTTCGGCGCCTGGCTGCAGCACGGTGCGGGACTGAAGACGGGCGATCGCGTCGCCCTGATGATGCCGAACATCCTCCAGTACCCGATCGCAATCATCGGGGCGCTGCGCGCCGGCATGACGGTCGTCAACGTCAACCCGCTCTACACCGCGCGCGAGCTCGAGCACCAGCTGAACGATTCCGGCGCGACCGTGATCGTGATCTTCGAGAACGCCGCCGCGACGCTCGAGCAGGTGCTCGCGCGCACCCAGGTCAAGCGCGTGATTCTGACCGGCATCGGCGACCTGCTCGGCTTCCCGAAGGGCGTGATCACGAACTTCGTGATCCGGAACGTCAAGAAAATGGTGCCGAAGTATTCGCTGCCCGGGGCGCTGCGCTTCTCCGCGGTGCTCGCCGAGGGTGCGCGGCATGCGCTCGACCCGGTGGATGTCGGCGGCGAGGACATCGCTTTCCTCCAGTACACCGGCGGCACGACCGGCGTGTCGAAGGGAGCGGTGCTCACGCACCGGAACATGGTCGCGAACACGCTCCAGGTCACGCTCTATATGCCGGAGCTCGGCCGGATGGAGAAGGCGGTCGTCGTCACGGCGCTGCCGCTCTACCACATCTTCGCGCTGACTTCGAACATGCTGGTCTTCACCAAGGTCGGCGGCATGAACCTGTTGATCACGAATCCGCGCGACATGGCGGGATTCGTCCAGGAGCTGTCGAAGGTCCGCTTCACCTTCATCACCGGCGTCAACACGCTCTTCAACGGACTGTTGAACACGCCGGGCTTTGCGGCGCTCGATTTCAGCTCGCTCAAGGTCGCGCTCGGCGGCGGCATGGCGGTGCAGGCGGCCGTGTCCGATCGCTGGCGCCAGGTGACGGGCCGGCACATCTGCCAGGGCTGGGGGCTCACCGAGACCTCGCCGGTCGCGACCGCGAACCTGCCTGGCACAGCCGAGTTCAACGGCTCGATCGGCTATCCCCTGCCCTCCACGGAAATCTCTATCCGCGACGACGACGGCAATGCACAGCCGATCGGCGCGATCGGTGAGATCTGCGTGCGCGGGCCACAGGTGATGCGCGGTTACTGGAACCGGCCGGAGGAGACCGCGAAAGTCATGTTGCCGGGCGCGTGGCTTCGCACCGGCGACATCGGCCGCATGGACCAGCACGGGCGCACGTTCATCGAGGATCGCAAGAAAGACATGATCCTGGTGTCGGGCTTCAACGTCTACCCGAATGAGGTCGAGGGCGTGGTCGCGCAGATGCCGGGTGTGCTCGAGGTCGCGGCCGTCGCCCAGAACGACGAGAAATCGGGCGAGGTCGTCGCGGTCTTCATCGTCCGCAAGGACCCGGCACTGACCGCCGAGCAGGTCGTCGCCTTCTGCAAGCGCGAACTCACCGGCTACAAGGTGCCGCGTGCGATCTACTTCCGGGACGAGTTGCCGAAGACAAACGTCGGGAAGATCCTGCGCAGGACGCTGCGCGACGAACTCCGCTTGCGCTAAGAGGGGACGCATCCCTTTAAAAGGGGACGCATCCCTTTTCACGATGCTGCTGATTCGCCGCGCGCTCATCAATGGAAAAGGGATGCGTCCCCTTTTAAAGGGATGCGTCCCCTTTTAGCGGTGATAGGCCGGCGACAGTTCCGCGACGGCTGCGACGAGTGCGGCGACGTGGTCGGGGTTCACGCCCGGCTGCACGCCATGACCGAGGTTGAAGACGTGGCCGGGTGCTCCGCCGTAGCTTTCCAGCACGCGGGCGACTTCGGTGCGGATCGCTTCGGGCGGCGAGAACAGCACGGCCGGGTCGAGGTTGCCCTGGAGCGCGACGCGGTCAAAGGTCATGCGCCGCGCGGCCGAGAGTTCCGTCATCCAGTCCACGCCGAGCGCGTCTGCGCCGGTCATCGCGAGCCGCTCGAGCCAGGCGCCGCCGCCTTTCGTGAACAGGATCACCGGCACGCGCCGGCCCTCGCGCTCGCGCACGAGATCAGCGACGATCTGCTCCATGTACGGCAGCGAGAATTCGAGGTAAGCCGGCGTCGACAGCACGCCGCCCCAGGTGTCGAACAGCATGACCGCCTGGGCGCCGGCCTCGATCTGCGCATTCAGGTACGCGGTGGTCGCACGCGCGAGCTTGTCCAGGAGTTCGTGCATCGCCTTCGGATCGCCGTACAGCAGCGACTTGCTCAGCGTGAAGTCACGGCTGCTCGCGCCCTCGACGAGATAGGTAGCGACCGTCCACGGGGAGCCGGCAAAGCCGATCAGCGGCACGCGCCCGCCGAGCTCGCGCCGGATCAGCGACACCGCATCCATCACGAATCGCAGTTCCGCCGCGGGATCCGGCACCGGCAGCGCGCGGATGTCGGCGGCCGTGCGCACCGGGCGCGCGATGCGCGGACCCTCGCCCTCCTCGAAGCTGAGCCCGACACCCATCGCCTTCGGGATCATCAGGATGTCGGAGAAAAGGATTGCAGCATCGAGCGGAAAGCGCGCGAGCGGCTGGAGCGTCACCTCGCAGGCGAACTCCGGGTTCGTCGCGAGGCCGAGGAAGCTGCCCGCCCTCGCGCGTGTCGCGCGGTACTCGGGCAGATAGCGCCCCGCCTGTCGCATGATCCAGACCGGCGTGCGATCCACGGGCTCGCGCAGGAGCGCCCGCAACAGCCGGTCGTTCTGGAGCGCGCTCATCCGCGCGGGAACTGCTGGGCGATGGTCGCCTGGATGGACTCGGCAGCCGCGCGCGGATCGGCGGCATCCCGGATCGGGCGGCCGACGACGATGTAATCGGCGCCGTTCTCGAAAGCCTGGGCGACGTTCACGACGCGCTTCTGGTCGTCCTCGGTGCGGTTCTCAACCGGGCGGATGCCGGGCGTCACGACGATCAGCCGCTCGTCGACGCCCGCGCGCAACATCTTCGCCTCCAGACCGGAGGAGACGACGCCCGCGCAGCCCGCGGCGAGTGCGCGGCGCGCGCGGGAGAGCACGAGCTGCTCCACGTCGCACTCGAAACCGAGGTCGTCGAGGTCGCCGCGATCAAGGCTGGTCAGCACGGTGACCGCCAGGATGCCGACGTCGCCCGAGGCCTCGACGGCCGCTTCCATGATGGACTGGTTGCCGTGCACGGTCGTGAAGGTCACGCCACGGTTGCGGAGATTGCGCACCGCGGAGGCGACGGTCGCCGGCACGTCGAAGAACTTGAGGTCCACGAACACGCGCTTGCCGCGGCCGACCATCCAGTCGAGCAATTCGAAGCCGCTGCCCGACATGAAGAGTTCGAGCCCGATCTTGTAGAAGGAGACGACGTCGCCGAGCGAGTCGGCGAGCTTTCGCGCGGCGCCCGCTTCCGGGACGTCCATGGCGAAGATCAGGCGATCGCGGGCGGGGATGACGGCTCTCGGCACGGGGCCTCCGGTTGCAGCCGTCATTTTATCCGTTCGTGCTCCTGGAAGGCGTATCGATCCGTCATTCCGGCGATGTAGTCCGCGACCGCGCGGGCGCGGCCGGCGCGGCCGTTCGCCGCCTCCATCGCCTCGGCCGCCGCGCGATGCTCCTCCGGCAGCAGGGCGAGGTTCGACATGAACCCCTCGAACAGCTCTTCCAGCACCTTGCCGGCGCCCAAGCGCGTCGCCTGCATGCGCTCATGCCGGTAGAGCCGCGTGCGCAGGAACTTCTTCATCTGGTGGTGATCGGCATCGCGCGCCTCGGAGAAGCCGACGATCGGCTGCGGTTGCGCCCGCACGGCCTCGATATCCGCGGGCGCCAGCGCCGCGAGCCGCCGCGCCGTCTCCTCGATCAGGTCGCTCGCGACCTCGTGGATCATGCGCCGGATGATCTCGTGCACGAGCCGGCTCACCGCCAGGTCCGGATAGCGGGCGACGACAGCATCGTGATGCCGCGCGAACAGCGGCACCGCGCGCAGCTCATCGACGGTGACGAGGCCCGAGCGCACGCCGTCGTCCACGTCGTGGTTGTTGTAGGCGATCGCATCCGCGAGATCCGCGATCTGCGCCTCGAGCCCGGGCTGGGTGCGCTCGATGAAGCGCAGTCCGAGGTCGCCGAGCGTGCGGGCATTCGCGATCGAGCAGTGCTTCAGGATGCCCTCGCGCGTCTCGTAGCAGAGGTTGAGCCCGCGGAACTCCGCGTAGCGCTCCTCGAGCTCATCCACGACCCGCAGCGACTGGAAGTTGTGCTCGAAGCCGCCGTACTCGCGCATGCAGTCGTTCAGCACGTCCTGGCCTGCGTGCCCGAACGGCGTGTGCCCGAGGTCGTGCGCGAGGCAGATCGCCTCGGTCAGCGGCTCCGAGAGCCCGAGCGCGAGCGCGACCGAGCGGCCGATCTGCGCGACCTCGAGCGAATGCGTGAGCCGCGTGCGGTATAGGTCGCCCTCATGGTTGATGAACACCTGGGTCTTGTAGACCAGGCGGCGAAAAGCGTTCGAGTGCAGGATGCGGTCGCGATCGCGCTGGAATTCGCCGCGGTAGTCCGCCGGCGGCTCCGGGTGGCGGCGGCCGTGCGAGGTCCGCTCGAGCGCGGCATAGGGCACGAGCCCCACGTCCGGGTCGCGGCCTTTCCTCATGCGCCGGCCCGCTCCTCGAGCAGCGCATCGAGCGCGTCCTGCGGGTAGTCCGCAGTCACGGCGCCCGCACCGATGCGATCCAGCAGCACGAGGCGCAGGCGCCCGCCCGCGACCTTCTTGTCCATGCCCATGAGCGCGAGCATCTGCGCGCGACCGAGCCGCGGCGGATCGACTGGCAGGCCCGCGTGCGTCAGCAGTTCACGGACGCGCAGCGCATCGCTGCCTGCCAGCCGCCCGAGACGGGCGGAGAGCTCGGCCGCGAGCACCATGCCAGCCGCGACCGCTTCGCCATGCAGCACCTGGCCGTAGCCCGCGCCTGCCTCGATCGCATGCCCGAAGCTGTGCCCGAAGTTCAGCAGCGCCCGCCGGCCCTCCTCGCGCTCGTCCTCGGCGACGATCGCCGCCTTGATCTCGCAGGCGCGGCGGATCGCGTGCTCGAGCGCCGCCGGATCGCGCGTCAGCACGGCTGCCGCGTTCTGTTCGAGCCAGTCGAAGAACGCCGCGTCCGCGACCAGCGCCGCCTTCACGATCTCGGCGAAGCCGGCGCGGAGTTCGCGATCCGGCAGCGTGCCGAGCGTGTCGGTGTCGGTGATGACGGCCGACGGCTGGTGGAAGGCGCCGATCAGGTTCTTGCCGCCCGGGTGGTTCACGCCGGTCTTGCCGCCGACGGCCGAGTCGACCTGGGCGAGCAGCGTCGTCGGGAGCTGGATGAAAGCGATGCCGCGCTGGTAGGACGCCGCCGCGAATCCCGCGATGTCGCCGATCACGCCGCCGCCGAGCGCGAGCACCAGCCCGTCGCGGTTGAGCCGTGCGGCCACCAGCGCGTCGATGATCGCCGAAACGTTGCCGAGTGTCTTCTGCGATTCGCCGCCCGGCAGCACGCAGGTTGCGAACGGGCGGCCCGCAAGCCCCTGCTCGAGGCGCGGCATCCACAGCGGCGCGACCACCTCGTCGGTCACGACCAGCATCTTCGCGGCAGCCGCGTGCGCCGCCAGGACCTCGCGTGAGCCGAGCAGGCCCGCGCCGATCAGGATCGGATAGCCGCGCTTGCCGAGCTTCAGGTCGATTCGTTGCATGCCGCCAGTGCCTTCTCGATGTCCCCGGCGACCGCGCCCGCGGCGCGGCCGTCGGTCCGGATGATGACCCTCGCGATCGAACGGTAGAGCGGATCGCGGACCTGCATCAGTTCCTCGAGCTTCGCGCGCCGGTCGGCCGTGTCGAGCAGCGGCCGGTGCCGGCTCTGGCGCGTGCGCTCGAGCTGCTGCTCGATGGTCGTATCGAGGAACACGACCGTGCCGCGGGCCGCGAGCCGTTCGCGCGTCTCGGCGGAGAGGATCGCGCCGCCGCCGGTCGCGAGCACGATGCCCGGCATCGCCGACAGCTCGTCGATTACCTCGCGCTCGCGGATGCGGAAGCCTTCCTCGCCCTCACGCTCGAAGATGTAGGCGATTTCGACGCCGGTCCGGCTCTCGATCTCGGCGTCGCTGTCCGCGAACGGCAGGCCGAGCCGGCGTGAAAGCTGCCGGCCGACGGCGGTCTTGCCGGATCCCATCGGGCCCACCAGGAAGATGCTCTGGACCATGATCCACTAAATGACACGGCCGCCCGAAGGCGGCCGTGTGACTGTGCATGGGAACCGGGCCCGGACGCAAGCCGGGCCCGCCATG